>DASYAT010000312.1:0-1810 GCA_036501205.1 Streptosporangiaceae bacterium | reverse complement strand
AATTCCACGTCGTATTCCATCGGAACCTCTTGTCGGAGGTGTTCATGACGCGTGTGAGTGTGGCAACGGCACTGGTCGTTTGGTCTGTCGCCAGCGCTTGAATAGCGCGGGAGGTCGTCGAGAATGATGTCGCGCAGCCTCCACCGGCTAATCCGGGTGATGACTGTGGCTCGTGCCAGAGGGTGTCCACCGAGCCGCCAACGCGCTTCCCAGCCCCTCCCCCTCTGCCGGAGTGTCAGAGTTGAGCTAGCCGCGTAGTTCGCATGTAGCGATTTCGGTTGGTCTCGCTGGCGGGCCGTGCCCGGGGCGGGATCGTGGTCGTTGGCTGGGTATGTCGAAGAGCTCGAAGTCGCCGAGGGCGCGCACGGTGCGCCCGGTGATGAACGCTGTGGTTGAGGCCGGGGTGAAGAAGCGGTTGGGCGGGTTGCCCGCGGTCGCGCAGATCCTGCGGCGGCTGGATGTGGCCGGGATCGTGGATGGGCTGTGCCCGGTTCGGGCCGATGCCGAGCTGACCCACGGGCAGGTGGTCGAGGTGTTGATCGCGAACCGTCTGACGTCGCCGATGCCGTTGCAGCGGGTCGGGGACTGGGCGTCGGCCTGGGCGGTGGAGGAGGTGTTCGGCACTGAGGCGCTACTGCTCAACGACGACCGGCTGGCCCGGGCCCTGGATGCGATCGCGCCGCGTCTGGCCGAGATATCCGGTACGGTCGCCGCCACGGCGATCGGTGAGTTCGGGATCGATGTGGCCCGGATCCACTGGGATATGACCAGCATGTCGGTGTTCGGCGCCTATCCGGGCGAGGGCCAGGACCCGGCGTTCCCACAGATCAAGCACGGTCACCCGAAAGACCGCCGCTTCGATCTCAAGCAGGTGCAGGCCGGGCTGGGGGTGGCCGGGGACGGCGGGATCCCGGTGTTCGCCAAGGTGTTCGACGGCGGCGCAGCCGAGGTGTCGCAGGTCGTGGATACGATGAAGGCGTTGCGGCAGGTAGCCGGGCCGCGCAGGTTCCTGATGGTCGCCGACTCCAAGCTGGTGTCCTGGGCGAATGTGACCGCGATGGTCGCGGCCGGTGTGGATTTCACCGCCCCGCTGCCTGCCGCCCGGGTCGCCGACGGCTTCTACGCCGGGCTGGACAAGGACACGGCCCGCGTCGTGGAATACGTCCCGGTGCGCGCCGAGAACGCGCCGCCGGATGCGCGGGAGGTCTATCGGGTGGCCGAGGACACCGTGGTCCTATCCGGCCCGCGCAAGAGCGACAAGCCGGTGACGCTGCGCCGCGTCCTGGTTTACAGCACCGGCAACGCCGCAGGCCAGCAGCAGGCCCGGGACAAACGCCTGGCCAAGGCCGCCGCCGAGCTGGACAAACTGGCCGCCGGCGCCGGCGGCCGGTACTACAACACCGCGGAAAAGATCGCAGCCAGGGCCGGCGTGATCGCCAAGACCCGGCGCGTCGTCGGCGTGCTGCGCACCACGACCGGCACACAACCCGACACCGGCAAGCCCACGTTCACCTGGACCTTCGACACCGACGCCCTGCAGGTGCAGGCCGCCGCCGACGGCTGGTACTGCCTGATCGCCCCGCTACCGACCCCCGGCGACGGCCAGGCGCGCACCGCCGAGCAGATCCTGCCGGACTACAAAGGCCAATCCGGTGTCGAACACCACTACGGCGACTTCAAGGGCCCACTGGCCGTGACCCCACTGTTCGTCCACAAGAACAACCGCGTCGCCGCCCTGATCCAGGTGATCTGCCTGGCCCTGCTCGTGTTCTGCCTCATCGAACGCGAAGTGCGCCGGGCCCTGGGCGGC
>DASYAT010000311.1:0-15507 GCA_036501205.1 Streptosporangiaceae bacterium | reverse complement strand
CTGGCCGCGCTGTTCCGAGCGCTCCCGCGCTGGTCGGTGTCGAGCGTGCCGTCCGGGCCGGTGAGTTGCTCGCAGGTGCCGGTCACCCCGAGGCCGATCGCCTGGCTGCCGGTCTGGAGCGCCTGGGTCTTGGTAGGTCCGCCGTTGGACGCCGGCGGTGCCAGCTCGGCATTCCCGGCGCTGATCGATCCGGCGGCGGTCAGGCCGCAGGTGCCGTCGCTGTCCAGATTGCCGCCCGCATCGGTCCCGGCGGGTGCGCCGCAGTCGGTCGGTGCATTGCCCGCGATGATGCTGTTCGCCAGCGAGGTGGACGTGCCGACGCCACCGCCCAGGACAAACGACCCGGTCGGGCCGGTCGCGGTGGCGACGTTGCCGGCGACGGTGACCTTGACGAGTTGGGCCGCGATGGCGATCCCGGCGCCCTGGCTGAACGCGATGCCGGTGCCGGTGCTGGTGGCGGCCGCCTTGTTGTCGCTGATCGTGCTGTTGCTGGCCGGTCCGGTGAGCCCGTCGATGCCGCCCGCTCCCGCGATCGCGGACGCCAGCATCGTGGTGTCGGCCGGGCGCGCCTGGCCCCGGGCTGGTCGGCTCGCCGCGAACGGCCTGGCCTCCATCGCCGCGACCGCGCTCTTCAACTTCGTGGTCAGTCCGGCCACGCCAGCAGGACCGGCGCCGACGGCCGGCCCAGAGCGAACTCTGGTCAGCGGACTGGCCGTGGTTCCCAGCGACGGCAGGCCGCTGGTGAGCACGCCGGTGCCCGACCCGGAGGCGGTCGCGCGGTTGCCCAGCACGGCGCTGTCGCTGATCGCCGTGCTGGCGCCGATCGCGCCGCCGGCGGCCTGAGCGAGTCCGGCGCCGGTGCCGGTGTAGCTGGCCACGACGACATTGCCGGTCAGCGACGTACCGCTGATCGGGCTCGCCGACGACCCGGTGATCGTGTTGAGAGCGTCAAGGATCCCGCCGCCCGCCGCCACCGCCTGAACAGGAGCGTCCGGGTTCGCGCCTGACGCGGTCGCCTTGGCCTTGTTTCCCGAGATCTGGCTGCCGGTGATCGGCGACTCGACCGCGACGATCGCGCCTTCGGCGCTGGCGCTGCCGGTACCCGTAGCCTTCGCGACCGACAGGTTGTTGTCGATCACCGAGTCACTGATCGCGTTGGCCGAGCTGGCGGTGGCGCCGCCGATCCCCGCGCCGCCGACCACCGCGTTCCCGGCGCTGGTGCTGTAGGCCGTGGCCTTGTTGCCGCTGATCGTCGAGTCCGTCACCGCGTCGGCCGTGAGCGAGACAAGCGCCCCGATGCCGCCGCTTTCGGCCTCGGCCTCCCCGCCGCCGGTCGCCTTGGACACCGCCGTGTTGCCGCGGACGACGCTATCGATCAGCGCATGGCCGTCGTTCGAGGCGGCGACGGCGATACCGGCCGACAGCACCTCGGCCTGATTGATCCCGGTGCTCACGGCGCGCGCGGAATTGCCCGTGATGTGAGAGTGCGTGATGGCGTCGGCGCTACCGGAGTCCACCTCGAAGACGCCCGCCCCGGCGGCGTTGCCGATCGACGCGCCCGTCCCGAGCCCAGCTGCGGTATTACCGGAGATCGTGTCGCCGCTCACCGGTGAGGTGTCCGATGAGTGAATGGTGCCGATGCCGCCGCCGGCCGCGGTCGCCGAGCCGCTGACTTCCGCGTCGACGGCGCTGTCCCCGGTCGCCTTGGCGCTGTTGGCCGTGATCGTCGAGTCTTCGACCGAGGTCTGGGACGTAGGCGACTCGACATCGGCGAACGAACTCACGCCGCCGCCGATCGCTTCGGCGACCGCGGAGTCCGACGCTGTCGCCGTGACCGAGTTGCCGGTGACCAGGCAGTGGGTGACGAGCAGCGTGCCGCCGTCGGCGTTGAAGACCCCGCCGCCGTCAGCTACCGCATCGCCGCTGGCGCCGGACGCCGTGGCGGACACGTGGTTGCCGGTGACCGTGTCGTTGGTGAGGGTAAGCGTGCCGCTGTTGAACACCCCGCCGCCGGCCTGGGCGGGAACGCCGGACTCCGAGGCGGCGGTGCCGGTGCCGCCGGTGATCGTGAACCCCTTCAAGGTCGCGGTCACGCCCGCGTCGACGGTCAGCGTCGGGCCGAGACCATTGCCGTTCAGCACGGTGCTGCCCGCGCCGGCGCCGGTCACGGTCAGGTCCTTGGTCACATCGACGAGGTCGGACGCCGTGGCCGCGGTGAAGCTGCCAGCCGCGACCCGGATCGTGTCGCCGGGGCTGGCCTCGCCGATCGCGGTGCCGATTCTCGCGCAGGCGGTTGCCTTGGTGCTGCCGCACGGCGCGCTGGCCGCGCCGCCAGGCGCCACATACCAGACCGCGGCCGTCTTGGCCGGCGCGGCCAGGGCGGCCGCGGCAGTTCCCCAGGTAGCGAGTGCCAGCGGCGCCAGCATCGCGAGCAGATAGGTCAGCAAAGGCCGACGCGGTCGCGGCCCCGATGAGCGGCCTTTCACGGTCCGCTCGTGCGTAGTCGATTTCATGGGCTCGGGCACATCCTTTTCGGATCTAGGTCGCCTGGCCGCAACGGCCGGCGGCGGTTTCGCCGTCGGTTTCGATCGTCCTTTGGCGCCAGAACCGAGCCCAGTTACATCACCGCGACATCGCTGCTACGTTGCCCCTACGGCTGCGCTAGCAGTTTCTTCACCGCTGCCGTGCCCCTGATTGCGGACTCGTAGTCGGTGGCCTGCGGGATGAGGTTGAACTCGCGGCACCCGGCCTCGACATACGGGGCCAGGAATTCGGCGACGTCCTCGGGTGTGCCATAGGGGCAGTAGCGCTCGAATCGCTCGAACGGCAGCTGGTAGAACGCCTCCATGGCCGGCCCGACGCAGGCGCGGGCCGCTTCCTTCGTGTCAGCGAACCCGCACCAGACCTGCATGCCGTGCCGGGTCGGCGGCTCCGGCCGGCCGGAGAGGGCAGCCTCCCCGGTGGCCAGCTCGACGGCGGCGGCGAACCGGCGCGCGGAGTTCCAGATGCCGAGCCAGCCGTCGCCATGCCGGCCGGCCCGCTTGATCGCCGCGTCCGACCGGCCGCCGACGATGATGGGCACCGGCTCGGCGGGGACGGGCAAGATCGCCGCCTCATCCAAGTCGAAGAACTCCCCGCGGAACGTCACCGCCTTGCCGCTCAGCAGCTCGCGGACGACCGTGAGGCACTCGTCCATCCGGCGGCCCCTGCTGGCCGGGTCCACCCCGCAGACCGCGACCTCGTGCCGGTCTTCGCCGCCGATCCCGACCCCGAAGATGAGGCGGCCAGGAGCGATCCTGGCGAGGTCCGCGAGCTGACGCGCCACCAGCACCGGATGCCGCAGCGGCAGGAGGTAGACCCCGGTGTAGACCGGGACCGCCGCCTGAAGCATGGTCAATGCGGACGCCTGGACCAGCCCGTCGAACCCCATCCCGCCGAAGAAGCTGACGTGATCGCCGCAGCAGATGTGGTCGATGCCTTCTTCGACGACCCCGCTCAGAAAGCTAAGCGCGGTCGGCAGATCCTGCTCTAGAAGATCGGCCGGCGGAAACATGCCGACCCGGACAGTGCGGTCGGCGGACTGCCGTCCGCCGACCGCACTGTCGGTGTTTGCCAACCCAGTACTCCCCGTATTTTCAGTCATGCTCCGACGCTAGAGCGCTGAGCCGGGCCCGGCTATCGGGTGATCTGCGGACAGATCCTGTGATCGCCGGGCCCGGCCTCGGTCAAACTACGGACCGCTGAACTAGGGACCGCTGAACTAGGGAGTGCGGATCGAGTCGAAGATCGCGCGGGCTTGTGCACCCGTCCCCGACAGCCCCAGCAAGATGAACGTCTTCGCGTGGTGCTGGGGTCGGGACACCGACAAGACCAGTGCTTCGCTACCGAAACCGCCGGCGCCGGTCTCGGCGGACAGGCAGATCCTGGCCCCATTGCGCACCAGGCAGTGACGGAAGCTCTCCGCAACCGACTGAGCCGCGAACTTACCGGTGACCACCGTCAGGCCTGGCACCGCGGTGAGGTCCTTGGCTATTGGCAAAGGGGCCGGGCAGGGGATAGGGATCGGCGGCTTCTTGGCGTTGATCAGCGCCAGCGAGCCCGCGTCGACGCCGGTGCCGCAGGTCTCCCAGACGTTCTCGTGTTCGGTGTGCCAGTTGCGCGGCGACGCGAACTTGACGCCGCCGAAATCGTGCCGCCCCCAGCTCGCGGGTACCCGGTCCGCCGGTCCGCTGGCCAGAACGGCGCCCAGCGGTGACTGCCGCAGCGTCGACAGGATCTGCCTGGCCTTCGGCCCGTGCGCGCCGATCCGCACTCCGAGCTTGGGCACCAGGTAGAGCACCGACTTCTTGGCGCTGGGCAGCCGGTAGACACCGAAGCCGGCGATTACCAGCGTCGGCTTGCGATGAGCGGGCGCGACGTGGCTGCCCGGGATGATCCAGGCGAAGCTGGCAGGCAGCCGGTGGCAGCCCACGTTCTTGGGGAACCTCGGCTTGAGGCCGGCGAAGATGAGGCCTTCGCGGCCGTCCGTGCACATGAATCCATTGGGAGACTCGACGAACCAGTTCCCAGGTACGGACAACTGCGCTCGCTGGAACGGCACAGATACCAGATGCCGCTGGCCAGCGGCTTGGGAACGGGTCGCGGCGAGGGAACCGCTAACCGGCAAGGCCGCGAAGATCGCCGCGCCCATGGTGGCCGCGGCCGCTCCGGCTGCCAGGGCTCCGCGACCACGCCGGGTCCATCGTCGGCCGTGAACTTGTGCTGTCATTCCGTCCTCCGCAGGGAGTTGGTACCGGTGGCCCTGGCTGCCCCGTGTTTGGCTGGATTGCCACTCTTGGACGCGCCGCGCACCAATCTGGTTTCTGCCAATGTGGCGGCTAGCCCAGGCTGATCGAGTCGAAGATCGCGCGGGCTTGCCTCCCCGTTCCCGACAGGCCCAGCAGGAAGAACCCGGCCGGGTGATGATGCGGCCTGGCGACCGAGAAGATCAGCACCCCGCCAAAGAGGCCGCCGGTGCCGGTCGCGCTGGACAGGCAGATCCTGGCGCCGTTGCGCACCTGGCAGCGGGGATAGCTCTCGTCGACCGACTTGGCCGCGAACTTGCCGATGACCGCGGCCAGCCCCGGTACGGCCGCGAAATTCTCAGCGCTCGGGTAGGGGAATGGGCAGGGCAGCGCCTCCGGCGGCTTCTTGGCATTGAGCAGGAGCAGCCCGATCGGGTCCACGCCCGTGCCGCAGGTGGCCCACTGGATCGACTGCCGGGTGGGCCAGGCTCGCGGAGAGGCGAACTTGATGCCGCCGAACTTACGCCACGCCCAATGCGCTGGCACCGGGCTGGCCGGTCCCTTGGCGAGCACGACGGACAGCGGTGACCGGCTCAGCGTCCCGAGGATCCGCTTGGCGTGCGGCCCGCGCGCGCCGATTCGCACGCCGAGCTTAGGCACCTGGTAAACCACGGAATCCTTGGCGCTGCTCAGCCGGTAGACCTGGAACCCGTTGATCTTGAAAGGCTTCTGGCCGGGGCCGCCTCCCGGCGCGGAGTTCGTCTCGGCCGGGAGGATCCAGGCAAAGCCGGCGGGGCGGCGACAGCCTTGCCCCTTAGGGATCCGGGGCTTGACGCCAGCGAAAATGATGCCCTCGTGACCGTCCGAGCAGAAGCTGTTATGGGCGGATTCGACGATCCAGTTACCCGGGACCGCCAATTGCGCTGCACGCCAGGGAACCGGTGCCCAATGGCGCGGGATGGCGGGGCGGCTCGGCGCACCACCGGCCGGCTGGCGGGTGCCGGCGACCGAGCCGCTAGCCGGCCAGGCCGCGAAGATGCCCGCGCCCACCGTGGCCGCGACGGCTCCGGCCGCGATGACTCCGCGACTTCGCCAGATCCATCGGCGGGTCTGAACTTGTCCTGTCATGCCGTCCTCCGCAGGAGTTGCTGCCGGTTGCCCTGGCGCCCGGTCTGTGCCTGGATTGCCACCTTGGACGCGCCGCGCGTCGTTTGGGTTTCACTGGCGGCCGGGCGAGTTCGCTTGCGGAGGCGATTCAAAGCCCCGAAAAGCTTTCTCCCAAGAAAGGCAGTTTTAAATGTCGTTGCTGCCGCGGAGAAGTACCTGGGCCACCAGGGCGGGATCGTCAGTCATCGGGACGTGCCCGCAGCCTGGGAGCGGCACGAAGCGGGCGGCTGGCAGCCAGGCCTTGGCGACCAGGACCTGGCGCTGCGGCAGGAGCCGGTCGCGGGTGCCCCAGGCGATCGTGACGGGCAGGCTCGCGGGCACCCGGCCGGTGAAGTTCGGCAGGCCGGCCAGGACCACGTTCAGCGCGTCCTTGGCGGCGACGAACGCGGCCATGTCACCGGCGGCCTGCTCCGGGCTCAACTGGCCAGGACGGCTCACGATCGCGGAGTACGTCAGCGCGCGCCCGGCCCGGCTGCGGGCCACCGTCGGCGCGATCGGCAGCAGCGCCTTGCCCGTGACCTGCATCACCTTGAAGATCGTCCGGGCGTACCTGGCTTCGCTGTCGCTGCGCCAGAACCCGGCCGGGGACAGCGCCGTGACGGTCGCCACCTTGCCCGCCGCGCCGGCTTCGAGGGCGATCCGGCCGCCGAGCGAGTTGCCGGCGATGTGGGGGCGGTCGAGGTCGAGTTCGGCGAGGAGGGCGAGAACCTCGGCGAGCATGGCGTCGACGACGGGCTGGCCGTTGGTGCGCAGCGGCGGGGATTCGCCGTGGCCCGGCAGGTCGACCAGGATGACCTGGCGGTGCGGGGTCAGCCGGTCGAGCACCGGGTACCAGGCCTGGCGGCGGTGGCCGACGCCGTGCAGCAGGATCAGCGGCGGGCCGTCACCGTGTCGTTCGAAAGCTAGCGTCGCGGTCATGGGATCCAGACTGACCGGTCGTGGGCGAAGTACACCATCCGGGGGTCGAATCGCTGCAGGGCGCCGATCCACTCCGGTGGGTCGGGCAGCGGTCGACTATGGCCGTCCTGATGAGCTCGCCAGGCCAGCTGGTCGGCCGCGTACTGGGTCGCGGTGTCGTGGCTCTGGCCGGCGACGATCACCGTGCCGTCGGTGCGGCGGATGACGAGCGACTGGTGGCCGCTGGTGTGGCCGGGGGTCGGGAACAGGAATACCCCCGGCAGGATCTCGACCTGGCCCGTCACCTGCTCGAAGCGGGAGGGTTCGATGAGTTCGGGAAGCGTGTAGTCCTGGGTGTTTCTGGCGTTGTCTAGTTCGGCTGCCTGCACGTAGACCGGGATCTGGCGCAGGGCCGGGTTGCCACCGCAGTGGTCGAAGTGCAAGTGGCAGTTGGCGGCGAGCCTGAGGTCGGCCGTGGTGACGCCGGCCGCGGCTAGAGCTTGTTCTAGCTCGATTCGGCGAGGTCGGTAGTGGGCGTCGACTTCTGGATGGGAGCCCATGCCGGTGTCGAACAAGAGCGTTCCCTGCGGGTGCTCGACGAGGTAGCCGAGGCACGGGTCCACCCTGGGGCTGCCGGTCCCGGTTTCCTCCGGCGGGCGGACGAAGTAGCCGAAGTCGACGCGCCGGACTGTGATGTCAGCCATTGCGTCATGGTCGCAGGCCGGTCCGGGCCCGGGCTGGTCCGGGTCAGGGCTGGCTGACCGCGAAGGTCTGCAGGCCGGACTTCTTGCTTTGGTAGAAGCCACCGGCACTGCAGCGATCGGTAGCCGGGCACGAGATCGCCATGACGGCGGCGTTTCCGGCGGTGTTGAGCTGGCCGGTTCCCGCGACCTCGATCGGCTTGGACCAGACGCCGTGTACCTGGTTCACGACGAACGCTTGCTCAACGGGATAGCTTACGGGCAGGGCCGAGGCGTAGAAGCCGGCTGCGCCGCAGTTCCCAGCGGAGGAACACGAGAGCGAAACGACGGCGGAATCATCGGCCTTGTCGAGCCGGGCCAATCCTGGTACTTCGATCGCCTTGTTCCAGGTGCCGTCCACCTGGCGGACGACGAAGGCGTGGTCATCGTCATCCTCGTCGCTGGCGCCGCCTTCGAGACTGCCGCCAGCCTCGCAGTTGCCGGCCGACGAGCATGAGATCAAGAGCGGCGCCAAGGTGCTGAATCGGGCTGTTCCCGGGATCTCGATCGCCTTGTGCCAGGCGCTGTTGACCTCGTTGACCACGAACATCTCATAGGTGCCATCGGCGATGGCGTAGGTGCCGATGACGCCGCAGTTGCCGGGTGCCGGGCAGGAGATCGGGCCGATTCCCAGCCCGAAGAACAGCCCCTTGGCGGGCACCTCGCCCGGCAGGGCCGCGATCCCGGGAGGCGTCACCGGATGGCCCCAGACTCCACGCACCTCGCTGACCAGGAATACTCCGGTTCGCCGGGAGCGGGTCTGGTAGAAGCCGGTGGCGCCGCAGTTTCCGGCCGACGGGCAAGAAACCCCGGTCAGCCCGGCCATGAACTTGTTGAGCCTGGCGAGGCCGGGAACGGCAATCGCCTTGCCCCAGGCACCGTGCCGCTGGGTGACGATGAAGGCTTGCCGGTGCGAGGCCTCGGTCCGGTAACTGCCGACCGCGACGCAGTTCCCCGTCGACGGGCACGACAGCGCGCTCAGCGAACTGAGAGGCTTCAGGCCATTGCTGGTGGCCAGGCCGCGGATGGCCTGCGCCCGCCCCCAGACGCCGTGTACCTGGCTGACCAGCCAGGCGGCCGTTTCCGTGCGAAAGGCGGTGGCAGGACCGCCGGCGACGCAGTTACCCGGTGAGGTACACGACATCACGTTGGGGCTGTTGCCTGCCGCTCCGGGCGCGAGGCTGAGCGTGATCGCCTTGCCCCAGGCGCTGGTCGCGGTTTCCGGCGAGTGAGCGGTGCCCCAGGCGCCGACCGGCAGCGTCAGCGCTATTGCCAGTACCACCGCCTGGCCAGCGTGCAGTGCTCCGAACCGGGGGCTTCCGCGCTTGGTCATCACGTCTCTCCTCTGAGCGACCTGATTAACAGACGCGGATCGCGTCCTGGAAGTTGACAGACGTGACCTAGTTTTTGCCTCGGCCGGTCCGTTCGGCAACTACTAGCGCAGAGTATACGCTCAGTGTATTGTCTGTCGCATGAGTGTTCCGCTGACCTTGCTTGGCCTGCTCGACCGCGAGCCGAGCCATGGTTATGACCTGAAACGTGACTACGACGCCTACTTCGGCCGCGGTAAGCCGATCCCGTTCGGCCAGGTCTACGCGACCTTGAGCCGGCTGGCCAGGGACGGCAAGGCGATCGCGGGGGAGTCCGAGCCTGGCGGCGGCCCCGACCGCAAGCGGTACGCGATCACGCCGGCCGGCCGGCTTGAGGTCGAGACCTGGCTCACCGAGCCGGTCGAGCCCGAGCCGCATCTGCAGACCGTGCTGTTCGCCAAGGTCGTGCTCGGTCTCATGCTCGGCCGGCCGGCCGCCGACTACCTCGACACCCAGCGTCGCTCGCACCTGCAGCGCATGCGCGAGCTGACCGACCTCAAGCACACCGGCAGCCTGGTCGACTCCCTGCTGGCCGATCATGGCCTGTTCCATCTTGAGGCCGACCTGCGCTGGATCGACACCACTGAGGCCAGGCTCGGTGCCCTGGCGCAATCCATCAGCTCGATAGACCGATCAGCCGGAGGTGCACGGTGACAAGCTTCGAGACCGCTGCTGGAGGCCGGGCCGCGACGGGCGCGGTGCTGACCAATGAGGGGATGATCGAGGCGCGCGACGTCGTGCGTTCGTTCGGTGCCACGCCTGCGTTGCGGGGCGCGACGCTGCGCGCGCGGGCCGGCGAGGTTCTCGCGGTCATGGGTCCGAGCGGGTCGGGGAAATCGACGCTGCTGCACTGCCTGGCCGGCATCTTGACGCCGGATTCCGGGGAGATCTGGTTCGCCGGACAGCGGATCGACTCACTCGGTGAGGTCCAGCGGACCCGGCTGCGCCGGGACCGGTTCGGTTTCGTGTTCCAGTTCGGGCAACTGGTACCCGAGCTGACCGCAGTTGAGAACGTGGCCCTGCCGCTGCTGCTGAACGGGACCCGCCGTGCCCCGGCCCTGGCCGAGGCGTCGACCTGGTTTGACCGGCTCGACCTGGGCGGCCTGCAGGATCGCCGGTCCGGTGAGCTGTCCGGCGGTCAGGCTCAGCGGGTGGCGCTGGCCCGAGGCCTGGTCGCCCGTCCTGAAGTGCTCTTCGCGGACGAACCCACCGGCTCGCTCGACTCGCTTACCGGCGAGCACGTGATGACCTTGCTTACCGAGGCCGCGCGGTCCGAGGGCACCACGGTCATCCTGGTCACCCACGAGGCCAGGGTCGCCGCATACGCCGATCGCGAGGTCATCGTCCGCGACGGCAAGGTGAGTTACGGCGCCGACGACCGGAGTGCGGCATGATCGGGTTCGGCCTGCGGCTGACGCTGCGCGGCGGCCGGGAGGCCGTGGTCCGGCTCACGATCACCGCGATCGCGGTCGCGCTCGGCACCGGGCTGCTGCTCGCTGCCATCGCCGGCATCAACGCCGTCAACGCCCAGAATCGCCGCGATGCCTGGCTCAACACCGTGCCCGGCCCGGTGGCCGGGCACCAGGCCCCGGCGGCCGCGCGGGCACAGCCGCTGTGGTGGGAACTGCGTCCCGATTACTACCGGGGCCAGCTGATGGGACGGCTCGATGTCGCCGCTACCGGGCCGCACTCGCCGGTACCACCCGGCATTGCGCACCTGCCGGGCCCCGGCCAGTACTACGCCTCGCCGACCCTGGCCCGCCTGCTCGACGCCGCGCCCGCCAGCGGGCTGGCCGACCGCTACCCTGGCCACCGGATCGGCACCATCGCCGAGTCGGCGCTGCCCGCGCCGAACACGCTGCTGATCATCGTCGGCCGCTCGGTTAGCTACATGCGGCAACAGCCCGATGCCGAGCGGATCACCGCCATCCAGACCGTCCCGCTCAGCAGCTGCAACGGCCCGCAGTGCTCGGTCGCCGTCGGCATCGACGCCAACGGGATTGACCTGATCCTCTCCGTCGTCGGGGTCGGCCTGCTGCTTCCGGTGCTGATCTTCATCGGCGCATCGACCAGGCTGTCGGCGGCCAGGCGCGAGCAGCGGTTCGCCGCCATGCGGCTGACCGGCGCGACCCCGCGCCAGATCACCTTGATCGCCTCGGTCGAGTCGGCCGTGGCCGCGGCCATCGGGGTCGGGTTCGGCTTCGCGCTGTTCTTCGGGCTGCGGCCGGTGATCGCGTCGTTCCCGTTCAGCGGGGCGCCGTTCTTCACCGACGACATGTCGCTGAGCCTGCTCGATGTCGCCGCGGTCGTCGTAGGTGTGCCGGCCGCCGCCGCGCTCATCGCCAGGATCGCGCTGCAGCGGGTGCAGATCTCGCCGCTCGGGGTGAGCCGGCGGGTGACGCCGAGGCCGCCGCGGGCCTGGCGGCTGATCCCGCTGCTGGCCGGCATGGCCGAACTCGCGGTGTTCATTGCCGCCGGCAAGCAGAAGAACAGCGCGAACGAGATCCTCGCGATCTTGCCAGGTTTCCTGCTGGTCGTGGCCGGCCTGGTGATCGCCGGCCCATGGCTGACCATGGTCGGTGCGCGCCTGCTGGCGGGCCGGGCTAGGCGGCCGGGCGCGCTGATCGCCGCGCGCCGGCTCGCCGACAGCCCGAGCCTGGGGTTCCGCACCATCAGCGGGCTGACCCTGGCGCTGTTCGTGGTGACCGTCGTGATCAGCGTGATCACCTCGATCGACGCGCATCAGGCCCCGCCCGGCGGAGTGATCGGCAACGACATCCTGACCGACCAGGTCAATAGCCTCGGCGGGCCGGTCCGCACGGTTCCGGCACCGGTGCTTGACCGGCTCGCTGGGCTGCCGGGCGTCCTCGGGATCATGCTCGTCCACGCCGATCCGCTTGGCACCAAGCTCTCCTTCGGCGAGTGGGGCACCGAGCCGGCCAGCCTTGTGTCGTGCCGCGAGCTGACCGGGATACCTGTCCTCGGCAAGTGCGCAGCTGGTGGGTCCGTCGTATCGTTCCCGCCCGACGTGTACTCGCCGTTGCTTGAAAATAATCGCGGTCAGTCCGGCCGGCGCTGGCCGGCCGCGCCGATGACCACCGAACGGCTTGCGGCCACCCCGGTCAAGACGATCGTGGTCGAGACGAACGGCTCGGCGGGAGCGATCGAGCGGATCCGCACCTATCTCATCGACAGATTCCCTGGCGGCGGCGTCCCGGTGACCCTGACCGAGCAGTACTTCCGCAGCGACGTGACCAAATGGAAGGGATTCGCCTACGTGATGATCTTCGCGAGCCTGGCGATCGGCGGCTGCACGCTGGCGGTGACCGTGATCGGCAGCCTGAGCGAGCGCAAGCGGCCGTTCAGCCTGCTCCGGCTGACTGGGGTGCAGCTCGGGATGCTGCGGCAGGTCGTGCTGCTCGAGACCTCAGTGCCCCTTTTGTTCTCTGCCGTGATCTCGACTGGGGCCGGCCTGCTGGCCGCGTACCTGTTCCTGAACTCCCAGCTCAGCTATCCGCTGCAGTGGCCGACGGCCGCGTTTTACGCCATCGTGGCGGCCGGGCTGGGGGCGTCCTTGCTGCTGATCGTCGGCACCTTGCCGCTGCTGCGCCGGATGACCGGCCCGGAAGTAGCACGGAATGAGTGACGGCTCATGGGGCGGCCCGGGGAACGCATGCCGCGTGCCAGCGTGGCGCGGACGGCATCGGATGTGTACAACCAGCGGGGTCGGCCGGTCTGGCGGGGCCGGATGCGGTGCCGGGCCCGGACGATGGGCGTTTCGCCGGGCATGCGGTGGCTCAGCAAGCCCACTTCTCATCGGTTAGACGCCACTTCTAACTAGTTGCGATGACTTCTCCATGATTGCCCTGGTTACAAATGCCGCATACCGGATAAATGTTCGGTCTAACCGGTGAGTAGTCGTCGCAATCGATGAGAAGTCGCGTCTAACCGATGAGAAGTGCCGCTGGGCAAGGTCGTGAGAATAGCGGTCACGGGTCTCAGTGTGAGGCACTGTTGCCTAGTTGTCGGCAATGAGATGGTTGGACGGAGATCCGAGTGCCCGATCAAGGGAGCCGAAGGATGAAGCCGTCACCACCGCCTCGGCCTGGGATCGACTTGATGAGCGGGAAGTTCTTCGGTGCGGATCCCTATCCGGCGTACGCCTGGATGCGCGAGCACGCGCCGGTCTGCTACGACGAGGGCAACGACCTGTGGGCGCTGGCCCTTTACGAGGACGTGAAGGCGGCCGGGACCGACACGGCGACTTTCTCCAGCGCGGGCGGGGTCCGCCCGAAGTTCCCCGCGATTCCGATGATGATCGACTTCGACGCGCCAGAACACGTGCGGCGCCGCCGGCTGGTCAGCGCCGGCTTCACGCCGCGCCGGGTCCGCGAACTCGAAGCCCATGTCCGCGCGGTGTGCGACGAACTGATCGACCAGGTCTGCGAGGCCGGCTCTTGTGACTTCGTGCTGGATCTGGCCGCGCCGCTGCCGCTGAACATGATCGGCGACCTGCTCGGCGTGGCTCCGGCCGATCGCGCCGACTTGCTGCGCTGGTCAGAGGACATGCTCGCGTCCCAGGGCGATTCCAAGCCGGAAAGCCTGGAGGCGGCGGCCCAGGCTTTCATCGAGTACACCGCCTATATCGAGCCGGTGCTCGATGACCGCCGTCGCACCGGGGCTAGCGATGACCTGATCGGGATCCTCGTCCAGGCCGAGATCGACGGTGACCGGCTCGACCAGCCGTCGCTGATCCATGAGTCCCTGCTCATCCTCATCGGCGGGGACGAGACGACGAGGCACGTGCTGTCGGGCGGGATGCTGGCGTTGCAGGAGCATCCCGATCAGCTCAAGCGACTCCAGGCCGACCCGTCGCTGCTCCCCGTTGCCGTCGAGGAGATGCTGCGCTGGGTAACTCCGATCAAGAACATGGTGCGGACCACAACTCAAGATGTCGGACTCAAGGGAGAGCGTATCCCGGCCGGCGCCGAGGTCATGCTGCTTTATCCGTCGGCCAACCGGGACGAGGCAGTGTTCGCGGATCCGGGCAGTTTCAATGTCAGCCGCGATCCAAACCCCCACCTAGCTTTCGGCTTCGGAGCCCATTTCTGCCTTGGCAACCAGCTCGCCCGGCTCGAGCTCCGGGTGATGTTCGAGCGGCTCTTTGAGCGCCTGCCCGACCTCGCGCTGGCCGCGCCCGGACCGTACCCGGTCAGGCACTCCAACTTCATCTGCGGCGTCGAATCCATGCCGGTCGAGTTCACCCCGGCTCCTCGCCTCGTGTCTTAGCCCTGACAGCGACCATTCGCGCGGCAAAAAGGTCGATTCCTGGCTATCGTGGCAAATTGCATCAGTTCGAGCCACGATCAAGGCTTGCTGCCGCGGGAGGAATGGATGCGAGCGAGACTGTTCTCTGCCGACTCCGCCGGTATCGGCGAGACGGTGCCGCCGGACCACCCGGTCGTTCACCTGATCTGGGAGGTTGTCCTCCTCGTCGTCGCGGGCGTATTCGTCTTGGTCGCCGTTGCCGGTTCGCACGGCGCGAGTCTGGCCGAGATCTTCGGACCGGTCGGCTATGTCGGCTTGATCGCCACCGGACTGGCGTTGTCGCTGCGGACCGGGACTCCCAATCTCGCGGTCGGCAACTTCGCCTTGTTCACCGGCGTGATCGGCGTCCACCTTGTCACTGCCGACGGGTGGTCGCTGTGGAGCGCGATGACGTTGGCGGTAGTGATCACGGTGCTGATCGGGCTGGTCACTGGTGTCCTGGTCGCTGTGCTCTCAGTTCCGGCCTGGGCGTTGACCCTGGGGATCGCGTTCCTGCTTCAGTCGGCCAGTTTGGGGATCATAGGTTCCGCCGGGGAAGAGTTGCGGCATCCGGGAACCTATTCCACCGCGCTGTGGTTCGTGGCGTTCGTCGTGATCAGCGCCGGCGGGGGCGTGCTCTGGCTGAGCCCGGCCGTCCGCACTTTGTTCAGCGCGTCGCGGAGTGCATCGGAACCCGGGCAGTGGGCCGGGCTGCCTGCGGGTTTGGGCGCGGTGGTCGGGCTGACCGGATCGAGTCTGCTGGCCGGCGTTGGCGGGGTCGCACTGGCTCTCTTTCAGCGCTTTGCCGATCCGGCTAGCGACGGGGTTGGCCTCACCGCCGTGGCCATGGCCGCAGTGCTGGTCGGAGGGGTAAGTATCTTCGGCCGGCGGGCAGGCGTAGCCGGGACGATCCTTGGCGTAATTATCGCCGAGAGCCTGAATGTCATCCTGCTGGTGAACAACTTTTCGTCTTCCTGGTACTACGTTCCCTTCGGATTGATGATCGTGTTCGGGCTGGGCGTGAACAGAGCGCTGGAGAGCATTACCGACCTCGTCAACCGGCGGCGGGTGCCGAGCTTTACCGCCCCGTCGGTACCGGCTTAGGGAACGCCGGCGCTGATGTAGCCGTTGGAGGTGCTGCGGCAGCCGTTGGTGTAGATCCACAGGTCAACATCGGGGTGCCCGAGATAGGCCAGGACCAGGATGTCGACGGTGCCGTCACCCATCGGGCAGTTGTAAAAC
>DASYAT010000310.1:0-34404 GCA_036501205.1 Streptosporangiaceae bacterium | reverse complement strand
CTCGGCCCACTTGGCCTCGCCGATCGCGAGCAGGACGCGCCGACCGTCGGCGTCGTTGCCGAAAGCCGCGACGTCGATCTGGTGTGACTTCTTCTGTTCCGGGTCGTTGACCAGGCCGCTGCCGACATGGGACACGGGGATGCCGTTGATCTCGGGTGGTGCGTAGGCCTGCATCCAGTCGCGGCAGATCTGCTCGAATCGCGGACCGACGACACTGGCGGCGAACCGGTGGGCACTATCGCGCCAGACCTGGGCAGCCTGGCCACGCCGTTCCAGACGGCTCCACTCGGGCCGCATGATCGCGTGGTAGAAGGCTATCAGCGGCTCGCTGATTCGGTAGACGCTCCGGCCGGGGCGGAAGACGTCGACGTCGCGGGCGAGCAGGCCGGCGTCCTCGAGTACTGACAGGTGGTGGGAGATGTCGGTGGCCTTGCGCTCCAGGTAGCCGGCGATGCCGCCACGGGTGCCGTTGCCCTCGGCGACGGCGCTGAGAACGGAGTGGTAGACGGCGTTGTCCCTGATGTCGGGTTCCTCGGCAAGCAGGTAGCGGGCCTCGCGGAAGAGCGGGCTGAACCTGCTCAGGACGTTCTCCGCCACCCAGCGGTCCAGGTCCGCCACGGACCGTGGCCCGTAGCCTCCGGCGACCCCGTCCCGGTAGGCTGGCGTGCCGCCGACTATCGAGTACAGCAGGACCGCCAGGCGCGGATCGTCGATCCTCCAGAACTGGGCGGCCAGGTGGTAGTCCAGGGTCGGCACGACCATCTCCAGCCCGGCCCGGCCACGGAGCGGGGCCGCTCCGGACAGCAGGCGGCCCATGAACGACATCGCCGAGCCGCACAGCAGCAGTCGGGTACGCGAATTCAGCCGCTCCCGCCTGCGCGGCCCGAACGCGGCCTGGATCACGGACGGCAGTTCCGGGTTCGCCCTCGCCAGGTACGGGAACTCGTCGATGACGACCGTGACAGGCCGCTCCTCGCCGAGCGCGAGAAGCGCGTCGAGGACCTCACGCCAGTCTGCCGGGCGCGGCGGCATTGAGGCCCTGGTGTAGTCGCCCAACTGGGCTCCGATCTGCCGAAGCGACTCGGTGTCTGTGGCCTCAGTCGCCTCGAAGAAGAAACCGCCGTCCGCTTTACTCAGCGCGTCAAGCAGGAAAGTCTTGCCCTGCCGTCGCCGTCCTGACACCACCCCGAGCGTGGCGCCCGACCGGTCATCCGTAGCGAACCGGGACAGAGCGACCCACTCCTCGTCACGGTCGAACATGTCAGATGGCTTGGCGAACACACGGCCTCCGGTAATCTTAGGATCGTACTTATAAGTACCGTACTCCTAAGTCCTGGTGCGCCGGGCAGGGGACACGGACTCGAACTAGTCGAGCCGGGCGTAGTTCCAGTGAATCGCTGGCGACCAGACCGGCCTCGGAAAACCGACCCCAGCGACGTATTCAACTTCTGCGGAATAGCCCGGAAGTCCTAGAGCAAGAGAGACCGGCTAACGAGCGCTGCTCGGAACCTCTTGCAGCACTGCCCGAGCCGATTCGGCGGTCTGGCCCTCTCGGATAAGGAGGCGCATCAGGCTTCCCTGAGCAATGGGGCAGGTAGCGAAGTTGGTTTCTGATGCCGCGAACCATGTCTCCGCGTGCACATGATGAACGTGTTCATCGACGACGAGTGCGATCAGAACGTTGGCGTCTAGCAGGATGGTCGGCATTTAATCATCCTCAAGCGCGCGCACGTCTTCGGTAGTGATGACCTTACCTAGACGAACGACGGGCAGGCCGGTCACGGTACTGTGCGCCAGTCCAGTCGCGCCGCCCTCGCCGAGGCCGCGCCGCATAAGGAAGGCGACAGTCTCGCTTAACGTTCGATGGGTGTCCCTGGCGATCGCCATCACCTGCGCATGGAGATCTGCCGGAAGGTCAACGGTAGTACGCATGCAAACATCACCGCATCAATGCATCATGATGCGCAAGTGCGGGACGAAGTCAGCCGCTAGCCGGCCCGGTCCGGGCGGTGCCGCCTCCGCAGGCATCGCCCGGCCGGGCGTCCCGGCTTAGTTTGACGACCGCAGGAACTTCCAGTGGCCGCCGCTCCTGGCTACCTCGGCGAGTGAGTCGATGCCGGCCTGGCCGACTGTGTACACACTGCCGCCGGCGACCGCCACGCCGTAGAGGGCGTTGGTGTCATCCTTGGCGCAGGTGCCGCGATTCGGAACGGACACCACGTGCCAGCTGCCGCCGGCGAAGTGCTCGACCAGGTTGTGCTCGCAGTTGGGCCCGGCGTAGCCGCCGACCGCCCAGACCTGGCCGGAACTGGAGACAGCCGCCGAGTAGAGCCAGTCAGCCGAGTTCCCTGGGCTGGGGCTGCCCACGTGGGTCCAATGGCCGGCGGAGTAGCGCAGCGTCAGCGTGTGCGGCTCGAAGTTGACGGGATCGAAGTACCACCCGACCGCCCAGAGGGCGCCGTGCGGTCCCGAGGTGACCGTGGTCAGGTAGCTGCCGTTCGGGCCGCCGGGGCTCGGGCTCGGCACCTCCGTCCAGCCTGATGCCGTCAGGTGCAGGATCGCGGTGTCGATGCCGAACGTCACCGGGTCGGCCTTGATCCCGACCGCCCAGATCTGGCCGGCTGGGGTCATGGTAATGCTCTGCAGGTCGGTCTGGATCGGCACGTGCACTTGTACCCAGCGCGATCCCGAGCGCTTCAAGATGATCGGGCCCGTCGTATTCGAGCCGACCGCCCAGACGGTGCCCGACTTCGTCACCGCGACGCTGCGCAGGTAGTTCGAGGTGCCGGGATTGGGCTCGGCTCGATCTGCCAGCGGGATCCGTTGTAGAACTCGGTGAGGCTGAGGATGGCGGCGGTCTTCGTCATCTTGTAACCCACCGCCCAGGCCTTGTGGTGCGGAAGTGCGACCACCGAGGCGAGCCAGCCGCAGGCCGGGCTCGGCGTACGCTGCGCCGCCCAGCCCGAGGCGGTCCTGTGCTCACCCAGGTCGGTCCCGCACAGCGGATTCAGGAAGGTGTTGATGCTGTCCGTGCCGACCGCGATGGTGCCATCGGCGGAAATGGCGTTGAGCGCCGCGATTGGCTCGCCGGTTCCGGCCGGCATCATCGCCGCTGGCGTGATTCCGGCGGGGACGGCCGGGACGGAGATGGTCTGGGCGCTGGCAGCCGATCCGGCGGCAATCGGCAGCAGTACTGCTCCGACCGCCGCGGCGGCGAAAATCATCCTGGTTCGCATGGGTCCTCCCTGGCGAAGCGAACTTCATCGACAGGTCGGACGCTAAGGCTGGGGCAGCCGCGACGTGAACGTGGAAAACCACGCGGTTTGACTAGTGCTGGGATTAGTGCCCGCGTACCTAACTTCTGCGGAATAGCCCAGAAATCCTGAGCCGGATCACGAGTACTGCTCGGCCAGCATCTGGTCCACGGCTGATGAGTCCCTGAACGAACCGACCGCCATGCAGGCGATCGCGGAGTTGCACGAGACGTGGTTCAGGATGGTGTTCGTCGAGCCGACCGGGACGCCGATCGGGTGCATGACCCAGCGCTTGCCGGTCCAGCTTTCGGCGATCGCACCGACCCCGGCGCTTTCCTGCTCGAGCCCGACCGCAGCGCAGGCATTGCCCGAGGTGCATGACACGTCCACCAGGGCGCTGGAGATGGCGTCGGCCGGGGGCACGGCCCGCTGCGGCGACCACTTCTTGCCGTTCCAGCGCTCGGCCAGCGGCACGGTACTGGAATTCGCCGAGGTCTCGCCGACCGCCATGCAGTCGCTAGTCGCCGGACAGGACACGCCGTTCAGCTCGCCATGAATGTCGTTCTTCGGGTTGGGCACGGCGCCGGTGAATTTCCAGGTCTTGCCGTTCCACGCCTGAGCGAACATGCCTTCGAGGAAGCTGCCGACCGCAACGCAGGAGCTCGCGGCCGGGCAGGAGACACCGGTCAGCTCGATCTCCGTCTTCCTGGCCGGGTTCGGCGTCGGGGTGACTTGCCAGGTCTTGCCGTTCCAGCGCTCGGCGAGGGTCCGTTCCTGGTTCGAGCTGTTCGTCGTGGCTCCCACCGCGAAGCATGACGTCTTGGATGGGCAGGAGACGCTCGCCAGGATGTTACGGGCCGCGCTCGGCGGATGCGGGATCTTCTGGATCGTCCAGTGGACCCCGTTCCAGCGCTCGGCTAGCGGCACAGAATTGGTCCCGGTCACGATGTCGCCTACCGCCGTGCAGGCGGTCGCGGTCGTGCACGATACGGCGAACAGGTGCGTGATCTTGGGCCTGGGCATAATCCGTGCTGTCCAGCCGGTGCCGTTCCAGGTCTGTGAGATCGCCTGGAACGCGCCGCCCCGCTGGACCGTGCCGACGGCGAGGCAGGCGTTCTGGGAAGTGCATGAGACTCCGTTGAGGCCGGCCGCGGTCGTGCCGATGAACGGCGCCGGGGACACGTCCTGCCAGCGGATCGAGAAGTCCTCGGCTAGGGCGCGGTCGCCATTGGCCGGGTCGTCATAGAAGCCCGCCGCCGTGCAGTTAGTCGCGGTCGTGCAGGACACGCCGTCCAGCAGGCTTGGGTCAGAAGACGTTGTGAGCACCACTGGCTGCACCGACCACTTCGAGCCGTTCCAGAGTTCGGCGACCGAGCTCTGGACGGCCTGGCGGAAGTTGCCGCCGACCGCGTAGCAGGGCCCGGCCTTGGTGCACGACACACCAGTCAGGTCAGCCGCCGAGCCGCTCGGCTTGCCGATCTTCTGCGTCGACCAACTCTGGCCATTCCATCGTTCGGCCAGGCCTGATCCGACCGCCATGCACGAGTTGGCGGCCCGACAGGAGACGGCGTTGAGGACGTCGTTCTTGACCGGGCTGGGGGTCTTCTGGATGGCCCACTTCTTGCCGTTCCATGTCTCGGCGAGAGTCTTCTGCGCGTTCTTCCTGGCGAACCGGCCGACGGCGAAGCACCTGCTCGTCGACGGACAGGAGATGCCGGTCAGCTCGCTCAGCGGCTGCCCCGCCGGCTTTGGCGTGGCCTGGATCTTCCAGCTTGAGCCGTTCCACAGCTCGGCCAGCGGCTTCTGGCTGCCGCCGGTCTGCGCGAAGCCGACCGCGAGACACTTAGTCGCCGAGATGCAGGAGACGCCGCTGAGCTGGCTGAACGTCGCGCCGGCCGGGGCCGGTGCGGACTGAATAACCCAGCCGTTGCCGAACCAGCGCTCGGCCAGCGGCACGGAACCCAAGCCTGCCGGTGACTCGCCAACGGCGGTGCAAGCCGAGGCTTTCGTGCACGAGACGCTCAGGAAGTGGCTGCCCACTACCGGCTGGAGGGTCGGTCTGACTGTCCAGCCGGACGGGCTGCGGGTCTCGGACAGCAACTGACTCGACGGGGCGGTCACCTGGCCGACCGCCATGCAGATGCTTGGTGACGTGCACGAGACCGCAGTGAATTCCCAGGTGTCCGGGCTGACGAGGGTCGCAGTTGGCTGCTGCAGCCAGCTAGCGAATGCGGCCGCCGGGGCGGCGACCACCACTAGCCCGGAAGCGACAACCATCGCGGAGAGGATCAGCTTCGGCAGTCGCATAAAGATCAACTCCAGTTCCTGACCGCCGTCACGAGTACTGTTCGGCGAGCATTTGCCCGGTTGGGGTGGCGTCGATGTACTGGCCGGTGGCCATGCAAGCGACTGCTGAGTTGCAGGACACCCTGGTCAGGACGCTGGACATCGCCCCGGCCGGGAGGTCGACTGGATGCAGCACCCATCTCTTGCCGGTCCAGCTCTCCGCGATCGCGTTAGGGCCGCTGACGATGCCCACGGCAGCGCACGCATTGGCCGAACTGCACGACACGCCGGTCAGTTGGCTTGCGGTCACGCCGCCCGGCGTCGCTGCCTTCAGCGGCGACCACTTCTTGCCGTTCCATTGCTCGGCCAGCGAGACGAACTTGGAGTTGCGGAATGTCCGGCCGACCGCGATGCAGTCGCCTGTCGACGGGCACGACACCCCATCGAGCTGGCTCTGGACGGAGTTCTTCGGGTTGGGCACGGCGCTGGTGGCCTTCCACGACTTGCCGTTCCATACCTGAGCGAACGTGCCCTCGACAACTGTGCCGACCGCGACGCACGAGTTCACCGACGGGCACGAGACCGAGGCCAGCTCGATCTCCTGCTTGCGGGTCGGGTTCGGGGTAGGCGTGATCTGCCAGGTCTTGCCATTCCAGCGCTCGGCGAGAGTCCGCTGTTGGTTTGAGGCATTCGTCGTGAACCCGACGGCGAAGCAGGAGTTCTTGGTCGGGCAGGAGACACTCGTCAGGAGGCTACGGGCCGCACCCGACGGATGCGGGACCTTCTGGATCGTCCAGTGGACCCCGTTCCAGCGCTCGGCTAGCGGTGCCGCGTTACCCCCGGTCACGATGTTGCCTACCGCCGTGCAGGCGGTCGCGGTCGTGCATGACACGGCGGCTAGATTCGTGATCATGGACTTGGGCATGACCCGTGCTTTCCAGCCAGTGCCGTCCCAGGTCTGTGAGATCTCCTGGAACGCGCCGCCCCTCTCGACCCTGCCAACGGCGAGGCAGGCGTTCGGCGAGGTGCATGAGACCCCGTTGAGGCCGGCGGTCATCGTGCCGTTGAACGGCATCGGGGACACGTCCTGCCAGCGGATCGAGAAGTCCTGCGCCAGTGCCCGGGCGCCCAGGGCCGGATCGTGGTAAAAACCGGCCGCCGTGCAGTTAGTAGCGGTCGTGCAGGACACGGCGCGCAGCAGGCTTGAGTTGGAGGACACCGAGAGCTTGACCGGCTGCACCGACCATTTCGAGCCGTTCCAGAGTTCGGCGACCGAGCTCTGGGCGTTGTCGGCGACGTTGCCGCCGACCGCGTAGCAGGGGCCTGCCTTGGTGCACGAAACCCCGAGAAGGTCGGCCGCGGTGCCCCTCGGCTTGGCGATTTTCACAACCGACCAGCTCTTGCCGTTCCAGCGTTCGGCCAGGCCGGAGCCGACCGCCATGCACGAGGCGGTCGAGCGGCAGGAGACGGCGTTGAGCGAGTCGCCCTTGGCGGGGCTCGGGGTCTTCTTGATCTGCCACTTCGAGCCGTTCCACGCCTCGGCGAGCGTTTCGAAGATGTCGTTCTTTTCCGACGACCCGACGGCAAGGCATTTGTTCTGCGCCGGGCAGGAGATGCCGCTCAGACCGCTCTGCCCCTGATTCGGGCCCGACGGTTTCGGTATCGGCTTGATCTTCCAGCTTGAGCCGTTCCACAGCTCGGCCAGCGGCACCTGCTTGCCGCCGGACCCCTTGCCGCCGGATTGCGTGTCGCCTACGGCCAGGCACCTGGTCGGCGAGATACAGGAGACGGCATCGAGCTCGCTGAAGGTCGCACCAGCCGGAGCCGGCGTGGACTGGATCGTCCAGTTACTTCCATTCCAGCGTTCGGCCAGCGGACTGGACCCCGAGCCGGCGGGCTGGCGGCCAACCGCGATGCACAGCGACGCCTTCGTGCACGACACGCCGAGCAGCACGCTGCCGGCCTGCGGTTCGGGGACCGGCTGGGCCGTCCAGCCGGACGGGCTCCGGATTTCGGACAGCAACTGTCTCGTCGTGGCGGTCAGGACGCCGACCGCCATGCAGTTGTTCGGTGAAGCGCACGAGACGCCGGTGAACTCCCAGGTGTCCGTGCTGCTGATGTTCACTGTCGTCTGCTGGAGCCAGCTTGCGGACGCAGCCGCCGGCGCCACCACGAAGAGACCTGAGGCCAGCACGGCGGCAGTGAGAGCGGATCGGCCGAATCGGCGGCGGCGAGGCATCGCGATCAACTCCAGCGACGATCAAATCGGGCAGGCAGCTGCCTTAAGTGGACACGACGGTCCTATCACGATCGACCTGCGCTGCCCAAGCCTCGGGCCGCCGGGATTCAGGCCACCGCCATGCTTTCTGCCAAATAAGACGGGAAGGCCCGCGGCCGTCACGAATACTGCTCGGCCAGCTGCTGCTCGACATTGGATGAGTCGTTGAACGATCCGGTGGCCATGCACGCGACCGCGGAGTTGCACGACACGCTGCGGAGTTGGCTCGACAGCGATCCGACCGGGAGGTCGAGGTTACGGCCGATCCATCGCCTTCCCGTCCAGCTGTACGCGGCGGCGCTGGTCACGCTGGTGAGATCGAAGCCGATAGCGCCGCAGGCCGTGGCCGAGGAGCAGGACACGCTGGTCAGGCCGCTCTCGGTCGCGTTGGCGGGCGGGCTGATCGGCAGCGACGAGAACTTCGCGCCGTTCCAGCGCTCGGCCAGCGGCACGCTCTTGCGCTTTCTGACCGTGGTGCCGACCACGATGCAATCCTTGGCCGACGGGCAGGACACCGCGTTGATCGTGCTGTGGCTCGCGCCGATCGGATTCGGCACGGCGCTGGTCGCCTTCCAGGTCTTGCCGTTCCAGACTTGGGCGAACGTGCCTTCAGCGAACGTCCCGGTGGCCAGGCACATGCTGGCCGACGGGCACGACACCGAGGTCAGCTCGATGAGCTTCTGCTCCGCCGGGTTAGGCGTGGGCGTGATCCGCCACTTCTTGCCGTCCCAGCGCTCGGCCAGCGGCACCTGGCTGACTCCGGTTGAGAGGTTGCCGACGGCCATGCAAGCGTCGGCGGCCGGGCACGAGACCCCGGACAGGTTCGTGGTCTTGGGCTTCAGCGTGGGCTGCAGTGACCATTGAGTGCCGTCCCAGACTTGCGAGAACGACTCGAAAAAGTGCTGGGTCTCGAAGGTGCCGACCGCCACGCAGGAATTCGGGGACGCGCATGACACCGCGTTCAGGCCGGTAGCGACGACGCCGTTCAACGGAGCCGGCGAGGCGTCGTGCCAGGCGATCGAGAAATCCTCAGCCAGCGGCCGGGTGCCGCTGACCGGGTCGTGGTAGGAGCCAACCGCGGTGCAGTTCGTCGCCGTCGTGCAGGACACGCTCTGCAGCTGGCTGGTGTCGGAGGACGTCGTGATAGAGATTGGCTGCACCGACCATCTGGAGCCGTTCCACAGCTCGGCGACCGAGTTCTGGACGCCCTCGATGAAGTCGCTGCCCACCGCGTAGCACGGGCCGGCCTTGGTGCACGACACGCTGACCAGCTCGGCCGCCGATCCGCTCGGCTTGCCGATCTTCAGCAGCGACCAGGCCTTGCCATTCCAGCGCTCGGCCAGTCCGTCGCCGACGGCCATGCACGACTTGCCCGGGGTGCCCGGCCGGCAGGACACGGCTTCGAGCCCGCCGCCCTTGGCCGCATTGGGAGTCTTCTGGATCGTCCACTTGGCGCCGTTCCACACCTCGGCGAGGGTCTTCTGCACGTTGTTCTTAGACGACGAACCGACGGCGAAGCACTTGGTCGCCGAGGCGCACGAGATGCCGGTCAGCCCGCTCAGCGGCTGCCCGGCCGGCTTCGGGGTGGACAGCACCTTCCACTTCCCGCCATTCCAGCGCTCGGTCAACGGGGACTCCTTGATGCCATGCTCGACGTCGCCGACGGCCAGGCAACGCGTCGAGGAGGTGCAGGCCACGGCGTCGAGAACGCTGAACGAGGCGCCACCGGGAGCGGGCGGCTTCTGAATGGACCAGCTCGAGCCGTTCCAGCGCTCGGCCAGCGGCACCGAACCCGAGCTCGTCGGCGTCGCTCCGACGGCGGTGCAAGCGGAGGCCTTCGTGCAGAAGACACCGATTAGCTGGCTGCCGTCGGCCGGCTCGGAGATCGGCTGCTGCGTCCAGCCGGACGGGCTCCGGGTCTCGGACAGCGGTTCGGAGGTGGACGGCGATTCGACGCCGACCGCCATGCAGATGTTCGGCGAGGTGCAGGAGACGCCGGCGAAACTCCACGAGCTGACGCCGCTGAGCGGCGCGGTCGGCTGCTGCGCCCAGTTGGCCAGCGCCGCCGGCGCGGCGATCAGGAGACCGGCGGCGACGAGGGCCGCGGCGACGGCGGCTCGGGCGGCTCGCAGCGGCGTTCCGGCAATGGCTGGCACCAGGATCAACTCTCAACTGAGCAAATTTGGGTGGGTACGTACGCTGACGTAATGGTTCCATGAGTAGACGTTGCGGTACCTGCGCTTGGTTCAATGGCTGGTCTTGATCGCGTCCCACGGCAGCAGCGCGTGCACCCCCCACGTCTGGTTGGCCACCTGGGTGACCCGCAGGTCAAGGACGGAGCTGGCCAGCGCCAGCGTGCCGGCCTTGCTGAGCCCGAACTCAGGGCCGAGCCAGCCCAGCATCGCGTCGAGCGCTTCGGCGGCCGCGACGTTCAGGTCGGGACTGAAGCCGAACGCGATCCGGCCGGCGGGCGTCTCCGCGTGCACGCCCTTGACCAGCCGATCTTTCTGGATATCCAGCTGGAGCTCGGTGGTCATCCCGCATTCGATGGCCGTGCCTGACACCTCACCGTCGCCCTGCGCCGCGTGCCCGTCGCCGACGCTCAGCAGCGCGCCAGGGACCGTGACCGGAAGGAAGAGCACGGATCCGGCGACCAGCTCCTTGCAGTCGATGTTGCCGCCCGCAATGGCCCGAGGCGGGATCGTCGAATGCTCACCGGGCTCATCGAACGCCAGCCCGGTCACGCCGTGGAACGGCGCGGTCCGCACCTGGTGGCCGTGCTGGTTGGCGGCGGCGCCGGCGTCGGCGTCGATCTGCCAGAGCAGCCACTCGGGCGGACCCTCGTGCAGACCAAGATGCCTGGTCACGGGCGTATCCCGGCCGGCGGCGACGGTCCAGCCCCAGTCGTCAGGCCTGACGGAGACGAACCGCACCGCCAGGTGATCGCCCGGCATCGCGCCGCGGACCGCGATCGGGCCGGTCAGGCAGTGCCCGCGCCGCTCGCTGAACATGGTGGGCACGTCTTCGCCGGGCGTCTGCTGCCGGTCGAGGGAGCCGTTGGCGTCAAGCGAGCGCAGCAGCACGGTGTCGCCGGGGTCGACCGTCAGAACAGGATCAATTTCTTGGTTGAAAACTTGGACGGTGGTCTCTGGCAACGCGTCTAGGCGATAGCTGCTCATGAAGTGATCTTTCCTCGAAGCCGGCTTGTCGTCGAGCGCATAGATCGGTCAGGCCCGGGGTAGCTCACAGTGCCGCTTCGCGGACTCTCTGGCGCCGCCTCCGACTGGGTCAGCCCAGGTCAGGAGGGGTCATGCTGTTCTGCCTTCAGTTCATGACATTTCTGTCATGTTAACAAGCGATTGATGACGTTTTTGTAACTTGACCCGGGCATGCCGGTTATTAGGCTCATGTGTTAATTCGTGCGCTTAGCCGGGACAGTTCGTCATTATTTCGGCAGCCTCGACCAGAGCAGGAGTGGCCACATGACGGAGAACTTTTTAAACCGATCCGGCCGTTGCCCAGTACGGGCTACGCCCCCCGATGCTCCACAGGCTGAACCTGGTCCTGAGCTGGTGCAGCTAGCCAGCAGGGCACTGAACCGGCGCACCGTCCTGAAGGTCGGCGGCATCGGCGCGATGGCCGCGACGGTCGGCACCGTCGGTGCGGCGGCCTGGACTCCGCTGCGCGCCAAGGCCGCGACCACCAGGCCAATGGGTTCCATGGCCCAGTCGGCCTCTGGCCCGCTGCCTGACATCCAGTTCGACATCGGTGCCTTCGTCCACCCAGCCCAGACCATCGCCGGGGTGCTCGTCGACTTCGGGGTGCTCTACACCTTCCTGGCCCCGGCCGCCCTGACCCGCAACCCGACCAAGCGGGACCAGGCAGTTCTGGCCAGTGCGCTGAACACGATCGAGCAGGCCTACGCGTTCTCCCCGAGCGGCGTCTTCACGTTCATCGCCTACGGCGTGCCGTACTTCAACCGGCTGCCGAAGAGCCTGGTCGCGAGCGCGATGCCGAGACTGACCTCGAACACAAGCCGGTTCGCACTAGAAGAGGCAGTCCCCAGTCCGACCGACGTCTCGCCGCTCAACCCGGGCGTGACCAAGCGGCTGTACAACGTCCCGGTGCAGATCGAGACCAACGACGTGCTGTTTACCCTGCGCAGTGACTCGCTGGTGAACATCACCGAGGTCGCGGCCTGGTTCAACGGCAGCGACATCCTCAACAACCAGTTCGTGGCTTCGCCGTCATTCGGGGGCCTGTTCAACTTCAAGACCCCGAGGCTCAACTTCGTGCAGCCGGGTCTGCCGCGCAAGGTCGCCGCCGCCAACGGCTTCTCGTTCACCAACCAGATCAACCCGGCGTCGTCGATGTGGATGGGCTTCGTGGATCAGCAGGTCAACGGCAGCGCGCCCAACGGTGCGACGGTCACGTTCGCCGGGACCTCACACGGGGTGCTTACCACGGCCAAGCCCGGCGACTACTTCGACAACGGCTCAATCCAGCACCTCTCGCACGTCATCGACGACCTGGAGCAGTTCTACAGCGTCGATGGCACAGACTCCGACGAACCGGAGACCTTCAGCGAGCGGGTCCAGTACATGTTCCGCTCCAAGACCCCGAGCGGCGCTTCCGGCCTGCCGTTCCCGCAGGATCCGAACAACGCGTTCACCAACGGCGGCGGACTCGGTGCCCCGACCGGGAACCTGACTACGCAGCAGAACTCGGCCTTCCTGCAGAACGTGTTCAACGGCGCGAACGACCAGGCCACCAACTTCGATCCGGACGCGACGACTCAGACGTACCGGGTCGGGCACCTGGCCGGCCTGCAGCGCTCTTCGCGGGCAGGTGACGGCACGCCGCTGCACATACGCAACGACGGGCCAGGCCTGTCCCCGCAGGACGTGCCCGATGGCTCGGTGCAGCCGACGCTTGAGTTCACCGTGTTCGTGCCGACGGCCGAGTTCTTCCGGGTCATGCGGATCAATTCGGCTTCGCTCGACTACGTCAAGGCCGGTCAGCAGGGCGGCACCGCAGCCAGCGTGCCGCCGGGAGTGGAGGCGGCTGACCCGGGCGACGACGGCCTGGAGCGGTTCACCCAGGCGACAAGGCGGCAGAACTTCCTGACGCCGCCTCGGCGGCACCGGGCGTTCCCGCTGCTAGAGGAGACCTGATCTGGCCGGGCGTCGGCCGTCGGCCGGTCGGCCCGGATCAGGCCGTGTGGATTTGCCCAGGGAGACCTGACCAGCGCCAGCACTCAGGCAGCTAGCGCCGGTCAGCCTCCCACGCCCGCCCGTCGACTCTCCGCGACGGGCGGGCGTTTTACTTAGCCGGGCTGGGCTCCCAGAACCACTCCTGTCACACCAGACACCGCAGATCGCGGCACTAGGACGCCAGGCGCACTTCCGGCACCAAGCGCACGGCGGGGCACCATGGGCATCTCGCTGATCGGCCAATGCGACCTTTTCGCGTAAGCGCGCCGGGTAATCTCGTGGGTTTCCTCAGTGAGATGAAGCTTTTAGTCTTGGGATACTGCGGATCGCGAAACCGACACGTCCGCGGGAACGGGAGCAGGGGCGGATGACTGATCAGCATTTGAGCGGGGATCTTACCGGCGAACGGAAACAGGCTGTTCTGCTGACCGATACGGATCTGCCCGGCATCTTCCGCACCTCCGATGCCGAATCGCTGCTCGGACAGCGAAGGCAGGTCCGCGTCACGGCAACCCTGCTGGTGCTGACAGTTGCGGCTGCGATTTCGGCGACAATTACCGTCAAGGTAACGGCGCACCGTATCGATGTTGGCGGTGTGCTCGCAGCGCTGGCCTTCCTGCTAGCACTTGGCTGCGCCGGATACCTGCAACGGCGACGACCAGAGCGATCGTGGTACGGCGGCCGGGCGATTGCCGAGTCGGCCCGCACGCTGGCCTGGCTCTACGCTGTCGGCGGTGGATTGTTCAATGTCAGCAGTTGCAATCGGCCAGAGGATGAGCTAGTCGCCAAATTCGGCTTGATAGCCGAGCGTTTTGGCTTGCCGGGACTATCCGATCAGATAACCGACAATCAGATTACTGAAAATATGCGAGCAGTCAGATCTTCTTCACTTGAGGAAAGGAGATCCGCTTATCTGGCCGGCCGTATCGAAGCTCAGATGGATTGGTACAAGCGCAAGGCCGCCTGGAATGCCAGGCAGGAAAACGCGTGGCGTGGCGCCATCCTCGTGCTGCTCGGCGTAGGATTGGCGGCCGCCGTCGCCAGGGTCGCCGGCCTGCTGACCTTCAATCTGCTCGGTCTCGCCGCCGTCATGGTCGCGGCCACGGTGGCGTGGCTCGAAGCCAAAAATCATGGCACCCTTGCCGAGGCTTACGCCGCTACCGAAATCGATCTCGCGCTGGCTAAGGATCGCGCCTTGCAGATCACCGAAGGCTCAGAAGACGCCTGGTCCCAGTTCGTCGAACGCGCCGAACACGCGATCTCACGCGAGCACACGCTCTGGCTGGCACGCGGCGGCGCTCGCTACCCGCTCGCCGCGCGCTAGCCCAGCCAGACCCGGATCGACTCACGCACTGGTCCAGTGCGTGATGCACCGAACCAGAATCGTGCCCCATTCTCAGGTCACATCATTCACACGCGGCACACGCTGCTAATTGACCACGCGCGCCCCAAGGCTGGGCAGTCAAGATCACTTCCGGAACAGATGAATATGCGGATTCATCAGGAATAACAAGGATGAATATGCGCATTCATCTTTCGGACTCTCGCCTGTCCTGCCGCAAATGCCGGTTCTGCCCGCAAAGTGAACCGGTGCTGGCAGAGCCGGCCGTCGGCCTGTGCGCTTAGCCGGCGCCCGCCTTCCCCCGCAGGCGGACGCTAGCTCATCTAGGACCGACTCACGCACTGGTCCAGTTCATGAACGGAGTAACTCAGATCTGAGTTGCGTACTTGAGGAGGCGCAGGCCTTCCAGGCGCAGGGCTTCCGGGTAGATCGCCTTGTAGATGTTGCAGTTCGGCGACTTGATGTCGTACCGGCCGGTCGCCCGGAACGTAGCGACCGCGCAGCCACCCGAGCACCAGTTCTGCCAGGTGCAGTCCCGGCAGCCTTCCTTTTCGGTGACCGGCAGGTTCATGACGGTGGTGTCGTCGCGCCGCACGAGCTGAAGCGGGTCATCGCTGAAGACGTCGCCCAGGGTCCGCTCGATCTCCATGTGACATTTGGAGACTTGGCCACGCTGGTCGATCACCAGGTAATCCTGGCCGACCCCGCATGAATGCTGCCGAGGCTGCAGCAGTTGCCCCCGGTCCAGGATCGCTCCGAGCACGCTCCAGCGGGGCAAGAACTCCCCGATCACGGCGAACGCGTCGAGCAGCGAGCCGATCATGGTCTTCTCTTCGTACCGCAGGTCGGTAAAGGTAGCCGCGCAATCGTTGTCGCGGAAGAAGTTGAGGCTGAACGTCAAGTCCCGGTCAAGCGCGTACCGCACCACATCGGCGAGGCCAGAGGCATTGCGGTTCGTGATGGTTACCGACAGGTGCGGCCGGTGATCCTGCTCGATCAGCTGGGTGATCGTCCGCTCTACGAACTTGAACGACGGCCGCCCGTTGACGAACGGCCGCTGGGCATCGTGCAGCTCACCGATCCCGTCGAGCGAGATCATGATCCGGACACCCTGCGCCTTCAGCGTGCCGACCAGGTCTCGTGACAGCGTGACGCCATTGCTGAGCAGGGTCGCATACAGATGCACTCCGTGTTCGACGGCCAACGTCCGCGCCCGCTCATGCATGCTCAGCATCAGCCGATGATTGAGGCTCGCCTCCCCGCCGGCGTACTTCAGCTTCACCGCCGGGAACCCGTTCGCCACCGCCGACCTGAACACCGCATCGACAGCCGAGTGCCCGATGTGCTCGTCCATGCCATCCGCTGACTTATTGACATAGCAGTACGGACAACGCAGGTTGCACGCGTTCGTGACGTGCAGCCAAGCGGTGAGAACTCTGCCAGCGCTGAACTCTGGGTGCGGCACCTGGCCGACCGGGTGGATCACATCAAGGCAGCTGAGCTTGGCGAAGACGTCGGCAACATCATCAGCGGCCTCAGGCCAGGACGCCTGGACTTCCGCGATGGTAACCGGCCGCTCAGCGGACCGAAACATCCGGTGAGCGGTCTTGTTCACCACCGCCACGCCACCGCGTCCCGAGGCGTTGAAAAGAAGTTGGTGGCCGTCATCGACCCGCAGGTCCAGGACGTTTTCGGCACCAACCCACGGACGGGGATCAGTCGGGCTGAGGATCGATCCGCCGACGGTTCGCTGGCTACCACGTTCAATGACAGGGCAGGCACAGTCTTCGCAACTGTAAACCAAAAGTTCGTGTGCTTCAGGCAGATCAAAACTCGATAGTGCGATGGCCCGGCGCGCATCTTGCGCATGCGTCATATAGACCGCGCCTTCCTAGACGGTGGAGAATGCATCAATGTCGATTTGGCACTACTGAACCAGATAACAAGAACTCGGTACTACGGAAAGTCGGTACTACAGCAAGTTTGTCTTAGGCGAAACGGCACTACGGTGAGCTAGTACAGTTCTTCCAACCGGGCCAGCAACAGGGTCGCGCCCTGTGAATCACCGCTCCAGGCACGCCGGAATTCCCCTTGCCACTGAGCCTGGATTGGGTCGGGCAGGCCCCACATCATTGTGGCGAACTTCCTGAACACGCCTGGGATAGCTGCCGCGCCAGATGACCCCACGTGTTGCTGCGCGATCTCGGCGAAGCCGACCTTGAAGAACTCCAGGGCCGAATCCAGCGAGCTGGCGTCCCCGGCGGTCCGCCACTCGCCAATCCGTAGATACCCCTGCAAGATCTTCCACCGACCTCTGAGGTCGGGGAACTCGAACTGCTCGCCTGCCTGAGCGATTTGAGGTCCACGATTGACGATCAGGTCAAGATAGGCCTGCTGCCCGGTCTCCTCCCAGGCTCGGTAGCTTAGCTCGACATGCTCGATCAGGTTGGCAAACCAGAACCATCCATCGGACAATTGCCGAGCTGAGTCGATGCCCTCGGCCAGATATTTAAGACCCGCCTCGATGTCTTCCTGGCCGAATATCCGGCCCGCTCGGTTGAGCGCCGACGGGTATCCTCGAATGGCCAGGTCGCGGCACAGGTTCAGGGCCAGCGCGATCAGCCGTTTGGCCTCTGCGAGAGCGTCCTGTCCTGGCAGAATCTCTATTCCATCCTGTACGGCTTGGAACAGGCAGATGGCCTGCTCCTGATAGATAAGCCCGAGCCACGCCCAATTACGAGGATCTTCGAAGATTCGCTCGGCCGCGGCATAGGCCTTCCACGCCATCTGGAACCGCCGCTCGTAGCGATAGATCTCGCCGCACGTGCTCCAGGAGATACCTTCCTCGTGCCGGCGCTTCAGCCGGCGCCGGACAGATATGGCCGTCTCGACCAGGTTCGTGCCTTCGCGGTGGTCGCCGACGAGACCCTTGACGTAGGCCCAGTTGGTCTGAATCGACGCCATCTCCTCGCGATCATTGGGATCGCTCTTGGTCGATAGCGTCTGAGATATGGCGTTGAAGGCCTGCTGGTAGGACTCGTCGGCGTCGGCCCACAGCCCTCGGTGTCGATAGAAGAACCCCAGTTCCTTGTGCGCCTTCGCGACTAGTTTCAGCTGGTCGGCCGCGTCGGTGTCGATTGCCGCATCCAGTGAGTTCTGGAAATGACGCAGCCCTTCCCTCACGTGGCCGGGATTGCGCATGTAGGCATTGCCTAGCAAGTTGCTCAACCGGAAGCGATCTCGGGGGCTGCCTATGTCGGCGGGCAATCGCTCGAGCAGGTCGACAGCCGCCTGCGGCTGCTCGCTCCTGATCAGGCAGTCGGCCATGTCAAGGGCCATCTGCAGGTAAATGGGTACCCCCGCAGCGGAGGTGAGCCACGCCCGGAAGTCCTCTATCACCTCACCGATGACGTCGCCGAAGATATACGGGGCGCCGCCGGGAAGGAATCGCTCCATTTCGAAGACCAGCAGTTCCTGGTAGGGCACGTCGTGATCGCGCCTGGCTTCGTCCAGCCGCTTGTGGAAGAGCTGGCAGCCCTTCGGGAAGTCGCACAGGAGCTGATAATAAAGGCCAACGGTCTTGAACTGGCTTAGCTCGCGCCGTTGGACGTCCAGCTTGGCCGCCTCATCGATATAGGCGCTTTCCCAATCCTCGGCCGGGCCGTTGCCGCCGTTTTTGGGGGCCGGCACGCTCCGATCCTCCAGCGACGTGTCAAGGGTGGCCAGCTCGGCGACCAGTTCGGCTTCCCGAATGTCGATTCGTTCGCCGTAGACGCGCGCGGCTCTGGTCCACAGCGTGTGCCGCCACTCCTTGCCCTGGTCGTGAATCGGGAAGATCCGCCGGGCGAGTTCCTCGGCGACCACGTCGTGCAGCGTTACGTACTGCGCGTTGGCACGGGGCCTGATCCAGGGAGTGTCCAGCAAGATCGGCCAGGCTTCGTCGAGACTGCTGACACCCTCCGGCAACTGGCTGTCGGCCATAAGCTCGCGCCAGATTGACTGACTCACGCTCTTCCTGGCCACGGCCAGGCGTTTGATCGCCTCGTGCCAGAAGTCCGCTTCCCGGTAGCTGGAGACCAGCCTGCGGTTGAACGCCTCCTGCAAGTCCTGTCCGGCTTTGCCGACGTCGCCCTGATACGGAATCCGCTCCTCGATGTACTGCAGCGAGTTCCCGGCTTCTTCTGGCAGTCCCTTCTCGCCAAGGTAGGACACCGTGAAGGCGAGCCACAGCGGGTGGCCGCGGGTGAGCCGGACCAGTGCCCGTTTCTCTTCGCCAGTGAGTCCGGCGCCGATGCCGCTGTTATCCAGGTACTCCCTGGCGACGTCTTCTGTGAAGTCTTCCAGTTGCATGTCCACGAGCGGGACCGGCAGATACGGGTCTTCTAGCGCGCTCTTGATCGGGTCTGGCCTGGTCTCGGTAGGCGGCTGCGGTCGGCCAGACAAGATGAACAAGGTGGCGGGCAGTTGCTTCATCAACTGGGTCAGCGTGACCAGCAGATCCATGCCACGGATTGCCTCGACGGTGTCGAAGGTGATGACCACGCTCTTGCCGGTGCTATCGATGTAGTCGCGGTAGCACTGCAGGAAGACGTCCTTGATCCGGCCCAGGTGACTGATCACGGTCTCATGGCCGACCCGCGGCCTTAGGTACTGGGGCAGGCGGGACAGATAGTCCAGGTACTGGCTGAAGTGCCTGCCCTCGTTGCCCGGGTCAAGGTTCTCGGCGATCAGCCGCTCAAGGTTCGACAGCAGCCAGTATTCCGAGTCGTCCATATCGATGGGCCTGACCCACACGGTCTCGGCGTTGGCACTGTTCGCCTCGACCAGATGCCTGACTAGCCAGGTCTTGCCGACACCGCCAGTTCCGTAGAGCAGTATCGCGCGGCTCTGACCGTCCTGCCTGACCTGGGCCGCGGCTTGGCTGATCTGATCCTCTTCGCCCCGCTCGACATAGCTGGGGTACATGCTCACTTCGGTCACGTCAGGTCTCCGGCGCCGGCGGCGGGTTCTCTACTATCTCGATCAACTGCTGGAAGAAGCCGTCGACACGCTTGAAGGCCGCCGCCAGTTCGGTATCGACAATCATTCGTCCTGACGTGTATTGCCGTAGTTCTACGACTGTATAGAGCGGTGACGGGTTTAGCCCAAGAGACAGTTCTGTGGCCGAATGGATGAGCTGCCGCTTGAATTCCTCTTCGTCGCTATCCGCCAGCGCCATTGCCTCATGCCACAGGCACTCTATGAGGCCGATCGTCTGCTCTTTACCGAGCTGCTGCTCACCCCAGACAGCGACGAACTTACGAGCCTCTTCGTGCGCGGTCGCTCGTCGTTCTGGCGTATTGTAGCAATAACGATAGAGCAGCCGCCGGACGGCGGGATGTATTTCCTGCCACGGTTCGTCCAGTGGGCGCAGCAGCACGGCGGCGTCGCTGACGGCATTCCACAGGTCCTCAAGCGACCAGTTGAGGCGGGCCAGGATGTCGCATACCTCTTCATCGTATTGCAAATGATAACGAAGATGAGATTGGGTAAATAGCCGATAAGGGACAAGCGCCCGGTACGCTAGCTCGATGATCTCTGTTTTGAATTTGGCCGTCTCGTCGGCGAACTCGTCGCCGGCCATGCGAGTGCCGGGAAAGAGACTGTCGTAGGACAGCAGACCTTGCTTGATGTACGGCTCGGCCAGTCCCTCGAAGTAGCTTTGGGTATTAAGCCGATCGAGTTCGAACCAGCCCTCATCCTGGATCCACTGCAGGCAGCGCGGCAGCAGTGCCGGCAGGCCCTCGGTGACCTGATGCACGATTTCGGCGACCGGCCGAAGGTCGCTCGCGAACGGGTCCCGGAGGTCAGCGGTTTTCGCGAATTCGAATAGCGCGTGCTGGACGACGACGTCATCGAACTCGCTCAGCGACAGCATAGTCATGCGTGGATGCGGGGTAACTCCTCGCCACTCCGCGTCGCGACGGCTGGCGACGACGACGGCAAGCCGGATGCTGTCGGTGTAAGCGCTGAGCGCGGCGTGGATCTCGCCGAGACGGGCGCGCAGGGCATGTGCGGTCCGGCGATCAATCAGTTCCGCGCTATCGAGCAGGCACAGGTACGTCCTGGCGCCGGCGATCTTCTTCACGATCTCGCGCCTGGCCGCTGGCCAGTCAGTTATCGGGGAGGTCAGCCCGAAAAGACGCGCGAGCAAAACGTCAGGATCGGTGCGGGTCCCTGGCATCTCCTGCCGAAGATCTACCAGTTCCGACTGCCAGCCTTTCAGCCTCTCATCGGATCGGAGCCGCTGCAGGAACCAGCTCTTGCCAATATGTGGCGGCGAGGTCACGAGCCAGAAGTGCGGCCCGCTGAAGTTAGTGATACTGAGTAAAACTTCGTCGAGTTCGCTCGTACGGTTGCGGAATTCCATCGGATAGTCCGTTACCGAGCCGGCGGCAGACGGAGTTCCAGCCACAGGGCGGGTCGCGGCGGGCCGCCCCGATGCCGCTGAATCGCCAATGTGTGATGTGATGCGCCCGTTAAGCGACGTGAGGTCGGGCGTGATGTCGGGCTTGCCAACTATGTCTCCCCAGTCGTATTCGCGCAGAAAGCCAGCGTCGGAGAGCGGCGTGGGCGCGACCTGCAGTACATGGATAAACATTCGATCGCTCTGATGCCGCTGCAAGTCGTCCTCGCGCATCAGAGCAAGGTGTCTTTCCCGGCGGCACCAGGGCGAGGCTAGAAGATATGGCGAAAGCAGCGCCAAGAACGCATCGGCGCGACCAATAGCCCCTTCGATTTCTCGGACAAACAGACGGCCGCGCTGGTCGGGAGCGAGCCAGTTAAATAGCTCGACACCTTGACTGGTGAACCAGGCGGCAACCTTGTTGCCGATCTCCCGGTCCTCCTCGGCGTAACTCAGGAACAGCAAACCGATCTCCCCCCGCGCTCAGCGCGACTGAGACCGGCAGTGATGACGGTCCCGATGGTCACTGGATCGCACTCCCATCCTTGATGAGCCCCTCCCGGAGCAGGCCACGACCCCCCAATTAATTGGTGTGGTCCGCTCCGGTGACATTTGCCGCCCAGCGATGCTTGGTGCAGGTGAGGCGACCGGGTACGACTAGTCGATCACCGACCGGAATGAGTGACCTGGCGCCTTGCGGTGGCCCTTTGGTGCCATCCAATGGCCCGGCACCGCGTCGAAGTCTCATTCACGTAGCTGGTGCGGAATTGTCAAGCAGAATCTACTTTGTAGAAGAAAATTACGCAACCCTCGCCCGCTCGCGCCATTGTGACCGGGAGTCCTTTGTGACCCTGAGTTGTGAGTTGTACAAAAATGACCAATTACTTTGCAAGCGGCTAGCTCTCAGAGCTTTCAGCGGACTCCGCCGGCGCGGCTGGGTACTTCGCCTGGAGTTGGCGGAGGGTGGCTTCGATGGCGGCGGCGTTGTGCTTGAACGAGCCGAACCACTTCAGGCCGTTTACCTTCGCTGCGCCGAGGCGGCTGTAGTCGAAGGTCTCCGTGACCAGCGTGGTGTTCTCGGTCAGGGGCTTCAGTTCCCAGCGCCAACTGTGGCCGAGCGGGTGCTGCCACTCGACCACGGTGCCGTCGGTGAAGTCGATCACCTTGCTGGTGATCTTGTAGGGGAAGCCGTATTGCTTCATTTGCACCGAGAACTTTGCGTCCGCCGAGAGTCGGTCTGGACTGGTGACGGCGTTCTGGACCGTTCCGCCGCCGTCTAGTTCGTGGTGCCGGCGGGGGTCAGCCACGAGCTCGAAGATTTCCGTGGCGGGTGCGTTAACCTCGGCTGCCCGGGCGATCTTGCGCGGGCCGGCGTCGACGGTAGTGACGGTCATGGCACAAAGGCTACTCATCAGTACCAAGCAGACCAAGTACCGGTGCCGGGATAAAGCCGCCTTTAGTGGTCGGAGAGTGTTACCGGCCCGGGCCGGCCTACGACTCGGCGGCCGGAGTTACGTCCAGGCGGATGAATTGGATGATGCCGAGCATGGCGAACATGGCGCGCTCCCGCCGCCGGAACAGTGAGCGGAGCAGGGGCCTGATTTCCGCCGCTCCGACGAACTGCGGGTTGCTGGCCAGGTATTCCTGGCCGTCCAGGCGGATCTCGCAGCCGCCGGCGGCCCGGATATTTCTGGCCCAGTCCGAGACGTTACCGAAGGTCAGGGGGATGACCGCGACGTCGTTACCGAGCCGGGCGCTGACCGGGGTGGTGTAAGACCGGCCTGAGCGGCGGCCGACGTGGCGGATCTGCGCGGCCATGTGAAACTTCTCGCGTCCGGCCAGCTTGAGCATGAGCGGGTTGAGTCGCTTGGTCAGCGGGCGCATGACGATCCGGACGAACGCCGACGGGCGGACCGGCCTCGGGGCGGCGGATTCAGCTACCGCAAAGTTTTCAAAATCGGCGGTCATTTTGGTTTTCTCCTCTTACATCCGGTGCGAATCGATGCCACTGGTAAGGACGAGACAGGCCGCCGGAATGTGACCGGTGGTTCAGGCGCGTGCGGTGAGCTGGGCGTTCAGGGATGCGAGCTTGGCTGGGTCGCCGATGACCGTGATCGATTCGATGAGCTCGCCTCGCATGGCGAAGACCAGTACGCCCGCCAGGTCGCGACCGTAGAAGCCGAGCAGGGCGGGCTGGCCGGCGAGCGGATGCGAGACCAGCGTCGCGGGCGGGCCCCAGAAGCGGAGCAGGTTCGGCGCGATCCGGTCGGCGCCGGCGAGGCTGACCCGCCGCGGCGAGGCCTGGGGGCCGAAGTCGATCGCGCCCCACGCATCGGGGGCGAGCATCGCCAGCAGGGCGTCGAGGTCGCCGTCGGCGCAGGCCTTGATGAACGTGTCGGTGACCTGGCGGCGTTCGGCTGAGGCGACGTCGAACCGGACGGCGTCCTGGCCCGAGGTGATCTTCTGACGGGCCCGCCGGGCGAGTTGCCGGCAGGACACGGTCGTCCTGCCAACGGTCTGCCCGATCTCGTCGAACGGCAGGCCGAAGATGTCATGCAGCACGAACACGCAGCGTTCGGCCGGGCTGAGACGCTGCAGCACGACGAGCAGGGCCAGGCTCACGGTGTCGTCGAAGGTGACCCGGTCAGCCGGATCCGCCAGTTCGGGCTGGGCGACCGGAACGAACTCGATCTCGGTGGCGTCGTGAGCGCGTTCGCGGCGGGCGCGAGCCGACCTGATGTGGTCAAGGCACAGGCGGCTGGTGACCACGATCAGCCAGCCGCGCAGGTCCTCGATTTCCGCGGGATCCGACCGCAGCAGGCGGCCGAACGCATCCTGCACCACATCCTGCGCCGCCCCGATCTCGCCCAGCATCCGGAAGGCCAGATCGATGAGATAAGGCCGGTTCTGCTGGTAGGCGAGACTGATCATCGCGCTGGTCCCGTCGCCGCTCACGGCCGATCACCTCCTGTTCGCATGATCTCGTCTTGTAGGACGACGCGACCGCGCGGAAAGTGACAGGACTGCGCCGGTGTTCCTGATTAAAGATTCTTCAGGGAGAAAGATTTGCGCGGCTTCTTCGCGTCGTGCGTGAGGCTTCGCCTAGCTCGCGCGCTGGCCAGCGGCCCGGTCCAGGGCGAGCAGCCGGTAGGTGAGCTGGACGAGGATCAGGCCGATGACGGCCTCGACCAGCCCTTCGACTAGGCCGCGGATGGCCAGCACCTTCAGGAACTGCCCGAAGTTGTCCGGATTGGGGGCTAGCGTCTCGATCTCGCTGGCGACCGCGACCGGGAGCGTTGCGAGCAGCGCGACACTCCAGAAGTGTCCGCGCACCAGGTGCGTCGAACGCCGGATGGCCGCGATGATCTTGCGGTTCTCGACCTCGATTACCGGGCCGGCGAGCGCCAGGACGTTAAACAGGATCAGCCCAGGGATCACCAGCAAGAGCAGTCCGAGCACGACCAGCAGCGCGACCAGCAGGTCCGCGCCGATCAGGCGTCCCCACGGCAGCGTCCGCAGCACCTGCTTGATCGAGATGTCGTCGTCTGGCCGGCCGTTGCTGTCGTTTTTCCTGCTCCCGCCGACCAGCTTGGTCAGGAAGCCAGACAGGAAGACGGCCCCGAGCAGGCTCAAGGCCGACGCGGTCAGGTCGGCGATCAGCGTCCAGGGAAAGCTGTCCTGGGGGACGAGTTCGTCCACGCCGAGCTCGGCCAGCGTCGTCAGGGCAGACACTGCGATCGCCACGGGGACGATCCGGTGCCAATGCCGTCGGCCGATCCGCGCGGCGCCGACCAGCACGCCGATGATGCCGACCCGCTGCTTCTCGCGGTCGTGCTTCTTCTGGTCCGTGGCTGGTCCGTGCTGGCCGGTCGCCTGCGCAGAGGCCTGCCCTGTATCCCGCACTCACGCCCCCCGTCGTGCTAACTCCTCCGGGGGGACTTGTACCCAGCGAAACGGGGCCAGGCGCTTCGCGCCGGGCCCCGTTCTGCGTGACCAGCAGGGTCAGGCCTTGTAGGGGTTCTTGGTCGGCAGCTTGTTGGTCGAGCGGATCTTCAGGTAGATGTCGCTATAGGTGACAGCCTTCTCGCCCGGCAGTCCGTGCGCTGGCTTCCTGGCGGGTTCTATCGAAGCCGTTTCCAGGACTTGGCTGGCGTCGGGGCGCTCGTAGACCGCGTTGGTGTAGTCGGCCTGCTTGTCGAACCGGCTGATCTCCACCGCTGGCCGGCCGGAATCGTCGCGCGCGTGGGCGTTCACGACGACTCCAGGCGTGGCTGCCAGCAGCTTGAACAGCGCCGACCGCAGCGACGGGGTGACCAGCGGGTTCCACAGCAGGTAGGCGGCCTGGGAGAAGACGAGGTCGTTCGTGGTCTCCTTAGGCTCGTCCTTCTTTATCTCCTGCAGGACCTGACGCCAGTTCTTCGGGTCCTTGAACTTGGCCGCTTTCACCTGGACGCGCCAGGCGGCTGCCTGCTCCTGCGTGGCCTGCTTGATCAGCACCGACCGCAGCGCGGACAGGCTGGTCGGGTAGGCGGCGTACTGAGCCGCGGTCGGTGATCCCTTCACTGACTCAGGGAACGTGCTCGGGATGCCCTTACCTGACTGGAACGTCCACAGGTCGCCGGTCTTGCTGTCGATGATCGTGGTGCGCCGGTCCGGGCCCGGGTACTCGAGCTCGGACATCACGACGTAGCGGCCCGACGGCGCCGACTTGCCAGCGGCGGCGGTGACGCTCAGGCGGTGGAGCACTCGTTCCGAGGCCGTGAGGATGATCGTCGACTTCGTCGTCCCGTCCTTCTGGGCGGTCGGCGTCGTTGGCTTGCCCGTGCCGGCCGCGACCGCGGCGACTCCGACCGCCGTGGCTGCGGCTATGCCGGTCACGGTGACGCCGAGCGCGCGGGTGCGCAGGTGCCGGCGGCGGCGGTCACCCGCGATCGTGGCGGCGACGTCCGGTGATGCGTGCACGTCTTCGGTGGCGCGGTGCATGAGGTCGTGCAGGATGTCCTCGTCGATAGGCATGGTGAAGTTCCTTTCAGTGCAGGTCACTAGGGGAGAACAGGGCGGCCAGCGCTGGCTGGGTGCGTAGCTGGGCGACGGCCCGCGACGCGGTGCTCTTGACCGTGCCCGCCGATACCCCCAGCAGCTCGGCGACCTCGGCTTCGCTGCGGTCGTCGAAATACCGCAGCACGACGATCGCGCGCTGCTGCGGCGTCAGCGTGCTGAGCGCCCCGAGCAGGGTCGGCCGCAGTTCAACGGCCCTCAGCGGGTCGCCTGCCCTCGGGTCGCCGCTGTCGAACGCATCGAACATGGCGGTTTCAGCCGGTCGCCGATTCCTGGCCCGGTTCTGGTCGATCACGATGTTGTGCAGCACGCGGCGGCAGAACGCCATCGGGTTGTCGATGCGTGACCATCTCGCGGCCAGCCGTTGCAGTGTCTCCTGGTATACGTCCTCGGCCAGGTGCGGGTCGCAGGTGAGCAATGTCGCGATCCGCAGCAACGTGTCGCCCGACTGGGCCACGAAGCCCTCGAAGGCACGTGCTTGCTTCTTGTCCACATATATCCCCTGACTGTCGTCGTCACCCCTTAGACGACAGCCTGCGAAATCAGGTTGAGCCACCCGGGCGGCCGGCTGTGCCGGACATCTCCCCCAGTTAAGCATTTTGCGAGGTCAGAAGCCTGCCGCCCGGATCAATGCGACGCACGAGGGTCCGACGGGCGGACTGGATTGCGGCCCGGACGGCGGCGCGGGCGGGTCCTGCGCGCTGGCCGGCAGCCCGGCTGGCGGCGCGGGCGGGTCTGCGCGCTGGCCGTAAGCCCGAATGGCGGCGCGGGCGGGTCTGCGAGCTGGCCGTCAGCGCTCCCGGTCACTCTTCACGGCATTCCGAGCGCTCCCGGCCCACTCATCACGGATTCCGAGCACATCTCACGGATTCCCGATTCGTGAACCAGGTCAAAGCGGACAAAATCATTCGAGAATCCGTGAGACGTCGTCGCCAGCGATGTTGAGTCTTCGCCGCTGGCTTCTCCGGGCACGTCTTATCCCTGCCAGGCACGCCTTATCCCTGATTAGAACCAATTCCTGTCATGATTTGCCCGAATTGTCGCACGCCAATCAGGGATAAGACGTCCTGACCAGGGATAAGTGGGGGCCGGTCACGGCGGCGGGTGACGATTTGCCGGAATTGTCCGCCGCGCACCGCCGCCCGTGAGCCAGTCGGTCGCCCGCGCGCGAGCCGGTCGCCCGCCCGCGCTAGCTCGCGCGGGTTACCAGGCTGATGATCCGGCCGGGGACGATGATCACTCGCTCGACGGTAACCCCCGAAGTGGCGGAGGCGAAGTGGGGGTCGGCCCGCAGGAGTTGTTCGGTCTCGGTCTGGTCGGCTTGGGCCGGCACGGTGATGACGAACCTGACCTTTCCGTTTACCTGGACCGGGATCTCCACGGTCGTCGCCTGCAGTGCCGAAGCGTCCGCCTCAGGAAACGCCTGGTAAGCGAGCGACTCGGAGTGCCCGAGCTTGCCCCACAATTCCTCGGCGATGTGCGGCGCCAGGGGCGCGACCATCAGCGTCAGCGGTTCGGCGAGCTGTCGGGGGATCGCGCCAGTTTCCCTGGCGATTCCGCCGGCATGCGTGGTCAGCTTCATCAGCTCAGCCACCGCCGTGTTGAACCGCAGTCCCGCCAAGTCCTCCCGTACCGACGCGATCGTCGTGTGCAGCAGCCGGGTGGTGTCCTCAGCCAGCGGGAGGTCAGAGACAGTGACCGCCCCGGTCTCATCATCGACAACGCAGCGCCACAGCCGCTGCAAGAACCGGTAAGCCCCGGTGATGTCATTGGTTCGCCACGGCCGGTCCACGTTCAACGGCCCCATGAACATCTCATAGATCCGCAGCGTGTCCGCGCCGTACTGGGCGTAGATGTCGTCCGGGCTGACGCCGTTCTTCAGGCTCTTGCCCATCTTGCCCGCCCGCCGGCTCACCGGTTCACCGTGGAAGCTAAGGCTGCCGTCGGGACCAGCAGTCACCTCAGCGGCCGGCACATACAACCCCCGGCTGTCGGTGAACGCGTCGGCGAGGATGTACCCCTGGTTGTACAGCCGGAAGAACGGCTCCTTGGTCGAGACCTGGCCGAGGTCGAACAGCACCTTGTGCCAGAACCTCGCGTACAGCAGATGCAGCACCGCATGCTCGACCCCGCCAACATAAAGGTCGACGCCGCCATCTCCGTCGGCCCGGGCGCCTCCATCCGGCCCCGCCATCCAGTACCGCTCGACCTGCGGGTCCGCGAACCGCATGTCGTTGGAAGGATCCAGGTAGCGCAGGTAGTACCAGCACGAGCCCGCCCACTGCGGCATCGTGTTCAGCTCCCGCCGGTACTTCTGCTTGCCTTCGCCCAGGTCCAGCTCCACCTCGGACCAGCCCGGCACCCGAGAGAGCGGCGGCACGGGCTCAGCCGCCTCGGCCTCGGCGCCTTCTCCAGCGGGCCGGAACTCGGTCATCTCAGGCAGCAGCACAGGCAGCTGATCGTCCGGGATGGCGACCGGCAGGTCATGCTGGTCATACACGATCGGGAACGGCTCTCCCCAGTACCGCTGCCGCGAAAACAGCCAGTCCCGCAGCCGGTAGAACCGCGCCGCCCCGCCGATGCCGCGCTCGGCCAGCCACTCGATCGTCGCGGTGATGGCCGCCTGCTCGGTCAGCCCGGCCATATCGGGGAACTCGGCGGAAGTCGATGCTTCCGGTGGCAGGTACTCGCCTTCTCCCGCATAAGCCTCAGGCCAGGCACCAGCAGGAGTACCTCCAGCCAGCCCCCGCTCCGCCAGCCAGTCCGCCGACGGTTCAAGCACCGCCCTGATCGGAAGCCCGAACTTCTTAGCGAACTCGAAGTCCCGCTGGTCATGAGCGGGCACGGCCATGATCGCGCCGGTCCCGTATCCCATCAGGATGTAGTCGGCGACGAACACCGGGATGTCCTCGCCATTGGCCGGGTTAACAACGTAAGCCCCGGTGAACACGCCGGTCTTGGCCCCGGCGGCCGTCCGCTGACGATCGCTCACCTGAGCCGCCTGGTTCCGGTAGGCGTCCACCGTTTCCTTGGAAACCGCAGCCGTCAGCCGGTCGACCAGCGGATGCTCAGGCGCCAGTACTACATAGGTGGCCCCGGAAAGCGTGTCCGGCCGGGTAGTGAAGACCGTCAGCACAGTCCCCGGATCCCCGGCCTTGGCCAGGTCGATCTTGGCCCCGTCGCCCTGGCCGATCCAGTTGCGCTGGAGCTGCTTGATCGACTCCGGCCAGTCCAGCGCATCAAGATCGGCCAGCAGGCGCTCGGCGTAAGCCGTGATCCGCAGCATCCACTGCCGCAGCGGCCGTCGATAGACAAGGTGATTGCCGACGTCGCTGCGCCCTTCGGCGGTGACCTCCTCATTGGCGAGCACGGTCCCGAGCCCCGGGCACCAATTCACCATCTCAGAAGAGATGTACGCCAGCCGGAACCCGTCGACCACCTGGCGCCGCTGCACCGCCGACAGTTCGTCCCACGACTCGCCGCCAGGCACCGGCCGCTGTCCGGAAGCCAGTTCCTCGACCAGCCCGCTAATGTGCCGAGCCCGCCCAGCCGCGTCGTCGTACCAGCTGTTGAAAATCTGCAGGAAGATCCACTGCGTCCACCGGTAGAACGACGGGTCAGCGGTCGCGACCTCCCGGCGGGTATCGTGCCCGAGCCCGAGCCGCCGCAACTGCTCGCGCATATTGACGATGTTGTTCTGCGTCGTGATCGCCGGGTGCTGGCCGGTCTCGATCGCATACTGCTCAGCCGGCAGGCCGAACGCGTCGTATCCGAACGTGTGCAGCACATGATTGCCGGTCATCCGCAGGTAACGTGCCAGGACGTCCGTTCCGATATAGCCCAGCGGATGGCCGACATGCAGGCCGCTCCCGCTCGGGTAAGGAAACATATCCAGGATGAAAAATTTGCGCCGGCCTTTAACCTCATCGAAACCGGCGCTGAGCGGCCCGACTGGATTCGGCGAGTGGAACGTGCCGTCCTCCGCCCAGCGTTGCTGCCACCGGCTCTCGATTTCGCCCGCAAGCTTGGCGTTGTAGGCGAACGTGCTAAGCGCGCCGCTAGGTGCGGCCGTCGCTTCCGCATCGTAAGGTTCGCTCTCAACGCCCATCGACATGCTCCGTTTCAGTTTCTGGCTGGTGGTTACTCGGGTGCCTGGTTCGCGGGAACCGGCGTGGTCAGCAGGTGCGGCACGTTAAACATGATCGCCACGAAGTCCCGCCCAGCGCACTCCGCGCAGTTCCGCTGGTGCTTGACCGCGCGGTCAAGCACCAGGAGCGCTGCCCCGCCGCCAAGCAGTTGTACCGGGCTGAATCCGAACCCCATCCTGATCCTCCTCATTGCTGCTCCATCCCAGCCACTGCGGCCGACGGCCGGTAGCTAAGTTCAAGGCATCATCCGGGTTGTGCCCAGTATGGCCGATCCACGCCAGCGAATTTGCGCCTGGAGATTCACCAGCGTTCGCGGTGGACGACCTCGTCGAACGGTCGCCGGTCCGGGTTCTTGATCGGGCGCAGCGGCCGGTCGGCTGGGTAACCGAGTGAGATCAGGAAGGCCCAGTCCCGGTCGGCCGGGAACCCGAGCAGTTCCCGAGCACGATCTACGTCCTGAACGCCCGCGTGGCAACTCCCGATCCCCAGGTCAGCCGCCGTCAGCGTCATCGCCATGATCGCCTGTCCCAGGTCGAGCTGGGCCCGCCGGAACGCGTTGTCCTCGGCCGGCGCGAGGACGACGATCGTGGCCGCCGATCCGGCGACGTGACCGGCCCCGCGCCAGGTCTGGGCGAGTTCGGTCAACTGCTCGCGGTCGGTGACCAGGATGAAATCCCACGGCTGCCAGTTCTGCGAGGACGGCGACCGGCGTCCGGCTTCGAGAATCCGGTCAAGCTCGGCGGGCGGAATCGGCTGGTCGGTGAACGAGCGGATGTTGCGCCGAGAGGTAATGGCGTCCCAGGTCTCCATGAGCAAAGTCAACTGCATTTGGGCGCGGAAAGCTTCCCGCCGGCTGAGTCACTCCGGCCCGAGCAACTCTCCGCGTCCCGACTCGCCCCAGAGTCCGAGATTTCAGTATCCGCCCGTTGTAAACGGCCGGCGTCAGTTGCGCGTCTCTTAGGCATCCCAGACGGCTGAGGGCGGTGTTAGCCAGGGCACGAGCCCCCTCGAACCCCGGATATGTCCAGGCTGAATCTCTGAGGTGAACTGAATGACGATTTGCGAGGTTGAGTCCCCACCGGCTCAGCCTATTGACGGGGAAGACGGCAGCGGTCGATCCTGGCTCCGCTCCCGCTGGTTCCAGCCCTGCGCCTTTACCGCCCTCGGCGTGCTGTTGTTCTTCGCCTATCTGACCGAGGCGTCCCGACTGCCGATCTTCGCCGACGGCTCATCGCAGGCATTGCAAGCCTGGGCCATGCTGCACGGCAACCCTTTGCTGCACGGCTGGGTGCTGAGCGACGTGTCGTTCTACACCACTGAACTGCCGCAGTACATGCTGATCGAGCTGGTACGCGGACTCAATCCCGACGTAGTGCACATCGCGGCCGCGATGACGTACGCGCTGCTCGTGGTGCTGTCCGCGGTGCTGGCCAAGGGCAAGGCGACCGGCCGGGACGCACTGGTCAGGGTGCTGATCGTGGTCGGCATCATGCTGGCGCCGGCGTTCGGGCGGATCCTGCACGCGCGCACGTATTCAGCCGCCTGGACCTTGCTGTCGGCCCCAGACCACACGGGCACCCAGGTCCCGCTGGTCCTGCTCTGGCTGATGCTGGACCGCATGCGACTAGACAAGCTTCGACGGAGCTGGTGGCTGCCGGTCGCAGTGATGGCGCTGCTGGCCTGGGTGGAGATCGCCGACTCGACCGCCATTTACGAGGGCGCGCTGCCGATCGTGATCGTCTGCCTTTTGCGCATCTACTCCAGGGGCGGGCCGCTGGCCAAGCAGTGGCCCGATCTTTCACTGGCCGCCGGGGCGCTGGCCTCGGTCGGATTCGCGACGGCGGCGCTGAACGTGATCAGGTCGATCGGCGGGTTCGTCGTGAACCCGGCTACGTCCGAGCTGATCACCATCGACGGAATGACCGCCAGCTTCTGGCTGAAGGTCCACAGCCTGCTCGTATTGTTCGGCGCCGACTTCTTCGGCATTCCGGCCAAGAACGCGATTGTCCCGTTCGCTCACCTGATCGCGGTCGCGCTGGTGGTGTGGGGAGTCGCCCGAGCGGTGCGGCTGGTTTTCCGCAAGGACGACATGACTATGCAGGTGCTGACGATGTCGTTCCTGGTGCTGCTGGGCGCGTTCATCTTCGGGTACCGGACCGGCGCCAGGGAGACGGTGGGGCTGCTGCCGCTCGGCGCCGTGCTGGCGGGCCGGATGCTGGCGACGCGGGTGTTCGAGGTGCGACTGGCGCCGATCCTCGCGGCCGTGCTCGCCTTCTACGGGCTCTCGCTCGCCCGGTATGACTCCGAGCCCGCGCTGCCGAGCGCTGACCGGCCGCTGGCGTCCTGGCTGCTGGTTCATCATCTGACCTACGGGTTGTCGACCTCCTGGTTCGGGAGCAACGGCGTGACGTTGTACGAGCAGGACCGGGTGAAAGTCATTGACGTGCGATTCGCGCACAACGGCAACTTGGTCCGGCTGCACTGGAACACCAAGGCGTCCTGGTACAGCCCGCGGCTGCACGATGCCACGTTCGTGGTCACGAATCCGTGCTCGTCGGCGATTCCGACCCGGCTCTACACGACCGTCGGTCCGCCGTCCGCGACGTACTACGTCGACGGCTTCAGCGTTCTCGTGTGGCGGCATGCCAATCTGCTGGCGAGCAACCCGGCGCCGCAAGCGGAGACCGGCCACCAGCGCGGTCAGCCTGCGAGGCACCACCACCGCCACCGAAACTATGCGTCCTACCAGCTTATGTGCGGCTAACTTTCAGCTTTCGGCCTGCTAGCAACGTTCTGACCCGGCCGTGCGTCTGTTAAGTGAGGCATCGCAAATGGCCGAGGGGACCGAATGATAGTTCGCGAGGTTGAGCCGCTAGAAACTCAGCCAGTCGGGGGACAAGACGGTACCGGCCGATCCCGGCTCCGAGCCTGGTGGGTTTCGCCTTGCGCCTTTACCGGGCTCGGCGTGTTGTTGTTCGTCAGCTATTTAATTGAGGCGTCCAAGCTGCCGGTCTTCGCCGACGGCTCATCGCAGGCGCTGCAAGCCTGGGACATGCTGCACGGCAACCTGCTGCTGCACGGCTGGGTGCTGAGCGACGTGTCGTTCTACACCACTGAAATCCCGCAGTACATGCTGATCGAATTTGTCCGCGGGCTGAATCCCGACGTGGTGCATATCGCGGCGGCGATGACCTACGCGTTGCTGGTGGTGCTGGCGGCGATACTCGCCAAAGGCAAATCGACTGGCCGCGAATCCCTTATCCGGGTGATGATCACGGTCGGCATCATGGTGGCTCCGCCGATCGGGCAGATTCTCGTCTCGCGCGCGTATTCAACGGCCTGGGTATTGCTGTCGGCCCCGGACCACACCGGCACCCAGGTGCCGCTGGTACTGACCTGGCTGATGATCGACCGGCTGCGACCAGACCACCTTCGGACGCGATGGTGGGTGCCGATGGCGGTGGCGGTGCTGCTGACCTGGGTGGAGATTGCCGACTCGACGGCGATCTATGAGGGCGCGCTGCCGATCGTGCTTGTCTGCCTGGTCCGCATGTACCGGCGCCGCGGACCGCTGGCTGGACAGTGGTACGACCTGATGATGGGGGCCGGGGCGCTGGTCTCGATCGTCGCCACGGCCGCTGCCATGACGGTGATCCGATCGCTGGGCGGGTTCGTCATCAACCCGGCCTCGCCGAGGTTCATCACCATCGACGGGCTGGCCGTCAACTTCTGGCTCAAGGTGCACAGCCTGCTGGTCTTGTTCGGCGCTGACTTCTTCGGTATTTCCCCTGGCAATGCCGCGATCCCGATCGCTCACCTGGTCGCGGTCGCGCTGGTCGTGTGGGCGGTCATCCGCGCGGTCCGGCTTCTCTTCGCCACCGATGACCTCGCTATGCAGGTGGTGACTGTATCGTTCCTGGTCCTGCTGGCCGCGTTCATCTTCGGGTACCGGACCGCTGCCAGGGAAACGGTGGGCCTGCTGCCGATCGGAGCGGTGCTGGCCGGGCGCATGCTGGCGTCCCGCGTCGTCGAATTGAAGCTGGTGTCGGCGCTCGCGGCCGTGCTCGCCGTGTACGGGCTCTCGCTGGCTGCCTACGACGCACAGCCGGCCTTGCCGAGCCCGGATCAGCCACTGGCAAGCTTTCTACTTAAAAAGCATTTGACTTATGGTTTGTCGACTACCTGGTTTTCGAGTAACGGTGTCACGTTGTATGGCGGGGACCAGGTAAGAGTCAGGGACGTGCGGACCACGGCCGGCGGTGGCCTGATTCGGGAGCGCTGGAATACGAAGGCACCCTGGTACGGCTCGCGATCGCACGACGCCACGTTCGCGATCGTGAATCCGTGCGTCTCAGCGATTCCCAAGAACCTCTTTGCCCA
>DASYAT010000309.1:0-2811 GCA_036501205.1 Streptosporangiaceae bacterium | reverse complement strand
AGCAGCCGGTGCTGGCCGACTGCCCCGATCAGCTGCGCGGCCTGGTCGAGGCCTGTCTGCAGAAGGACCCGGCCGACCGGCCGAAGATGTCCGAGATCGTCGAGCAGGCCAGGGCCCTGTATCCGAGCGACCGGCTCAGCTGGCTGCCCCCGGCCCTCGCGGCGGCGCTGGCCGGGTACGACACGACGACCGTGTTCTCGCCGCGCCAGGACGCCGTGCCCGCCCCAGGCCACGGCCAGGCCGCGGCGACCACCGCACCCGCCGCCGCGGCGGCCGGACTCGGGGCGTCCTCCGCGGCCACCGCGCCGCTCAAGTCCGATGCGCCGCAGTACGCGCCGTCGCAAGAGGCGATGCCGGGCACCACCGTGCCGATCGGCGCCGTGGCCAAGGCCGCCAACCCGGCCAACGCCGCCGCAGACGTTCCGTTCGCGCAGGGCGATGCGACCCCCGACTACACCTCGACCCGGCCGATGCCATACCAGTCGCCTTATCCGCAGCCGCCGCGCAAGTCAGTCAACAAGCTGGTTCCTACCCTGATCGGCGGCGCCGCCGTCCTCATCGTGCTGATCCTGCTGCTGGCCCACGCTTTCTCCGGCAACAGCAACAACGCCAACGCCGGCAACAACACGCCGCTCGGCGAGTCCTCGTCCTCGGCGCAGTTAGGCGCGAGCGGCGCGGGCGGCCCGACGGGCACTGCACCCACCGACGCCGGGACCAACCTCGCCGCGGGCTTCTCCGCCGAGTACACCGGCCAGCAGTTCACCATGCCCGGCGCCAGCTGCACCCAGAACGGCTTCAACGACGAGGACTTCATCCCCTCGTCGGTGGTGTTCGCCCAGACGGGTCCGCAGGTCAGCACCGACGGGGGCAGCAACGACCTGGCCCTGCACTGCAACGACAGCAGCAGCGGCACCGGGGTCACCGACCTCGAGCCCGACAACTTCCAGATCGCCCTGGTCACCGGCACGCCCACGGCTGCGGCGTGCTACTCCGCGGTCCAGCACGAGCCCATCGCCGGCAACATCCGATACACCGACCTGCACGATGGCGAGGAGTTCTGCCTGGCCGGTGGCATGAACAGCCAGCAGCTGGTCTTCCTGCAACTGGACAACACGGACGGCAGCACCTTTGATCTGAGCTGGACCGCCACCGGCTGGGCGCTGCCTGCGAACAGCAACAACTAAGCATAAGCAGCCGTAACACCGGTCCTCATCATCCTCGGCGCAGATCGCGCCTTGTGGGACGTAGCCTTCCTCTCTCTCGACATCCCCAAGGCGATCGCCGTCCACTCGCCTTGGCGAGGGCAAGCTCTGCGTGAGTTGCTTGCCGCCCGCCGAACTGCTCGGGTTGACTCCAACCCCTACGCCTTTGATACTCATACGAACACTGACTAACTAGCGGTAGAGTTGAAGATGACGACACCACCGATACCTCGGTATCCGGCACCCGACGAGTGCCAGATCTGTGGCTGGTATCCGGCCGTCACGGTGACTCTGAGGACCGTGATCAGCCTTCTGGTGGCGTGGATGGTCCGTAGACGTACAGGCCGACTCTGCCAGTCGTGTGGCACCGCCTTGACACGCCGCGCGCAGGCGGACTGCCTGGGATTCGGCTTTTGGGGATTCATCGCCATTCCTGGGGCGATCATCGCAATATCCAAGAACGCTACAGAGTTGCGGCGCCTACGCGATTTGTTGCCGCCGCCGCAGGGGCGCAGACCAGACGTCGGTACTGACACGCCGATCCCCCTGCCGAAGGGGAAACCCGTCCTACTGTACGTGCGTTCCTGGCTCTTTCTTGGTCCACTCGCGGCGGGGATTGTAATCGCTGTCGCGACTCATCTATCGCGGTAGGGCCGTTCCGGTGGATTCGGCGGCCGCTGATTCACCTGGCGCACCCGGGCCCAGCGGCGATCGGGATTGGCAGGGGCGGCGAGTTGCTCGGCGCCGTCGTGCCGATCGGTGTCGGCATCATGCTCGCTGCCGGGGCCATTTGACAACGACTGTTGCCAGTTCGGGAGGCTGGGCAGGCGTTTGGGCAAGCTAGCGGACTACAGTCTGGGCAAGCGGAGGCACTATTCTGCGCGCTCGCTCCCACAACCGCGTGAGTGGGATCCGGGCGCGTACCTGCTCCACTCCGTGCCAGCCCGTTTGGTCACGAGCGCAGCGTGGACCGGATGGATGCCGATCATCCCAGCGACGACCGAGGCGGGCGCCTGAAGCACCAACTCCCGGAGCGCTGCCGTACGAGCGGAGAGGTTCGGCACTCCGGCCGCGTTGATTCGTCGGCGGATGTAGTTCGGGTCATCGGCTGTCCCGCTCGCTGGCCAGGCAGCAGCCAGGGGGTGTATGGATCCGACCTCGGGAACAGGCTCGGTCGTTCTCGAAGCAGGCGCGGCACCAGCTCGTCGACGGGCTCAGGAACCGGACTGGCCGGAGTTCCCAGCCGTAAGAAGACTCCGTCCGGCTCCTGGAGGACGTCCTCGACCCTGAGCCGCACGACGCGGGCGACCGGCTGGGCGTAGAGCAGCACCAGCAACGAGACCACGCGCTCAACCAGGGGAAACGATCAGGCGGGACATGCGCCGCTGGTCCATGCACCAGCGCAGGAACGGGAGCACCTCGCTCACCACGTGGGGCGGGCGCAGAGGCCTGCCGCCCAGCGGTCGAGGTGAACCGCCCCGGAGTTTCTGGAGACTCTATACTTGGTTCTCAATCACCTTAACGGATGGCGCCTGTTTGGCGTAGTGCGCGGCCTCGAGTTCGTCGGGAGTCAGGTCGCTGATCGCGCTGTGGGTCCGGTGCCCGTTGT
>DASYAT010000308.1:0-42873 GCA_036501205.1 Streptosporangiaceae bacterium | reverse complement strand
CGTTAGGCTGCCCGCCCCGGCTCATCCCAGCTCGTCAGGCGCCGGTGAAGGTGATCGACAGGATCAGGCTCCCGCTGGATACGGTCGGATAAGCGGCCGACGGACGCTGAAGCCGCACTTCTATCGCGAGCACCGACCCGGTGTGCTTATTGACCAGGATCTCTGTTTGCTCGCCGTCGGCGTCAACGCACAACCCCACGCCATGTCGTCCTGAAAGATCCGTTCCTGCCCCGCACATTTCCAGCCCCGGCAGTGCTCCCACCATATGCCAGGCTGCCGATTGCGCGGCTACGGACAATGGTGCGACGGCGACTAGATATCCGAGCTGCTTGAGTACCAGCGTGGCTGGCGGATCGGGCCCCCGGGCGGCCGGGCGCAGATGACTCAATAGCTGAGTCGAGAACTCGCTGGGCGTACCTGAGAGATTACTGGCTTGCTGATAGCTCAGCCGAGTTCCCTGCAAGACGAAGCTAAACTGTCCTGGCGTCAGTGACGTAATATTGTTGCTGCCTCCGGACCCAAGTGCCGGGCTCCCGGCAGCCATCCAGCGCTCCCGGCCTGACGGCGTCGCGAATGTCGGGGGGTGTGCCTGCGCCGTACTGATGCTTGCCGCTGAAGTTGGGTAAACGGTCACAGTTCGCGAGATCGTGATGAAGGCCGTGAAAGCTTCAGGCGATCCGGCATTGAAAACCTCGGTCGAGTATTCAATGCTCCGGTAGCGCAGTTTCTCATCCGGCATATTCTCTGACCGGCTGAGAGACACCTGCGAGTCAGCGATGGAATTTGCGAACGCCTTGGCGGAACTCAGATCGAGAGGACGAGCAGCAGAACCAGCTCCAAAGCTAGGGTCAGGGCTGGGGGCAGGGCCAGGATCGCAACCGATCACAGCACTGACGCCGATGATCGCCAGTGCCATGATCGCGCCGCGACGGAATCGTGTCACCTCTTCGCCAGACTAGAAGTCGCAGGCCGAGGGGTGGGTGGAGTGCCAGAACGCTGAGATCGAGTCGTTCTCGTTGCTGCCGTCATGCCAGGCGTACGGCCCCAGGTCCGAGTTCTTATATTGCCCGGCCAGGCAATAAAGATCGGTAGTATCCGCCGGATTGTAGTCCTTGTCGATTCCCGTCGCCCATTCTCGATTATTGTAAAGCGAGGAGGCCTTGTCGTTTGCGCTGTCGCCGACATAGAACCAGGTATACAGCGCATAATTACCATAGGTGTAGGCCCAGAAGCCGCCGCTGACGGAATTGTTATAATTGGAGTTCTGCCACATGCAGAAGCTGCTGGCGGGACACTGGCCTATACCGGCGCGGCCTGATACTGCGGCCGACGTGGCCGCCTGAGCGCTAGCCGACGGGAGCGCCATGCAGGCGAATGTTAACGCTGCTGCAAACGCCAGTAGGCAATGATGCCACTTGCGGGTGTATCGATGAAAATGCATGTTTCCTCCGGTAAATTGGCGAGGTTGACCACGATTCCGTGATAGTGATGCATAACCGGCAGGGACGCGTCGTGCGACGATCAAGTTTTGCCGCCGCGCCACGAAGGCGGTCCAATGCGAGGTTATATAATGATGTTATCGCTCTGTCGTAAGTATGAACAGAACCAAAAACTTTGGTTATATCTAGGCTGATGCCACGGCCGCAGTGCGGCTAGCTGGGGTTATCGCCATCGGCTCGGCGTGTTACAAACAAGTCATGATCACACCGGCGGACTCGACAAGCAGCGTCCCGGATCTCGCAGACGTGCTGGCAGCCCGTCAGCGGATCGCTCCCTATCTGGCTCGGACCCCGCTTTACCGCTACCCGGCCCTGGACGCGCTGACCGGCGCTCAAACCTGGGTCAAGCACGAAAACCACCAGCCGGTCGGTGCCTTCAAGGTGCGCGGCGGCATCAACCTGCTCAGCCAGCTGACCGAGGACGAGCGCAGTGCAGGGGTGACCAGCGCCTCCACCGGGAACCACGGCCAGTCCATCGCCTACGCCGCCAACCTCCTCGGCATCCGCGCGATCATCTGCATGCCCACCGAGGCCAACCCGGTCAAGGTCGAGTCCATGCAAGCGCTCGGCGCCGAACTGGTCTTCCATGGCCGCGACTTCGACGACGCCCGCGAGCACTGCGAGAAGCTCGCGGCCGAACACGGCTACCGGTACATCCACTCGGCCAACGAGCCCGCCCTGCTCGCCGGCGTCGCCACCTACTGCCTGGAGATCCTCGAGTCCCAGCCAGATGTCGAGGTCATCGTCGTGCCAGTCGGCGGAGGCAGCGGCGTCTGCGGCGCCGCCATCGCGGCCAAGGCGATCCGCCCATCAATCCAGGTCATCGGCGTCCAAGCCGAAGCGGCCCCGTCGGCCTACCTGTCGTGGCGAGCCAGGCAGCTCACTCCGTCGACGACCAAGACCTTCGCCGAGGGCATTGCGACGAGAACCCCGTTCGAGCTGACCCAGCGGATCATGTGGGACCTCCTCGACGACTTCGTCCTGGTCTCAGAGGACGCGCTGAAGTCCGCGACCAGGACGATGATCGAGAAGACGCGTAATCTCGTCGAGCCAGCCGGCGCGGCGGCGCTGGCCGCAGTTCTCGCCGACCCGGACCGCTTCGCCGGACGCAAGGTCGCGATCGTCTGCAGCGGCGGCAACATCAGCCCCGCGCAGCTAGTCGCGCTCTGGCAGTAGCGAAGCGCACCCAGCGGCGCCCAGTAGCGAGGCGCCCCAGCGGCGCCCAAGAACGTCAGCTAGCGGACCAGGCGTGGTCGCGGCCGGCCATCGCCACCACCCGGTCGAGCGGCACCGTGCTGTCCGGCAACTCTCTCGGCGGGCCGAACGCCACCTCCGGCCCAGCCGGTGCGTCCGGATTGGCAATCTGGGTCAGGAAGCTCTGCGCCGCCTCGAGCACCTCAAGCTCGTAGTCGAACTTCTGCCCGGACGCCATCGCCACGTCCCAGCCGTGCACCAGCAGTTCGTCGGCCAGAGTCATCCCGACCATCTCGGCGGGCGCGTCCATCCGCGCGATCCTGGTCATTCCCGCCCAGGCACCGGACTCCTGCCAGGTCAGCGCGAGCGTGCCCAGATCGCGCGGGATCCTGATCCGCCAGTCCGAGCCGAGCCGAGCGGCATCACCGGCCGGGGTGCTCTCGGTGTACGGGCCGAACTCCTTCTGACCGGCCGCGTTGAACGACAGCGCCAGCCCGCCGACGTGGTCGATCAGGTCGCCGAGCGTGTAAGCAGGACACGGCGTCGGCCGGGCGAGCTGATCGTCGCTGACACCGGAGATCAGGCTGGCCAGCCGGCCTGTGGCGGGGGTGAGGTTAATGTGAGCCATGACTGCCATGCTGCCGTGCTGCCCGCCTGCGCCGGGCGGAAACCGGCATACGCTGCTGAGAAGAGGAGGCGACTGCCGGTGGAATTCGAGCACATCCTAGTCAAGCGATCCGGGGACTTCACCACGATCACGATGAACCGGCCGCAACGCCGCAACGCCCTGTCCCTGGCGCACATGCGCGAGCTGATCGAGGCGTTCCGACAGGTCGGGGGCAGCGACGCGACCGGGATCGTGCTGGCCGGCAGCGGGCCGGTGTTCAGCGCCGGTCACGACTTCGCCGACGTCGCCGAAGCGGATCTGTCCGCGGCCCGGTCCCTGCTGTGGACCTGCACCGAGCTGATGACGCTAATGCAGCAGGTGCCCCAACCAGTCGTTGCCCGGGTCCACGGCCTCGCAACAGCGGCCGGCTGCCAGCTGGTCGCCTCCGCCGACCTGGCCGTGGCGAGCGAGAACGCGGGCTTCGCCACGCCTGGGGGCAAGGGCGGCTGGTTCTGCCACACCCCGATGGTCGCGGTGGCCAGGAACATCGGCCGCAAGCGCGCCGCCGAGCTGGCGATGTCCGGCGACGTGATCGACGCGGCGACCGCACTGGACTGGGGGCTGATCAACCGGGTCGTGCCCGCCGACGAGCTCGACGACGCGGTGCTCGAACTGCTGCGCCGGGTGACCAGGGGATCGGCCGAGAGCAAGGGCATCGGCAAGCAGGCGCTCTACGCGCAGATCGATCTCGACCAGGCCAAGGCGTACGGTTACGCGGTCGAGGTCATGGCCGCCACGAGCCAGCTGCCCGACGCCCGCGAAGGCATGCACGCGTTCCTAGAGAAACGCCAGCCGAAATGGCAATCCCGGTAAATGAAAAATAACTTTCGGGAGAAACGCATTGCGGGGCCTCTCCGCCACTCGTCCAGAGCCCGGTCGAGCTACAGGGAAAGGTCCACAACCACCGGAGCATGATCGCTTGGCCCCTTGCCCTTGCGGGCCTCGCGATCGATCCAGGCATCGCTGACGAGCTCGTTCATCGCTGCGTTGGCCAGGACGAGGTCGATCCGCATCCCCATCCCTTTATGGAACGATCCGGCTCGATAATCCCAGTAAGTGTAGGGGTTTCCCTTCACGATGTGCGGCATGACGTCGGTCAGGCCAGCGGCGCGCAGTTCAGCCAGTTCGGCCCGCTCGGCCGGGGTGACGTGGGTGGACCCGACGAACACGGCCGGATCCCAGACATCAGCATCAGTAGGCGCGATGTTGAAGTCGCCCATCACCGCGAATGGCCTGCTGCCCTCGACATCGCCCGCAACGCCGGACCGCAAGGCCTTGAGCCAGCGCAGCTTGTACGCGTAGTGCGGGTCATCGGGCGTACGGCCGTTCGGCACGTAGACCGACCGGACCCGGACCGGCCCGCAGGTGGCGGCCACGGTCCTGGCCTCGAAGGTGGCCGGGTCGGGAAAGCCGGGATCGGTGGGCAAGCCAAGGCTGACATCCTCGATGCCGATCCTTGACAAGATGGCGACGCCGTTCCACCGGCCCTCGCCGTGATGGAGGACCTCGTAACCGAGCGGCTTGACCTCCCCGGACGGGAACGCGTCCGCCGCGACTTTGGTCTCCTGCAGGCACACCACATCGGGGCCGGCCTGCTCCAGCCACTCCACGAGGCGGGGAAGCCGGGCCAGCACCGAGTTCACGTTCCAGGTCGCGATTCGCACTGTGTCATCCAACCAGAACCTGCTGACAACGAAGGCCGGTCCGAGAGCTTGCGCCCGGACCGGCCCTGGTCGGCGTTACTTGCGGTGCTTCTTGTGCTTGGTCGGCTTGAGCTGGACGTGCACACGGAAGGAATGCGTTTCCAGGCTCTTGCTGCCCCACCAGATCTCAAAGCCCGCGTCGATCGACTTGAGCCACGAGTGCTCACTGATCTGGCGGTGCTTCTCCGCGATCCTGATGAACGGCATCAGCCCCAGGTGCTGTACATGCGTGGCGGGGACGAACCGGCGGAACAGCACGTAGTTCCAGCATCCGTAGATGTCGCAGGCCTTGTGCCTGGCGTAGTAGTAGCGCTTGCCCTCGATCCAGTAGACGGGGTCTTCCGACGGGACGCCGAAGCCCTTCTGGCCAAGCCAGATCATCATCTCGGCACCGAGTGCGTGGCCGTGGATCGTGTGCAGGTGGCCGAACCAGATGTCGTAGCCGACATCGAAGTGCCCGGTTACGCTGCGCCAGCTTGTGGACCAGGACGTCACCAGGTTCTTGATCCGGTTGACTTTCCTCGGCAGCAGGGTGTGCGGCGTGCACACGCCCCAGGCGCATCCGTAGATCGTCTCAGGGAAAGCCTGGGTGTCCCCGCCATGGCCGTCGGCGGTGCTCTTGACGACCTTGAAGCCGACTTCGTGCTTCTTGATCTTGACGCACATTCGTGCGGACGAGAACACGTCGTTGCGCACGAAATAGTTCGTGCCGTGCTTCTTGATCGTGCGTCGTCCGTCCGGCTGGCAGATGTACGGGCCGTTGTACTTTTTGTGCGGCTTGCCGCCGACCGCTGCTCCTGCGACGACCACCGCCCCGGACACCATGACGATCGCGCTCATCGCCACTGCCGTCCAGGCGGTGCTGGAACGACGTAGGACCTTTCGCAAGATCCCTCCCTTCACCCCGATCGCGACGATTCGGAACCCTGCTTAACATGGTTCGCGCAGGTCATGCAGGCATGTCGCGGCAACAATGGATAACGATCCGTTTACGGATTGTCGACAGATATGGTCGGCAATAGCGTGCGTAACCAAGAAAACGCGGGGCGTTCAGCCGTGGTTCAATGTTCTTGCAGCAAATCCGTAGTTATCGGGCAGGCGGGTTCGCGCTGCCCCTGAGCCGCTTCAGCCGGCCGATGTCCTTGGCCTGGCCGGCCTCGCCGCCCGGCGTCTCGACGACGAAGGCGACTCCGGCCGTAGCCGGGTGATGCAGCAGGTCCCAGAACGGCTTGCGGCGCAGTGTGCCCGCGCCGATGGCTTCGTGCCGGTCTCGGTTCGAGCCGCACGGATCCTTCGCGTCGTTGGCGTGAATCAGCCGCACGCGACCGGGCGCGACCTGGTCGAGCTCGGCCAGCGTGGTCGCGACGCCGTCGGGGCCGGTCAGGTCGTGACCGGCCCCGAACAAGTGGCAGGTATCCAGGCAAAGCAGCGCCCGCGGGTGCCAGTCGAGTGCGTCCAGGTACGGCCCGAGATCGCCGATCGTGGCGCACAGCATCTGGCCCTGGCCCGCTATCGGCTCGATCAGCAGGTCAGGACCGGCGGGGGAAAGGCCGTCCAGCAGCGGCAGCAGAGTCTCGCGCATCCGCCGCAGGCCCGCCTGCCGGTCGGTGTCGATCGCCGACCCTGCGTGCACGACGACGCCCCTGGCCCCGATCGCCTCGCCCCGCCGCGCGCAGAACTCAAGCATCCCGGCCGAGCGCTCCCGCACCACCGGGTCAGGCGACCCGAGGTTGATCAAGTACGGGGCATGCACGAAAACCGGCAGGCCCGTCTTGCCGACATGCTCGCGCAGCGCGCTGATCTGCCCTTCGTCGCCGGCCGTGGTCGACCAGGCGCGCGGATTGGTCACGAACACCTGGATCGCCTCGGCCTTGACCGCCGCCGCGTAGCGCAGGCTGCCGGTGGCCAGGCCGCCGGTGACCGGAGCGTGCGCGCCGATCGGGCGCCAAGGCCGGAGGGGCCGGCACGGCAGGGAAGGGCGGCACGGCAGGGAAGGGCGGCACGGCCGGGAAGGGCGGCAGGGCCGGGAAGGGCGGCAGGGCCGGGAAGGGCGGGACGGAGATGCCTCGGGCATCAGCAGATCATGCCAGCAGCGGGCGATGTCAAGGCAAGCTAAAGTGCGGGCCATGCCTGTCGTGTATCCAGGTGCGACCCTCACGCCGCATTTCCGAGACTTCCTGCCCGGCTGGATGGCGCGGCAACCGTGGTATCGCGGCAGTGGCCAGCCGTCGCTGCATATGGTCGGTGCATTCAGGCTCGAGGACCCGGCCGGCGAGGTCGGGATCGAGACGCACCTGCTCACCGACGGTGCCGCGATCTACCAGGTGCCGATGACCTATCGCGGGGCGGCGCTGGCTGGCCCAGGGCTGGCTGGCCCAGGGCTGGCTGGCTCAGGGCTGGCTGGCTCGGCGCTCATAGCGACCGCGGAACACAGCGTGCTCGGCACCCGGTGGATTTATGACGGGCCGAGCGATCCGGTCTGGGTGGGTCAGCTGCTGCAACTCGTCGCCGACGAGGGCGTTTCCGGGCCGGGCGGTCGCCCTAGGGACGCGCGGGCGCGCGGACTGCGGCGTTCGCAGGCCGACCCGACCGCGATGGCGACGAGCATCGAGCTGAGGCGGGTGCTGACCGCCGGGCCAGTGCCAGCCGAGCCTGGGACCGTCGGCGTCGTCATGGGTTCGTGGCAGCCGGACAACTGTCCGCCCGACTGCCACGTGCATGGCTGCCTGGCGGTCGTCAGGGAACTCCGCAGGCGCCGGGCATGACCAGGCTGGTCGTCAAGCTCGGGTCGAGTTCGATCGCGAGCGGTGACGGGCTCGCACTTGACGTCATCGCCAACCTGGTCACCCAGATCGCGGGTGCCCAGCGGGACCGTCACCAGGTCGTGCTGGTCACCTCGGGGGCGGCTCGGCTCGGCCGGCGGCTGCTCACCTTCGAGGGACCCACTGCGCGGGCCGGTCAGGAGCTGCAACGCCTGGTCGACATGGTCAGGACCTCGGTCAGCCAGGACTCGGCCAGCGCGACGGTCAGCGCGCTCACCGCGACGCTGGACCGCTACGACGGAGCCGATCTGTCCGGGCCGGTCGGCCTGGCCCTCGCCGCGTCGGTCGGTCAGCCGGCCCTGATGGCGATCTACCGGCAGCTAGCCGCCGCCGTCGGCGTGGAGGTCTGCCAGATCCTGCTCTCCAAGAGCGACCTGGACTCGGCCAGGGCCATGCGGGACGTGGGCGCGGTGCTGATCTCGGCGCTCGATCAGGGCCTCCTGCCTGTGGTCAACGGCAACGACACCACCGACCCCAGATCCGAGCTGGACAACGACCAGATCGCTGTCGCGGTGGCGGTCGCGTCGCAGGCCTCGCGGCTCACCTTCCTGACCAACGTGGCCGGCGTCTACACCGACGGGCAGCTGCGGGACCGGATCTCCCGGCTCACCCCGCAGGAGGCGCGGGCGGTCAGGAGCTCGACCGCGAGCGAAGGACGCGGCGGCATGAAGTCCAAGCTGCACGCCGCGGCCAGGGCCGCCTACTGCGGCATCGAGTGCTCGATCGGCTCGGCCCGCGACGCCGACGTGGTGGCGCGAAGCTTGTGTGAGCATGACGGGAAGGGCGGGACGGGCGGGCAGGGCGGGCAGGGAACAGTCGTGGCCGCGGTCGGCGGGCAGCTGGCGCCGGCGGAACGCTGGGTCGGCGGGATCGCCTATCCGATGGGGTCGATCGGGATCAACAGGGAGGCCGAACGGAGCCTACGGGCGGGCAGCACACTGTTCTTGTCCGGGATAAAGCGCGTCGACGGTGACTTCGAGTCGGGGTCGGTGGTCGAGCTGGTCGATGTCCGGCACCCAGAGCGTCTGATCGGGCGGGGCTCGGTGTCGATGCCGTCGGCTGTGCTGCGGCTGCTCAGGGCGCTGACCACCGACGAGGTCGCGGACGTGATGTCGATCTTGCTGCGCCTGCGGGAAGCGCACGGCCTTCTCGACCCCGACCGGTTCGACGACGTGAAGGATCTGCTGCGGCGGAACTCGCAGGCGGCCAGGCAGGCGCTGGGTGAGCTGAGCGCGGCTACCCCCGAGCGATCCCGCGGCCTTGCCGATGCGCTGCTCGCGACGCAGCCCAGGGCCTGCGCGGCGATGCTGGCAGCGGGCACGTTCACCACCGGCGGGGTCGATCACGGCTCGGCGGCCCGGCGGGCGGTACGCGACATGCACGCGATTCACCGCGACTCGCTGGTCACCTTCGCTCTTTCCTGATCTGGGCTCGCCCTGATCTGGGTACTCCATGATCTGGGTACTCCATGATCTTGGGCGCCCAGACTGGCGCTACTCCCTGATCTGGCCCTCGCCCCAGGTCACGTTCTTGACGCAGGTCAGTGCCTCAAGGCCCATCGGGCCGCGGGCGTGCAGTTTCTGGGTCGAGACCCCGATCTCCAGGCCGTACCCGAACTCGCCGCCGTCGGAGAACCTGGTCGAGGTATTCACGAACACGCTGCCGGAATCGACCGCCCTGGCGAAGCGCCGGGCCACGGTGAGATCCCGGGCGATGACCGCCTCGGAATTGCGGGTGCCCCAGCGGGCGATGTGCGCGAGCGCGTCATCGAGACCGTCGACGACCCGGACGGCCAGGATCAGGTCGAGGTACTCGGTGGCCCAGTCGTCCTCGGTGGCCGGCTCGGCATCGGGCCAGATCGCCCTGGCCCGGTCGTCGGCGCGCAGCACGACCCCCCGCTTGTCCAGTTCGCCCAGCACGTCGGGCAGCCAGGACTCCGCGATGCCCGCGTGCACGAGCAGCGTCTCGGCGGCGTTGCACACGCTTGGCCGGGAGGTCTTGGCGTTCACGACGACTGACGTGGCGATCGCCTGATCAGCCGAAGCGTCGACGTAGATGTGGCAGTTGCCATCGCCGTCGATGACCACAGGTACCGTCGCGTGCTGACGGACCGTGTCGAGCAGGCCCCGGCCGCCCCTGGGCACGAGCAGGTCAATGTAGTCACTGGCGGTCAGCAACTCGATCACGGCGTCCCTGGACTGGTCACCGATGAGCTGGACCGCGTGGACCGGGACCTCGTCCTGGCGGCTCAGCGCGCCGGTGATGACGTCGGCGATGGCGGCGTTGGTGTGAGCCGCGACTGACGAGCCGCGCAGCACGGCCGCGTTACCAGATTTCAGGCAGAGCGCGGCGACATCGGCGGTGACGTTCGGGCGGGCCTCGTAGATCACGGCGACCACGCCGAGCGGCTCGCGCACTCGCTCGATGACCAGGCCGTTGGGGCGCTGCCCGCCGCTGACCACCTGCCCGACTGGATCGGGAAGGTCGACCATCGCGCGCAAAGCTTTCACCATGGAAGTTATTCGTTTGTCGGTGATCGTGAGCCGGTCGATCAGCGTTGCCGAGACACCATCGGCCCTGGCCTGGTCAAGGTCCTGAGAGTTCGCGGCCTTGAGCTGATCCCGGGCGGAGTCCATCGCCTCGGCGAACAGGGTGAGGGCACGGTCCTTGGAGCTGGTGTTCAGCTCGCGGGTCACCGCGGAGGCCTGCCGCGCCTGCTGGCACACCTGATTCACCGTGGTCGCCACGGATGATCCTTCCTGGGCGTTCTGGGAGAATTGTTTCTCGCGCAGAATGGAGCTATGGCCAAGCCCGTACCTTACGCGAGAACGATCGTGACCGATGACGGCGTTCCGATCGACGCGGCGCATCTACCGGGCGATCCAGAACTCGCGATCGTGCTCGCGCATGGCTTCACGCTGAACTGGCAGCGGCCGGCGGTCTGGCGGGCGGCTACGAGGCTGAACAAGTTCGGCGGGGTGGTCACGTTTGACTTTCGCGGCCACGGCCGGTCCGGCGGCGTCTCGACGGTCGGGGACAAGGAGATCAAGGACGTCGACGTGGCCGTGGGTTATGCCCGGGAGCTTGGCTACAAGCGGATCGCCACCGTCGGGTTCTCGATGGGCGGCTCGATCGTGCTGCGGCACGCCGGCCTGATCGGTGGCATCGACGCGGTCGTGTCGGTCAGCAGCCCGGGCCGGTGGTACTACCGGGGCACGAGGCCGATGCGACTGGTGCACCTGGCCGTCCAGAACCGCACCGGCCGACTGATCACCAAGAGGATGCTCAACACCAGGATCAGCGCCGGCAAGTGGGATCCGGTGCCGCTGCCGCCGGATGACGCGGCGGCGTTGATCTCGCCGATCCCGTTGCTGGTGGTGCACGGGGATAAGGACGGCTACTTCCCGGTCGATCACGGGCAGCGGATCTTCGACGCGGCCAGGGAACCGAAGGAATTGTGGATCGAGCCGGGCTTCGGGCACGCCGAATCGGGAGCGGGGCCGCAGCTGATCAAGCGGATCGGTACCTGGATTCAGGACGCGGTCGGCTTGGACGACCGCGCCTGAGTTGGGCGCCCGGTATCTGGGCACAACCATCCTGCACGCCTGCACCGCGACCGAGAGGGACGCAAATCGACTATGGGCTTACCCATGCCACCGTCACAGCAGCACACCAGGATTTATGTCCAGAGCCGAGAATGCAGTCCTGAGATTCTCGAACGGCTCACTGGATCCTCCTATTTTCCGGAGCGGCGGATGGGGGCCGCGATCGTCACCGATGTGTGCCGAGCCGGAGATAAAGTGCTCTATGTTTCCGCGCCGGAGATCGGTGACGCCCGGGCACAGATCGACTATTACCTGAGTTTGCTTCCGCTGCGGCCGGGCGAGCAGATGACCGACCGCCAGGAGCGGGTCTCGCTGCTGAGCCTGGCGGATAGCTCGTTCCGCTGGCTCAGCACCAAACTTGTCGATCAGGAGAGCCCGGACAGCGCGGAGGCCAGGGAGCGCATTCGCGACTTCGTCGAGCGTGAGCGCAAGATTGGCTCGCAGGTGCGGTTCAGCTGCTACGAGCCGTCAGAAAATATCGAGCGGCTGGCTGGAATGCTGGACGTTGCCTGCGATCAGGCCAATTCCCGGTACATCGGGCTCGGCACCAAGGCCACCGGGCGGCGCCTGCTCGACAGCCTCGGCATCGAGGTTCCGGCTGGCAGCGATGAATGCCGCAGCGTGGACGAGCTGGCTGGCGCGCTCGCCGGCCTGGTGCGGCAGGGGCTACGCAAATTCGTGCTGAAGCTCAACTGCACGCAATTCGACGGCGGCGGGCTCGGGAACGCGCTGATCGATCTCACGGGTGTGGACCTGGGCGTCTCCGATAGTGAGCTGAAGGCTGAGACCGCCGTTCGGCTTGCCGACACGCGACCGGTCGACGCGAAGATCGACTGGACCTACTTCGCTGAGTTGATCACCCGTTGCGGCGTCATCGCCGAGCAGTTGATCGAGGCCGAAGATTTCCGCAGTCCGAGCTACCAGGGGACCGTCACCGCCGACGGCCAGGTCGTCACGATGTCGACACACGAGCAGTTCCTGAGCGGCGGCGGCCAGGTCTATGCCGGCTGCCTGTTTCCCGCGGCCGAAGACTATCGCTCGCTGATCATCGAATATGGCCAGCGGGTCGGTCGGCGACTGACGGAGATCGGGGTTCGAGGCGGAGATTTCGGGGTCGACTTCGTCGCGGCCCGGTTCGACGGGCGCTGGAGGCTGCTCGGGTGCGAGCTGAATTTGCGCACGACCGCGACCAAGCACGGTTTTCTTATGGCTACCAGCTTGCTCGGGGCGGTACCGGATGAGGGCGGCCGGCTTTTCGTGGACGGTGCCGAGCGGGTTTACCACGCCACCGATGCGATCATCGATTCACGCTATCTCGGGCTGCATCCAAGTCAGCTAATCGAGGCGGTGCGCAATTCTGGTCTTGGTTACGATCACGATCGCAAGACCGGGGTCGTGCTGCACATGATGAGCGCGGTCACCAATTTCGGGAAATTCGGCGCGGTGAGCATTGGCGAGACCCAGGCGCAGGCGGGCGCGCTGATCAGCGGTCTTCGCGATCTGGTTGACGACCTCGTGCGCTGACGCGTAACGCGGGCGAAACATGCCGTTCCACGGACGTAACTGCGGGGAAACGCACGCGAAACTCGTCCATGACAAACATGAACGGTACTTGTCAACACCGAAGCGGTGGCGGGACGAAGCTGGTCAGCGACGCCTGGCCGTCCGGCGCCCTTCGCTCCAGCGCCTGGAGGCGAAGAGTGAATCCCTACCCGCACTGGCTCAACGCGGGCGATAACAGCTGGCAGATGACCGCTGCCACGCTGGTCGGCCTGATGAGCATCCCGGCGCTCGCGGTTCTGTACGGCGGCATCGTGCAGAAGAAGTGGGCCATTAACACGATGATGATGGTGTTCAGCGCGTTCGCCTTGACCTTGGTCGTCTGGGTGCTCTGGGCATTCAAGATGGGCTTCGGGGCCTCGTGGCTCGGCAATTTCCTCGGCAAGCCGGGGACGGTACTCGGCCAGGCGGGGGAGCAGGCCCAGGCGGACATCCCGATGCTGAACGGCCTGATGCCGAAGTTCAGGTTCCCCGAAAGCTCGCTGGTGTACTTCCAGTTCGTGTTCGCCGCTATCACGCCGATCTTGTTCATCGGCAGCGTCCTCGGCCGGATCAAGTTCAAGGTATGGCTGATCTTCGTTCCGCTGTGGATCACGTTCGCCTACGCGGTCAACGCCTTCCTGCTCTGGGGCGGCGGCTTCTGGGCCCAGAAGGGTGCCCTGGACTTCAGCGGCGGTTACGTCATTCACCTGGCCGCTGGCGTGTCCGGCTTCGTCGCGGCCGCTGTTGTGGGCCCCCGCCTGCAGCGTGACCGGGTCCGGGCCAAGCCCAACAACCTGATCTTCGTCGCCGTTGGCGCCGGCATCCTCTGGCTCGGCTGGAACGGGTTCAACGGAGGCGACCCGTACTTCGCCGGAGCCGACGCCGCCTCCGCGGTGATCAACACCAACCTGGCCACCGCGGTGGCGATGATGACCTGGATCATCATGGACATGGCGTGGGGCAAGGAGCGCAAGCCCACCTTCCTCGGCGGCGTCAACGGCATGATCTGCGGTCTGGTCGGCATCACCCCGGCGGCCGGCTACGTCAACGGCGTCGGCGCGATCGCGATCGGCGCCGTCACCTCAGGAATCGTCTGGGCGCTGTTCTCCTACCTGCCGCGTAAGGTCTGGCCGTTCAATAAGGTCGACGACGCTCTCGGCGTGGTCTACACCCACGGATTCGCCGGCCTGATCGGCGGCCTCATGGTCGGCCTGCTCGCCGACCCGAAGATGATCGTCTACCTCGGGCTCGGCAAGAACGCCAACGTGTCCACGGCAGGCCTGTTCTACGGCCATCCGAAGCAACTGCTGATCCAGGCCGGCGCAGCGCTCACGGTTATCGTCTGGGACGGCCTGATCACGTTCCTGATCCTGCGCGGCATCGGGTTGTTCACCAAGCTGCGGATGCCTGAGGCCGAGCTGATCGCCGGTGACGCTCTGGTGCACGGCGAGGTCGCCTACTCGCTCGACGACGATCTCGACGAGGAGCTGGAGGAACTGGAGGCCGAGACCGAGGCCGAACCGGCGCTCGCTGGATCCGGTGAGAAATCGGAGCTGGTGGGCGAGCACTAGCCGACAGCTAGCGCTGACTTACTGCTAGCGCTGATCGACGAGCTGGGTGCCGTGGGTCCAGGCCCGCACCACGGCACCCAGCTCTCTTCTCGTCCGTACGACCACCCAGTTCACAAGCCCGCGCAGCCGCGCCCCGCCCGCGCGCCGTCTTATCCCTGGTTGGCGCTTTTCTAACCAGGATCAATCGGACAAAACTTGGCGCTAACCAGGGATAAGGCGCGCCAATCAGGGATATGTGGGCGCGAACGTCGGCGACTGGCCCCGTCGGAGTCCCGAGTCTTGCCAGGTTAGGTCCCGCGAGTCCGGTTGGGCGTTCGCTGTCGGGGGAGGCTGTTACGATCCCCATCCTCGAATGCATATCGGATCGATCGAAGGGGCCCAAGATCATGACTTCCTCGCGCCTGAACCCTTACCTCCACTTCAACGGCGACGCCCGGCAGGCGATGGAGTTCTACAAAAGCGTCTTCGGCGGCGAGCTGACCCTGTCCACCTTCGGCGAGAACGGCATGGCCGACACTCCGGACGCCGACAAGGTCATGCACGCTCAGCTGGAGAGCAGCGCCGGCTACACGCTGATGGGATCCGACGCGCCCAGCCACATGGAGTACCAGCAGGCGGTCGGCGTGTCGGTCAGCCTGTCCGGTGACGACGGCGATGCCTTGCACGGCTACTGGGACCAGTTGTCCAGCGCCGGCACCGTCACCATGCCGCTGGAGAAGCAGATGTGGGGCGATGAGTTCGGCATGGTCACCGACCAGTTCGGCGTCGACTGGATGGTCAACATCTCCGCTTCGCAGGCCTAGCGGCGGATTGAGGCGCCCGTTAGCGGGTCGAAGAAGTGGAGTTGGTCGGTGGCTACGGCGATGGTAGCCGTCTGACCTACTTCGATCGCGGTGCGGGGGTCCATCTTGGCGACCAGGGTGGCCAGGGAGCGGACGTCGTCGGCGCCTGGGCCGCTGCCGTGGGCTACCTCGCCGAGGGCGCCGTGCAGGTGGACTTCGGAACCTAGTTCCTCCCGCAGGCTGACGGGGACCTTGAGTACGGCGTCGCCGTCGCCTGCTCCCAGCGCCGCGTCGGACAGGTGCTCCGGCCTGATCCCGAGCACGATTCCCTGGCCGAGGTAGTTCTCGAGCCCGGGATGCTCGGCGATGACCTGCGGCGGGACCCGGAGTCGGTGCGGGCCGAACACCACCTCAGGGCCGGTGGCGTCGGAAAACCCGCTCGTCCCTCCGCGCTCCAGGACCGCGTCGATCAGGTTCATCGGCGGGGAGCCGATGAAGCCGGCCACGAACAGGTTGACCGGGCGCCGGTACAGCTCCTGGGGCGGCGCGAGCTGCTGCAGCTCGCCGCCGGCGATCACGGCGACCTTGGTGCCGAGGGTCATCGCCTCGGTCTGGTCGTGGGTGACATAGATGGTGGTGACTCCGAGCGAGCGCTGGAGCTGACCGATCTCGGCGCGCATCTGGACGCGGAGCTTGGCGTCGAGGTTGGAGAGCGGTTCGTCCATGAGGAACGCGCGCGGCTGCCGCACGATGGCGCGACCCATGGCCACCCGCTGCCGCTGTCCGCCGGAAAGTTGCCGGGGCTTACGCTCCAGGTAAGTCTCAAGTTCCAGTACTCGCGCCGCTTCAAGTACCCGCGCCCTAATTTCCCCCTTATTAATCTTTCTGTATTTAAGACTGAACGCCATGTTGTCGAATACGGAAAGGTGCGGGTAAAGCGCGTAACTCTGGAACACCATGGCGATGTCCCGGTGCCTGGGCTCGACGTCGTTGACGATCTGGCCGTCGATCCTGATGGTGCCTGAGGTGACCTCTTCGAGGCCGGCGACCATGCGCAGTGCGGTGGTTTTGCCGCAGCCGGACGGGCCGACTAGCACGAGCAGCTCGCCGTCGCCGACGGCCAGGTCAAGCGTGGAGACGGCGGTCGTGCCATCGGGGAACCGCTTGGTGACCGACTCGAGCTCGATCCGCGACAACGTTGCTCTCCTTACTTGCCCATGCCGAGCGTGAGGCCCTTGACCAGGTGCCGCTGGAAGATCAGGTACACCACGATCGCCGGGATCGCGCTGATTACCGAGCCGGCCATCAGCGCCGGGATGTCCGTGGTCCGCCCGGCCGCCAAGGTGGCCAGCCCGGCGGTGATCGTGCGCTGCCCCGGCGGCAAGAACAGCAGCCCCACCAGCAGGTCGTCCCAGATCTGGATGAACTGCAGCACGGTCACCGTCGCGATGGCCGGCAGCGACAGCGGCAGCGCGATTGACGCGAACGTCCGCTCATAGCTGAGCCCGTCCATGACCGCGGCCTCGATCAGGTCATCGGAGATACCGCGGTAATACGTGGCCATCAAGAAGGTCGCGAACGGCGTGCCGAGCGCCGCGTACACCAGCACCGCGCCCGCGTAGGAGTCGGTGAGGTTGAACTTGGCGAGGTTCACGTACTCGGGGATGATGATCGACTGCAGCGGCACCATCAGCGCGGACACGACGAGCAGGAAGACCGTCCCGCTGCCCCGGTATTGCAGCTTGGCGAACGCGAATCCGGCCGTGGTCGAGACCGCGAGGATGATGACGATCGCGGCGGCGCACACCAGCGCGGAGTTCAGGAGCTGCCCGCCGACCGGCAGGTTCGCGAATAGCTCGTGCCAGCCCGACAGCGAATGCCCGCTTTGGCGGTCGAACTGATTTCCGCTGCGGAAGGCATTGTCGATCATGTACCAGAACGGATAGAGCATGATAATCGCGATAACAATCATTAGGGAGAAAACTCCCCAGTGGTTGAGTCGCTTACGAGTCCGGCTCGCGCGGGGGGTTCTGGGGGGTTGTCCTCCCGGGCTGGCACTGCGGGGGATGGTTACCATCGATGTCACCAGCCCCGGGTGTCGTCGGCTCGGATCAGCCTGAGTTGCACGAGACCGACGACCGCCATGATCACGAACAAGATCACGCCGTAGAGCGCGCCGGTGCCGAACTGCACCTGCTGGAACCCGGTCTGGTAGACGAAGAACTCCAGCGTGGTGGTGCCGAACCCTGGCCCGCCGCCGGTCATCACGAAGATCAAGCTGAACAAGGCCGAGAACGCGCTGATCACCGTGATCACGAACGCGAACTGGACGAATCTGGTGAGCAGCGGCAAGGTGACACGGAAGAAGATCTGGAACCTGGACAGCCCGTCGACCTTGGCCGCCTCGATCAGCGTCGGGTCGAGCGTGGCCATGCCGGTCAGGAAGATCATCGTGTTGGTGCCGACCATCGACCAGATGAACGTGATCGCCAGCGCGGCCAGGGCGCTGCCCTCGCCGGCCAGCAGGTCGGTCGACTGGTGGCCGAACCCGACGTGGCCGAGCAGTTCGTTGAGCACGCCGGTCGCCGAGAAGAACCGGAGGGCGAACATGCCGATCACGACCCACGAGATCGCGGTCGGCAGGAAATAGACCGACCGGAAGAACCGCCAGCCGCGCACGTGCTCGTTCAGCAGCGCGGCGATCACGAGCGGAATGCCGATCGCGAACGGCACGGCCAGCAGCAGCAGCCCGTTGTTCTCCAGGACCCGCCAGAAGATGGGGTCAGTGAACGTGGTGGTGTACGTGCTGGGGCCGATCCAGCTCGCGGTGACGCCGTTCCAGGTGGTCATCGAGTAGTAGACGGCCTGGCCGATCGGGATCCCGAGCAGCAGCAGCACCAGCAGGACGGCCGGGATCGACAAGACGATCCCGGCGCGCCTGCGTTTGCTAGTCAAACTCAACTGGGTTGACTCTGTTTTCTAGGAGGGCGGTCAGGGGAACGTGTTCCCGCGCTGGGTGGACGGCAACTGGGTCAAGGTCGTGGTCAGGGCTTGCAGCGCCGAGCTGACCGATACCTTGCCGCCGAGGACACCGGGCAGGAACTTCGAGCCGGTGTTGACGATGTTGCCCTGGACCACGTTGTCGAGCATCGGGTAGACGGTCATGTGCTGCTGGCTCACGAAGTCCAGCATCTGCTGGTTTACCGGATTGCTGGTCGAAGTGCCATTGATGGCCGGAATCAGGCCCGCCGCGTTGATGATCTTGGCGGCCTGGTCGGTGGTCATGAACTCAAGGAACTCGGCATCTTCCTTCGGGTGCTGGCTGTAGCTCATCTGCGAGATGCCATCACCGGCGAAGTCGACGACGCCCTTGATCGGGGAGTCGGAGAACGGCGGGACGAAGGCCGCCACCTTGGTGCCGAGCGCCGAGGTGAACTTCTGGGTGTCCCAGGTGCCGTCCACCATCATCGCGGCCTTGCCGCTCTCGAACTGGCCGAGGTTGTCGGTGTTGGTGACCACGTCGGAGTTGGTGCAGCCGGAGGAGTGCAGCTTGGTCCAGTTGGTCAGCTGCGTCTTGATCGTGCTCGCGGTCCACGGGGTCGCGCCCGAGTAGAGCTGCTGCCACTGGCTGACCGGGTACGCGCCGATCATCAGGTAGCTCATGTCGTACCAGGGATAGAAGGTCGCGCCGAGCGGCTGGCCGCCGTTGCCGTAGACCATCGGCGTGTAGCCGGCCTTCTTCAGCTTGGCGCAGGCCGCGTAGAGCTGGCTCCAGTCGGTCGGCACCGAGGCGACGCCGGCCTTGGCGAAGTCAGCCTTGTTGTAGAAGCCGATGTAGAACTGGTTCTCCAGCGGGATCACGTAGGGGCCGTTGGCGGCGTCGAAGCTGTTCGAGGTCCACTTGAGCGCGTTCGGGTCGACCCTGGCCAGGTCGGTGGCCGGGATCTCGCCCTTGAGGTTGGTCAGGAAGCTCTTGTACTGCAGCGTGAACAGGCCGGTCCACATGACGGCCAGGTCGGGGCCGTTCTTGGAGATCGCCGCGGCTTGCAACTGCGGGAAATAGTTGCTCGCGTCCTGGCTGATCACCTTCACGGTGATGTTCGGGTGCAGCTTGTGGAACGCCTTGGCCAGGTTGTTCAGGGCCGTGGCGTTCTGCTCGGTGCCGTAGTTGTGCCAGATCGTGATCGTGACGGGGCCGTTTGAAGTCCCGCCGCTGCTGCTGCTACATCCAGCGGCCACTAGCGCCGCCGCTGCCGCTGTGGCGGCTGCCGCAATCTTCCATCGCCTCACGGCAATTCCCCTCTCATTAGGATCGACCAACTACTGGTTCGATGACCTCGCGGTGGGCGGGGGTCGGAGCCTGGAGGAAGTCCAGGTCGCAGCCGTCCGGTGCCTGGGTGACATGTTTGGCGTACAGGGCCGGCCAGCCGCGCAGGTGCGGCTGGGGCGGGGGAGCATAGGCGGCTTTCCTGGCCGCTAGCTCGGTCTCCGGCACGTCGAGATCGCACCGTCCGGCCGGGACGTCGATGCTGATCTGGTCCCCGTCCCTGACCAGGGCCAGCGGCCCGCCAACCGCCGCCTCGGGAGCGGCGTGCAGCAGCACGGTGCCGAAACTAGTGCCGCTCATCCTGGTGTCGGTGACCCGCACCATGTCCGTGACGCCATCTTTGAGCAGCCGGGCCGGGATAGGGACGTGCCCCCACTCCGGCATCGCCGCGCCAACCGGGCCGCAGCCGGCCAGCACCAGCACGCTGTCGGCCGTGACGGGCAAGTCTGGGTCGTCGATCCTGGCGATCATGTCGTCGTAGCCGTGAAATACGACCGCCGGGCCGCGGTGGCGGAGCAGCCGGTCGCTGGCGGCCGAGGTCTTGATCACCGCGCCGTCGGGTGCGAGCGAGCCGCGCACGACGCCGAAGGCGCCGCCTTCGCGCAGGGCCTGGGTGGCCGGGCGGATCGCTGAGTCGGCGGCGGCTGGTTTAGCTTCGGCGATGATCTCGCCGATCGACTGGCCGGAGACGGTCTGAGCGCCGAGGTCGAGCAGGTCAGAAAGTTCGGCCAGCAGAGTAGGCACGCCACCGGCGGCGTCGAACTCGCGCATCAGGAACCGGCCGGACGGCTCTACGTCGGCGAGTACCGGGACCTTAGCTCCGATCCGCACGATGTCGTCGAGATTGAACGGCACCCCGGCCCGGCCGGCCAGGGCGGCGAGGTGGATCACCGCGTTGGTCGACCCGGCCGCGGCGTTCAGCGCGACGATCGCGTTGCCGAACGCGCCCTCGGTCAGGAAGTGCTGCGGACGCCGGTCGTCGAGCACGGCGCGGACGGCTAGCTCGCCCGCGTGCCTGGCCGCCGCGGCGGACCTGGGATCGCCGGCCGGGATGCTGGCCGCCCCCGGCACCATGAAACCGAGCACCTCGGACAGCACCGCCATCGTCGAGGCGGTGCCCATCGTGTTGCAGGCGCCCGGGCCGCAGGACAGGCACCGCTCCAGGTCGCGCCAGCCTTCGTCGTCGAGCCGCCCGGCCCGGCGCTCGTCCCACAGCCGCCACAGCGAGGTGCCGGTGCCGACCGGCTGACCGCGGAAGCTGACGACCGGCCGCGACCCGCCGGTGACCAGCACGACCGGGACGTTCGCGCTGATCGCGCCCATCAGCGCGCCCGGCACGCTCTTGTCGCAGTTGGCGAGCAGGACGATCCCGTCGAGCGGGTTGGCCCTGATCATCTCCTCGATCTCGATCGCCAGCAGGTTCCGGTACAGCATCGCGCTGGGCTTCATCAGGTCTTCGCCAAGCGAGATCGTCGGGAACTCAACGCCGAGGCCTCCGGCCGCCTCGATGCCCTCCCTGATCGGGCCGACCAGATCCCGGACCGGCAGGTTGCACGGGTTGAGCTGGCTGGCCGAGTTGGCGATCCCGATCAGCGGCCGGTCCGCCGCCGGCGTGACCGCGACGCCGGCGGTGGCCAGCGCCGTCCGGTTGGTCAGCGCGACCTCGTCGCTGCCGGCCAGCCAGCGGGCGCTGCGCAGTGCTGGTCTCGCCGGGGCTCGCGTCACTGGGCTGGCTCCGGCACGCCGAGGCCCTTGGCGCCCGGCTGGGACTGGATCAGGCCGAGGCCGCTGCGAGCTATCCACTCGAGCGCGACCGCCGCCCGGTGCACCTTCTCGCTGGCGATCGCGGCGGCCTGCTGCTCTAGGTGCGCGCCGCTCGGGTACAGCGGAGTGGAGTTGCGCAAGCCGAACTTGGTGTACATCGGGGCCGCCACGGAGATCAGGTCGGCCGCCTCGTGGCCTCGGACCACGCCGCCCATCGCGTCGGGCGTCTCCACGTACAGGTCGATCGGCACGCCGCTGCCCATCCGCATCTCGGCGAGCTGGCCGAGGGTGAGGTCAGACGGGACATTGATCGTCGATCCGCCGAGCTTTTCGAGCTGGCGGAAGCTCAGCGGGTTGGACGGCGCGAGTACCGCCGACACCTTCCAGATGATGCTGGCGGGGAATTGCCCGGCCGACTGCATGGCGGTGACCAGTTCGAGCAGTCCGGGATCCGCGATCAGGAAGCCCCTGATGCCGAGTTCGGCCGCCCGGACGATGTCGTCGATCGCGTACCTGAGCTGGCGGGTACCGCGCAGCCGTCCGGCGAACATCGGGCCGTCGGCCGAGGTCGCGGCCCGGCCAATGTCCCACTCCTCGCGCGGCCCGACGAACAGCGACACCTCGATGCCGGTGTCCGCGCCGATCCTGGCCATCTCGGACAACTCGGCCGCCGACAGCAGCATCGCGCCGCTGCCCTGGGAGACCCGGTTCACGGTGACGCCGAGCCGGTCGGCCGCGGCGATGACCGCCCGCAGCACCGCCGGTCCCTCGACGCTGGGGATCTCGATCCGGTAGTGCGCGCCGTCGGGGAACCTGGCCAGGCTCGGCGGCGCGGCCGGCTCCGGTACCAGACCCCACCCTGCCAGCGCCGCCGCACCGGTAATCGCGTCCATCAGGTACTGACCTCCAGAATTGCCGGTGTTTGCCGATCCAGCGGGCGCCGGTCATCGCTGTCTTCGACTGGCCACCCGGGTGCGTCGGTCAGCCGGCGGACGGTTCCGCCGGCGGATTCGATCACATAGGTGTCCTCTGCTTTGGCGCCGCCGGGCAGGCTCGGGTTCCAGGCGATGGCGTGACCGGCCGCGATCGGCTCCGTGTACCACCTGGACTCGGTCTGGCCAGGCGCGATCTCAAACTCGCGCTGGGCGAATCCGATAGGCCCGCCCTGGTAGTGACCGTTCCATCCATGTATAGCATCTGATGAGTAATATGCGGAGGCGAGTGCGGTGAGCGCGTCGCCGTAGCTGGCGCCGGGTGCGCTGGCCGTCAAGACGGCGTCCTCGATTGCGAGCACCCTGGCCCGCAGCGCCGCGTAGTCCCGGTCGACCGGGCCGGCGCTGGCGAACCTGGTGAGCGCGACGTGCAGGCCGTGCCGCCTGGCCACCACGACCACCATCGCGAGGCGCAGGACCGGCGCGCCGATCGCCATCGGGTGCCGATAGCTGGCCAGGCGGTCATCGCCGCCGACGATCAGGACCGGCGCGTCGGCTCCGGCCGCCTCGATCAGCGCCGCGCACCGGGCCTGGAGATCAAGGTCACGCTCGCCTGGCTGCCACCCCGTGAGCGCGCTCTGCAGCGCGTGCGCGGCGTCGTGGCCAAGTTCGGCCAGGTCGTCGACTTCAGCCGCGCTGAGTGCGAGCCGCAGGCTGATCAGTTCATCGCCGGCGTCGAAGCCGAACGCCGGATGGCCGTCGCTGGCCAGCCGGCTCGGCGCGGCCGCCGCCAGTTCGGCCGCGGCGAGCGCGAAGCCGCCGGGGGAGTACCACGGGACCTCGGCCAGTTCGGTGAAGCCGTGAGCGGCCGGGTCGTATTCGGCCCTGATCCTGGCGGCCTCGACGTTCGTCGTCACCAGCGCCGCGCTGGCAGGCGTGAAAACTGCCCAGACCAGATCTACGGCCGCGGTGCGATCGACCGGCGGAGCGATCCCGCCAGTCGCCCAGGCGACGGCGGCCGGGCCGGTGAGCACCAGCCCGGCCGGGCCCGCTGTCTCTTTATGCCCGCCCGAGCCTCGATCCTGGGAATCCAGCCAGGCCGAAATGCGCCGCCGGGCGGCGCTTGACCGGGCCTGGCTGCGTTGCTGGCGATGTTCGGATATACCGAACAATGTTGTGTGATGTAGAATCACGCCAGCAACGAAACTCTCATCCCGGTATCCTGTCAAGGGTCGTTATCGCTTTCATATACTGCGTTTGGTTATACCGAACAGTTGCGATGGAGGTCAGCTGGTGGTTGCGGTGCACGACAGCGGCGATTACGGCGGCTGGGAGCCCGCCGCGGGGGAAATCGGGGGGCCGCCCCGCCGGGAAGACACGACGGACCCGGGCGACCGAGCTGGCGATGAAGTAGAGCCGGCTGGCCGCTATACCGTCCGGAGCGTTGCGCGCGCGATGAAGCTGATCGAACTCGTCGCCAGCGGGCCGACTCAGGGCCTGACGCTCAGCGAGCTGGCCAGGGGTCTCGGCGCCTCGAAGAGCACCACGCTCGCGCTGGCCAGAACGCTCGCTAGCGCGGGAATGCTCAGGGACACCAAGCCCGGGCCTAAGTACAACCTCGGCACGTCACTGATTCGCCTCGGCGACATGGCCCGCAATCAGCTGCCGATCGGCGAGATCTGCCGCCCGGTGCTCGCCCGGCTCGCCGACCTGACCAAGATGACCTCGCGGGTGGCGATCAACGACAACGGCTATCCGGTCTTCATCGAGCGAGTGGACGGCCCGGGCAGCGTGCGCTTCTATACCCCGCTCGGGCAGCGGGAGGAGCCGCACGCCTCCGCCGCCGGCAAGGCGATCCTGTCGACCATGCCAGAAGAGGCGGTCAGGGCGATCTGCGCGGATAGCGGCCTGCCCGCTCGGACCGCGCGGACTATCACCGACCTTGAGCAGCTGCTCGGCAGCCTGAGCACGGTGCGGGCCAACGGATTCGCGGTGGACGACGAGGAGGACGCCGACCGGGTGTTCTGCGTCGGGGCCGTGTTCTTTGATCACGACGGCTCGTGCGCGGGAGCGGTCAGCGTGACCGGGATCAAGGCCGACCTGCCGACCTGGAAGATCATGGAGCTGGGCCGCACCGTCCGCCGGTCGGCCGATGAGGTCTCAGAGCTGATCGGCGGCAGCCGGTATTCGACCTGGCACGCGCGGTCAGGAGCGTTTGCGTGACCGGTCCGGCCGTGCCCGCGCTGATCGTGCATGGTCCCGGCGACGTGCGGCTGGACCGGCGGGCCGAGCTTCGACCAGGGCCTGGGGAACTGCTAGTCGAGCCGGAGCTGGTCGGCTTGTGCGGCACCGACCTGGAGATCATCGACGGGACGATCGATCCCGCCTACCTCAACTACCCGCTGGCGCTCGGGCATGAATGGACCGGGATCGTCACCGGCGATCACCGGCTGGCCGGGCGCCGGGTGATCGTCGAGGGCATCATCGGCTGCGGTCACTGCGTTCGGTGCGGCGCGGGCGAGCAGAACCTGTGCGAGACCTATGACGAGATCGGGTTCACCCGCGACGGGGCGGCCGCTGGCCAGATCGTGGTGCCTTCCTCGCTCGTTCATCCGCTCGATGACGGGGTCAAGGCCGAAGACGCCGTGCTCGCCGAGCCCGCCGCCGTCGTCTACCGGGCGCTGGCCAAGGCGGAAGTGATGCCAGGCTCACGAGCGCTGGTGATCGGGGATGGGACCATCGCCCTGCTATGCGTAACTCTGCTAAGGCTTTGGTCTTGTTCCGAGATTGCCATGGTCGGGTTGCGTAGTGAGCAGGCTGAGCTGGCGGCCGCGGCTGGGGCGACTAGCTTCAGCGTGGCCGGATCGCAGGTCGATGACCAGGCTGCCAGCGCTGGTCCTGACGGGTTCGACCTGGTGGTCGAGGCCGCCGGCGCGACGGCTGCGGTGCAGGAGGCGGTATCGCGGGTCCGGCGAGGCGGAAAGGTCGTGCTGATCGGACTGCCGCCGCACGGCCAGACCGCCGCGCTAGCCGTCGACGACCTGGTCAACAACGACCTGACCTTGATCGGCAGCTTCAGCTACACGCCGGCGTCGTGGCGCGGCGTGCTCGCGCTGCTCAACTCCGGTCAGCTGCAACCTGGCTGGCTGATCACCCATCGGTACCCGCTGGCGGCCTGGGCGGAAGCGGTCAAGGCGCTGCGCGGGGCCGGCCCGGCTGCTGGCAACACTGCCGGACCTCGCGGCAAGGTACTGCTCGATATCACGGCTGCTTGACACACGGCTGCTTGACACACAGGGGCAAAGATCATGACTTTCACCAGCTTGAACCCGCACGACCCGGCCGATGTGGTCGGTGAATGGGAAGCCGCGGACGCCGGCGGGGTCGACGCCGCGGTCGGGCGCGCGCTGAAGGCGGCGCAGCAGTGGCGCGACACGCCCGGCGCCGCCCGGGCCAAGGCGCTGAGCGATGCCGCGACCGCGCTTGAGCAGCGGTCGGCGCAGGTCACCGAACTGGTCGTGCGCGAAGTCGGCAAGCCGCTGTCGGAAGCGCGCGGCGAGGTCGCGCGGGGCGTGGCGATCCTGCGGTACTTCGCGCAGGCCGCGCTGCTGCCCGATGGCGAGACGCTGCCCGCCGCCGATGCCGACCAGTTGCTGTTCACCAGGCACCTGCCGGTCGGCGTGGCCGCGCTGCTCACACCGTGGAACTTCCCGGTCGCGATCCCGCTGTGGAAGGCCGCGCCGAGCTTGGCCTACGGCAATGCGACGGTCCTGAAGCCGTCTAGCTCGGCCGCAGCCACCGGCCTGCTGCTCGCCGAGATCCTTGGCTCGGTGCTGCCCGCCGATGTATTCCAGGTCGTGCTGGGCGGCGCGCAGACCGCGGGTGCGCTGATCGACAATCCCGGTGTGGCGGCGGTGTCGTTCACAGGCTCGTCGGCGGTCGGCCGGGACATCAGCATCCGCGCGGCCGCGCGGGGGTGCAAGGTGCAGGCCGAGATGGGCGGGCAGAACCCGTCGATCGTGCTCGCCGACGCCGACCTGGACCGGGCGGCGACCACGATCGCGTACGCGGCAATGGGATACGCCGGCCAGAAGTGCACGGCGACCAGCCGGGTGATCGTCGTCGACGAGGTGTTCTCGCGGTTCCGCGACGCGCTGGCCGGCGCGATCGAGGCGCTGGGGGTGGTCGATCCGGCCGATCCTGGCACCCTGGTCGGTCCGGTGATCGACGAGGGGGCGCGGGCCTCCGCGCTGGCGGCGGTCGCCGGATCGGGCGGCCGGGTGATCACCGGCGGTCACCCGCTCGACGCGCCGGGGTTCTACCTGGCGCCGACGCTGGTCGAGCTAGACAGCCCCGTCGGCCCGCTGGCCACCGAGGAGGTGTTCGCTCCGGTGGCGGCGCTGATCAGGGCCGGCTCGGCGGATGAGGCGATCTCGATCGGCAACGCGGTGCGATACGGACTAGTCGCGTCGGTCTTCACCAGCGATCTCGGCCAGGCGCTCAGGCTGAGCCGCCGGATCGAGGCGGGCATGGTCAGAGTCAACGCGCCGACTTCAGGCGTGGACTTCAACGCGCCGTTCGGTGGCGCCAAGGAGTCCAGCTACGGACCTCGCGAGCAGGGCCAGGCCGCCCGGGCGTTCTACACCGAGTCCCGCACGGTACTGATCGTTCCCTGACCTGACGGCGGTCTAGCCGTGCGGCGGGCCGCCGGTCCAGGCACCCGACAGGTGATAGGTGGCGACGGCGATGACCAGTCCCACCGCTAGCGCCGCAGCGAGCAGCAGCCAGCGCTGGCCGGCGCCGGCCAGCGTGGCCTTGGCTCGCGCTAGCTGCGGCGAGCCTGACCGCAAGAGCCTGGGCAGTTGCGGGGCGTACCAGCAGACGTGCACGGTCATGAGAACGAACCAGGCGACGAAGAACAGTTCGTGCAGTGTCAGCCAGGGCGATGGCCCGGGACCGGTGAAGGCCAGCAGCACCCCGGTGCCGATCACGCCTACCGACGTGATCATGACCAGCGGTCCGAGCACCCGCAGCGGCAGCAGCGGTGGCCCTTTCCTGACGTACGGCTCGGCGCCCAGGTAGTACCGGGCGAACCGGTAGCCGGTCGAGCCCATCTTCAGCAGGACCGGGCCGACCAGCAGCATGCCGATGAAGAAATGCAAGGTCAGCATCGATTGCAGGCCGAGCAGGGTGAAGCCTTCGGCCGCCAGCAGCACGAGGAGGACGGCGCCGGTCATCGCGGTCAGCCGCTCATTGCCGGCCACGCCGCCGGCCGCTTCGTCGGCTTGGCGGCCCGTTGCCAGGGTCATCTGGTCATCGCCGGTCGGCCGATTCCAGTCGCAGCGCCAGCGTCGGGCAGAGCCTGACCGTGCGCCGGGCAAGCGGCGTCAGGTCATCGGGCACCGGGTGGTCCGGCATGATCGGATAGCCCCATTCGTCGAGCCCGATCAGTTCAGGCAGCATGGACGCGCAGATGCCATGCCCGGTGCAGGCGATCGGGTTGACGGCCAGCCGGCGCGTCATCGCCAGCTGTCCCGTCCAGAACCGCCGAAACTGGGCGGAAGCGGCAAGGCCGGGCCGTCGCCCCGGCCGCGCCGGGCCGGCCCGCACAGCCGTCCGGACGCGTGGGCCCGGACGTCGGCGGCGAACGCCGACAGGGCGGACCTGGCCAGCCGGACCGCGCCGTCCGGATGGGCGCAGGCGCCGCGCCCGCTGACCACGTCCAGCCGGCGGTGCAGCCGGTCGTACAGGTTGCCCCGGGGCCGGCCGGAAGCGAGCTGGGCAAAGTCGTCCGCGATCGCGGGCAGCCCGAACATGCACGGGCCGCACTGGTTCGCGCTCTCGCCGGCGAGCCAGCCAAGCACCCTGGCCGTCTCGGCTACTCCGCAGGCATCGGGGGGCAACGCGTACAGCACTCCGGCTCCCGGAGCGGCACCGACCGATTTCAGCGGCCCGGACGCCAGCGGCAGCGTGCCGACCTGGCCGATCTCGTGCCAGCTCCCGAAGTAACCGCCGACCAGCACGGACCTTGCCTGCCCGTGCAGGCCGCCGCGATCAAGCGCCAGACCGATCTGGGTGCCGGCTTCGACTTCGTACACCCCAGGAGCCCGGACCGCGCCGGCGATCGTGACGAGCATGCTGCCGGTCGCTCCGCCGGCCCCGGCGCGCCGGAACCAGCCGGGCCCGAACCGGGCGATCAAGGCCACGTGCGCGAACGTCTCGACGTTGCTGATCAGCGTCGGCCGCTTGCCGACCCCTTTCTGGTAGGGCCGGGGCGGCGTCGCGGTCGGCTTGGCGTCACCGCCGTTCAGCCAGTTCACGACCGCCGTCTCCGAGCTGGCTACATAACCGTGCGGCAGTTCGTGGACCTCGATGGCGACCGGGTCGATGCCCGCGTGCGCCCGCTCGCCGACAGCGTGCCGCAGGTCGGCGATCAGGCGGTTCCGGCCTCGGGGCAGGCACAGGTGCGCGGTGCTGGCACCGACCGCCGCCGCGGCCAGGACCACGCCATCCAGCACCAGGTGCGGCGCCCGGGCGAGCAGGGCCTTGTCCTTGCCGCTGGCCGGTTCGCTCTCCATGCCGTTGGCGACCACCACCGGCTCGCCGCGCTGCTCAGCGACGGCGCGCAGCTTGCGGCCGGTCGGGAAGCCCGCGCCCCCTCGCCCGGTCAGGCCCGCTTCGGTGACCGCGCCGATCAGCCAGTCGGCACGGCGTGGCAGCGCGGGCATCGGGCCGTACCGGCCGGCGTGAACCCGCAAGATGGCGGGCCGGTCGGCGTCGCGCCAGCCCGCGGTGAGCCGGTTCGCCGAGCCGAGCCGCTCGGCTATGTCCTGCCAGTCCGAGCTGATCGTGGAGGTCATGTCAAGACCTGCAATGCCGCGCCGAGCCCGAGCAGGGCCGGCGGGGTGCCCGCGCGCACTGACCAGCCCGGCTGCAGCGGTCCGACCAGCACGAAGATCGCGGTCAGCAGGGTCGCCACGGCGAGCGTCAGCCGGCCTGCCAGCCGCACGGCCTCATTGCCGGTCAGCGACAGCCGCCACCAGACCGCGGCGAGGACCGCGATCACGCAGCCGAGGTTGATCGCCAGCACCCAGATCAGCTTGGTGTCGGTGCCAGTGCCGAGCCCGTGCCAGAGCGCGACCGGCCAGCATATGTACACCAGCAGGTGCACGGCCCGCCAGGCCCGGTGACTGAGCCGGTCCCTGAGCAGGCTGGTAATCAGCACCGCGAGCATCAGATCGAAGGCGACCGCGCCGAGGCTCAGCCAGATCGGGCGGTAAGCGGAGGCGAACGGCACGAACGCGGCCACCAGGCTGATCGAGACGAACGGATCGGTCACCGTCGTCACGACGTGCACGGCCACCAGGCCGGTCGCGGTCAGCGCCAGGTTCCGGTGCAGCCCGGCGGTGAGCAAGCGGGGCCAGCGCGGCGAGGCTGCCCGGGCGGTGCCGATGACGCCGAGCACGATCGTGCCGGTCAGCAAGATCAGCGCGACGATGCCCGTGGCCCTGGTGAGGTACCAGAGCACGTGCGCGGTGGTCACGAACCACCCGACGAGGTGACCGGCGGTGCGCTTGAACTCGACGGCGGCTGCGTTGGCGGAGCCAGATGGGCGTGCTTGGCGCCGTGTTTGGCGCCGTGTTTGGTGCCGTGCTTGGTGCCAGTGCCGTGCTTGGCGCTGGTGCCGTGGTGGCCGGCCCGGCCGTGATGCGAGCCGGCCGGGGTCGGGGCTGGGCTCGGGGCCGGGGCCTGGTTGCCCGTGGTGGTGGCGGCCTTGCCGGGAATCGACAGGCCGAGAACCGTCGCCAGGCCGATCGACGCGGCCGTCGCCGCGCCCGCCACGAGCAGCGACACGCGGCGGGTGCGGGCCAGGAGATCATCCCGGCGCACGATAGCGGGCTCCGGCGACCAGCGCATCCGGCTACCTCCTCGCGATGATTGACGCTAAGTCTCACAAGGATTCACGATCCAGGCCCCGTATACGGTTCAGGAAACGTTCAGACCTGTTTAATATCGCTCGCCTGGCTCAGAATCGGTCCCGATCGCCAGGACGGCCGGTCGCGCGGTGCGGCGGGCAGGTCCAGGGTGACAGTCAGGCCCCCGCCCGCGGTGTCGGACAGCGTGATCGTGCCGCCGTCAGACGTCACCAGCCGGTGCACGATCGCCAGGCCAAGCCCGGTGCCGCCGGGCGTCGCGGTCACGTACCGGCGCAGGGCAGCCTGGCGCTGCTGTTCGCTCATTCCTGGGCCGTCATCGGCCACCGTGATGCGGATCGTCGTCCCGCCGGCGACCGCGCTAACCCGGATATGCCCGCCGACCGGCACCGCTTCGAGCGCATTGGCGAGCAGGTTGTCGAGCACCTGCTCCAGATGACCTTCCCCGAGCCTGGCGGTGACCGGTTCTGCGACCGTGACCTCAAGGTGGACCGGCCGCTCGTCGGTGGCCGGCAGCCAGGCGGCCGCCCGGTCACCGATCACCACGTCCACCTGCACCAGGACCTGGGCGCTGGTGACGTTCTCCGCTCTGGCCACGGCCAGCAGCCCGTCGACCATCCTGGACAGCCTGGCGACCTCGTCCTGCGCTCCGGCCAACTCGTCGGCCAGCGGCTCCGGCGCCTGCAAGGCGAGCACGTCGAGCCTGAGCCTGAGCGCGGCGAGCGGGGTGCGCAGCTGATGGGAGACGTCGGCCATCATCGCCTGATGCCCGGAGACGAGGGCTTCGAGCCGGCCCGCCATGGAATTGAAGTTAGCGGCCAGCCGGCGCACCTCCGGCGGTCCCGTGCCGGCCGAGGACCGGGCGCTGAGCTCGCCTGAGCCGAGCCGGCGGGCGGCGGCCTCAAGTCCGCCCAGCGGCCGGCTGACCCACCGGGCCAGCCAGGTCGCGGTCAGCCCGGCGGCGACCAGGCCGACCACGGAGACCAGGGCCAGCCAGGCCCAGAGCGTGGCCAGCCGGTGGTCGAGCCAGCCGGTCGGCCTCGTGAGCACCACCGCGCCGATGCTGGCGCTGCTCTCGTCCTTCACCACCGGCATGGTCACCGTCAGGCGGTCTTCGGCCGGCCAGGTGTAGCTGGTCGTCCCGGCTAGCGCCCGGCCGATGAGTCGCCGAGATACCCCGAGGACCGACTTGTCGCCCGCGAGCCACCGGCCCGAACTGGTGAAGACCGCGACCTGATCGCCGCGCCTGCGCAGCTCGGAGATCGACTGCCGGAGCGCGAGCACGGACGCGTTGTCATCGAGCTGCTCCTCGGCAACGCTGGCGACCGCTGCGGCTTCCGTCGCGGTCTGGTGCTTGAAGTCGGCCCTGTCCTGGTTAGCGGTACGCAGGCCGAGCGGTACGGCCACGATGCCGAGCAGCACCACCACCAGTGCGATGACGATCAGGGCGATCCGGCGGGCCATCAGACATCGCCGAGCCGATACCCGCGTCCGTAGACAGTCTCAATCAGGCCCGGCAGGCCGAGTTTGCGGCGCAGGGCCGCTACGTGCACATCGAGCACTTTCGTCGGCCCGTACCAGTGCGCGTCCCAGGCCGACTCGAGCACCTCCTGGCGGGTCATCACCCGCCCGGGATCGGCCGCGAGGCACTCGAGGATGTCGAACTCCTTGGGCGTCAGCGCGATCTCCCGCCCTTCGACGGTGATCTTCTGCGTCCGCAGGTCAACCACCAGCGGTCCGTGCCTGATCACCTCGCCCCCCGGTCTGACCCGGCGAAGCACGGCCCGGATCCTGGCCTGCAGTTCGGCCAGTCCGAAGGGCTTGACCAGGTAGTCGTCGGCCCCGGCGTCCAGCGCGTTGACCCGGTCGCTCTCCTCGCCGTAGGCCGTGATCACGATGATCGCGATATCGGTGCGCTGGCGCAGCTTCCGGCATACGTTCACGCCGTCGCCGTCTGGCAGCTCAAGGTCGAGCAGCACGACATCGGGCAGGCCGTGCGCCAGCGCTTCCTGGCCGGTCGTCACGTGCTCGACCCGGTAACCGCCCCTGACCAGGCCGCGTACCAGCTGAGTCGCGATGCCGACATCGTCTTCGACGATCAGCACCTGCGGGCCGGGTCCGGCGGCCACGGGCAGGGATGGCGCGGCTGGTGCAGTCATGCCACCGAGAGTAGTGCTAGCCGCCGGCCGCATGCTTCGGTGTCACTGGCGGCGGAGTGGGCGGCGGTATCGGTACATGCAGGCCGAATCCCCAGTTGAGCAGACGGGCCGCGTCGACGAACGTGAAGCCTGAGTTGGTGGCCGCGCTGTCGAGGACCACGCCGATCAGCGTCTTCTTACGATGCGTCGCCTCGAACAGCAGGCATTCGCCCGCATCCGGGGTCCACCCGGTCTTGATGCCGATCACGCCCGGATACCGCCTGAGCAGCAGGTTGGTGTTCCGCCAGAAGTAGTGATGCCGGTGCGGCCAGGCCCGCAGCGTGTACCACTTGCGCTTGACCACGTTGCGGAAGGCCCGCTGGGCCATCGCGGCCTTGCCCAGTCTCAGCAGGTTGCCAGGAGTCGAGACGTCTGAGGACAGCAGGCCGTCGAAGTTCGTGAAGTGAGTCGCGGTCATGCCCAGCTTGCGAGTCAGCGTGTTCATCTTGCGCACGAAGGCCGTGACGCCGGGTCCGTAGCTGTCGGCCAGCGCGATCGCGGCGTCGGCGCCCGAAGGCAGCAGCATGGCGTACAGCAGCGCCCTGGCGGTCAGCACGTCGCCGGCGTGCAATCCGGCGTTCGAGGCGTCATGGCTGGCCGCGTATTCGACATCCGCCGAGCTGATCCTGATCCGCCGGCGCAGATCGCCGGCCCTGATCACGACGAGCGCGGTCATCACCTTGGTGATGCTGGCGACCGGCCGCTGCGCTTTCTGCTCGCGGCCCCACAGTTCCTTGTGCGCGCTCAGGTTGATCAGCTCGCCGGCCGCGGCGTCGACGTGAGCGCTCGCGGGCCGGGCCGCTGCCGCTGCCTTGGCCGTTGCCGCCGGCGTGACGCCGACGACCGTCAGCACGGCCAGAGTCGCCAGAAAGGACGCGCGAATGGCGGCCGGAATGGCTGGCATGGCACTCCAAGGTTGTTGCCGGGCGGGCGGGGTGGCCGGCCCGGACACAAGACTAACCCGGCCGGAGACTACCAGCCGGTCGGCAGCGGCATGCCCTCGGTGTAGCCGGCCGCGCTCTGGGTGCCGATCACCGCGAGGTCGTGCAGTTCGGCGAGATCGGCGGCGCCGGTGTAGCTGCACGCGCTGCGCAGCCCGGCGATGATCGCGTCGATCAGGTCCTCGACCCCGGGCCTGACCGGGTCAAGGTACATCCTGGAACTGGAGATGCCCTCTTCGAACAGCTCCTTGCGGGCCCGCTCAAACGGAGAGTCGGCCGCCGTGCGCAACCGCACGGCGCGGGCCGAGGCCATGCCGAAGCTTTCCTTATAGAGCCGCCCTTCAGGATCACGGAACACGTCTCCCGGCGACTCGCACGTTCCGGCGAACCAGGACCCGACCATGACCGCGGACGCCCCGGCGGCCAGCGCCAGCGCGACATCTCTCGGATACCGGACGCCGCCATCGGCCCAGACGTGCTTGCCCATCCGGCGGGCCTGCGTGGCGCATTCGAGCACCGCGCTGAACTGCGGCCGGCCTACCCCGGTCCGCATCCTGGTCGTGCACATCGCACCGGGCCCGACGCCGACCTTGACGATGTCGGCGCCCGCCTCGATCAGATCGGCCACGCCGGAGGCGGTGACCACGTTGCCAGCCACTACAGGCACCGACGGGCTCACCGACCTGACCGCTTCGATAGCCCAGGCCATCTTCTCCTGATGGCCGTGCGCCGTGTCGATGACCAGCAGGTCGGAGCCCGCGTCGAGCAGCTGCTTGGCCCGGCCGGCCACATCGCCGCTGATCCCGAGCGCCGTACCGACCAGCAGCTGACCGGCCGCGTCGGTCGCGGGGGAGTAGATCGTCGCCCGCAGCGCCCCGGTGCGCGTGAGTATTCCCACGCACGCACCGGTGCCGTCGACCACCGGCGCGAGCTTGTGCCGTCCGGCCTGGAGCAAGCCGAAGGCCTGCTCGGGGTCGACCCCGGCCGGCAAGGTCAGCAGCTCGCTCGACATGACCTGGCCCAGCTGGGTGAACCGGTCCACCCCGGTGCAGTCCGCCTCGGTAACGACGCCGACCGGCCGGCCGTCGGCGATCACCACGATGCCGCCGTGCGCCCGCTTCGGCAGCAGGCTCAGCGCGTGCCCGGTGGTCGCCTGCGGCCCTAGCGTGAGCGGGGTGTCGTAGACGAGGTGCCGCGCCTTGACCCAGGAGATCACGTCGGCGACGACATCGACCGGTATGTCTTGCGGCAGTACGGTCAGGCCGCCGCGCCTGGCGACCGTCTCGGCCATTCGCCGGCCGGCTACCGCGGTCATGTTCGCGACCACGATCGGGATGGTGGTCCCGGTACCGTCCGTGCAGCGCAGGTCCACGTCGTTACGCGACGAGACAGCGGACCGGTTCGGCACGAGGAACACATCACTGTAGGTGAGGTCATGAGCAGCTTGGGTAAGGAATCGCACCTAATGATTCTGCCCCGGCTGGCCGGTGATGACGCCTAGGGGTTCGATCGGCCGCAATTTCCACTAGTGGGAATTGGCCGGAAATGCCGACGGAATTCCACTAGGGGATTAAGGGCATTGACCGGCATGTCTAGCACTGTTTAAATCCTTAAATTAAGGCGCATCGGGTAATTATTCCTGCCATTAATGGCGTGAGCGGCTTTAGCCATGCCTTTTGCGGCAGCATCCCTGACGGCTTGAGGAGCGGGAATATGACGTCTGCGGACCTGTGCCGGCCGGCCGAGCCTGGCCTAGCCACCGAGACTGGCCGACGCCGTCGGTCGAACAGCATCGTCCCGCTGACGATCGCGGTCTGCTGCGCGGTGATCGGCCTTGACCAGATCCTGCATACGACGCCGGCCACCTTCGCCGCGTCGCCTCTTGGCCAGGTCGTGCACTGGGCGGTCGATGTGGTGCTCGCCGTGCCGTTCGCTGCGGCCGCGATCTGGGCCGGCGGCTGGCTCAGCGGCAAGCTGGGCATCGGCCAGGATACTTCCGGCGTTTTCGCTCAGGCCTGCGTGATCACGCTGGTGCTCGCCGTCCTGCTGGTGCCCGCCTGGTTCGCGCACTACGCCGTGGACAGCCTGGCCCCCTCGGTCGCGCCGGTCGCGGGCGCCGCCGGGCACGCTGGACATGCCGGTCATGACCACGGCGGCGCGCCTCCGGTAGCGGTGTCCTGGGTCGGCGGCGGCGTGCTCTACCTGCTGATGGCGATTCCGCTGGCCGCGGCGGCGATCTGCGTTGGCCTGCGGACCGCCAGCAAGCTGAGCGGCCGGCTGACGGGCGAGCCTGACGTGGTCGTGCGGGCGGTGGTCAGCATCGGCGCGACAGCGCTAGCCCTGGCGATCGGGTGGTTCCTGGCGGGGGTCGCCAGCCAGGCGAACGGCCTGGTGACTTACGCGAACGGCCTGACCGCCGTGCACCTGCAGCATCTCGTCCACGCTCACCTATCCACCGTCTACGGGGTGGTCGTGCAGCCGCCGTTCGGCTACCAGCTCGCCTCCGCCGCGCAGGACGCGCTCGCCGGACAAGCCGTCGGGCTGCCCGTGATCTTCGCTGGCCTGCTGTGGCTCACCCGCCGCCAGGCCTCTCCGAATCGAGCTCACAACTGAAGGAAGGATCAGCAATGGATGAACCTACTAGACCCACCGGCCTCGGCCGCCGAGACCTGATGAAGATCGGGGCCCTGGCCGGCGCGGGAGCCGCCATCAAGCTCGGCGGCTCGCGGTTGGTGCTCACGACCGCCAGCGCCTCGGTGCAGGTACCGCAGACCGCTTTAGACGGCAGCACGCTGTCGAAGTTCGTCACCCCGCTGCCCACCTTCGTCGGCCGTCGGGTATCGGCGTCGTCGGTCCAAGCGGTCATGGATGAGTTCCAGCAGTTCGTGCTGCCGGACGCCTTCTACAGTTCGCTGGCGAGCCCCTTCAAGAAGGGCACGTTCCTGTGGGGTTACGCCATCTCCCCGAGCGGCAGCGGCGGCTCGCCGCAGTGGCCAGGCGTGACCGTACAGGCGCAGCAGGGCACCACGACCACGATCAAGTACGTGAACAACCTGCCGACCAACCCGGTGCTGCGCGGTTACCTGACCATCGACCAGACGATCCACTGGGCCGACCCGCTCAATGCCGGTCACCCGTTCACGCCGTACACCGGGCCGATCCCGACCGTGGTGCACCTGCACGGCGGCGAAGACCAGTCCACTTCAGACGGCGTGCCCGAGGGCTGGTTCACCAACACCGGCTTGCACGGTCCCGGATACTCCACCGCGTCACCAACCTCTGCGAACTCGGCCATCTACCAGTACCCGAACCGCCAGCAGTCCACGACCCTGTGGTTCCACGACCACTCGCTGGGAATCACGCGCATCAACGTCTTCTCTGGGCTGGCCGCGTTCTACTTCATCAGGGATCAGTTCGACACCGGCCTGGCCAGCAACCCCCTTGGGCTGCCGGCCGGCAACCAGGAAATCGAGCTGATGATCCAGGACCGCCAGTTCGACACCAACGGCCAGCTGCTGTTCCCCGACAGCAACGCCAACCCGTCCCTGGTCGACGGCCCGCCGAGCAACCCGCAGATCCACCCGTTCTGGATTCCGGAATTCTTCGGCGACACGATGCTGGTCAACGGCCGGACCTGGCCGTTCCTGAACGTCGAGCCGCGCCGGTACCGGTTCAGGTTCGTTAACGGCAGCAACGCGCGGTTCGTCCGGATGGGCCTGGTTGATGACGCCAGTGGCGCGACCGGACCGGCTATGTACCAGATCGGCACCGACGGCGGCCTGCTCGACGCTCCGGTCAAGCTGCTCGGGCAGCCTGAGCCGGTCAACAACGATGACCCGTCGCCGACGACGCGGCTGTTCCTGGCCCCGTCCGAGCGGGCGGACATCATCATCGACTTCGCCGGGATGGCTGGCAAGACATTCACGCTGACCAACGACGGTCAGGTTCCGTTCCCCAGCGGCGACCCGCTCGACCCGAACGACCCCACTCGCCAGGTCATGCAATTCAAGGTCTGCCTGCCGCTATCCAGCCGGGACACGACTTACAATCCGGCCAGCGGCCAGCCGCTGCGCGGCGGCAGGAACCAGGAGCCGAAGATCGTCCGGCTGGTGAACCCGGCGGCAGGGACGCTCGCGGCCGGCGTCACGCCGAGCGCGACCCGCCAGCTTGTGCTGTTCGAGTTCGAGGCTCCTACCGACGCTGGCGGTAACACGGCCGGCACGCCGGTCGAGGACCTGATCAACAACAGCAAGTGGAACGGCCGCCGCGACGGCGGCGGATTCACCCCGATCCCCGGTTCGACCCAGGATCAGTTTGGTCAGGGCCTGTGGATGACCGAGACCCCGCGGGTCGGCTCGACTGAGGTCTGGGAGTTCCTCAATACCACCGTCGACGCGCATCCGATTCACATCCACCTGATCCAGTTCCAGCTGGTCAACCGCCAGCCGGTGGTCATCGACCCGAACACCGGGCAGCCGACCTACCTGGACACGTGGGCGGCGGCCTTCCCAGGCGGCACGTTCAACGGCGAAGCGGCCGACGGCAGCTGGAGCCCGGTGGTCTATGACCCGGGCACGATCATCCCCGGCTACGGGCCGCCGGGAAACTACTTCACTCGGAACGCCGACAGGGCGATTGGCGGCAACCCCGCCTTCAGCCCGTTCTTCAGCGGCCCGCCGATCCCGCCGAACCCCAATGAGGCCGGCTGGAAGGACACCGTCAAGACATTCCCTGGCTTCATCAACCGGTTCGTCATCCGCTGGGCTCCGCAGGCGGTCGCGGTCGGCGCGGTCAAGCCAGGCCAGAACCTTTACTCGTTCGATCCGACCAAGGGGCCGGCCTACATGGTGCACTGCCACATCCTCGACCACGAGGATAACGAGATGATGCGCCCGTACATCCCGACCAACTAGGCCGTGTCGCAAGACATCGGGCCGCAAGACAAGTGAGGAGCTAGGACCCGAGTACCTGCTTGAGGTAGTCGTTGCCGAACCGGCGGTCGGGGTCGACGGCGTCGCGAACAGCGACGAAGTCAGTGAACCTCGGGTAGACGCCTCGCAGGTACTCGGCGTCCCTGGTGTGCATCTTGCCCCAGTGCGGCCGGCCGTCCACCGCGGTCATGATCGCCTCGACCTCGCGGAAGTAATCGGCGTGCGCCGCGGCGTGGAAGACGTGGATGGCGATATAAGCGCTGTCCCGGCCGTAGGCGGTGGACAGCCACGGTTCGTCGGCCGCCGCGATCCTGACCTCGATTGGGAAGCTGATCCGCCAGTCCTTGCGGTCGAACAGCGCCCGCACCTCGGCGAGCGTGGCGGCCAGGTGCCCGGCCGGGATCGCGTACTCCTGCTCCTTGAACCGCACCCGCCTAGGGCTGGTGAAGACCCGGAACGGCGCGTCGGTATAACTGCGTGCGCTCAGTGCCTTGCTGGCGGCCGCGTTCACCCTGGGGATCGTGACCGGGGCGAGCTGGCCGAGCCTGCTGGTCGCGCCGAACACCGAGTTGGACAAGAACTCATCGTCCAGCCAGTGCCGCCAGCCTGGCAGCGGCTGGGCCGGACCGTCTGACCGGTTGTTCCGCTTGGTCAGGCAACCCTCGGAATGCGGGAACCAGTAGAACTCGAAGTGCTCATTGTCAGCGGTCAGCTCGGGCAGCCTGGAGATCACCTCTGACCAGCGCATCGGCTCTTCGCGGGCGTGAAGCAAGAACGTCGGCTCGACCCTGAACGTCACCGCCGTCACCAGCCCGAGGGCGCCAAGCCCTACCCGGGCGGCGTCGAACAGGCCGTCAGGAAGGCCGTCGGCCGGCTCGTCCGCCGACACCGTGACCAGGCTGCCGTCGGCCAGCACTAGCTCGAGCCCGGCGATCTGGGCCGCCATGCCGCCGCTGGCCCGGCCAGTGCCGTGGGTCCCGGTCTGCGTCGCGCCGGCCACGGTCTGCACCGCGATGTCGCCCATGTTGGTCAGCGACAGGCCCCGGGCGTGCAGCGCGTCGTTGAGCACGTGCACCGGGCAGCCCGCCTCGACGGTGACCAGCCCGGCGGCGGCATCGACCGACCGGATCGCGGTCAGCCCGTCCGGGCGCAGCAGCACCCCTTCGGTACAGACCGTCGGGGTAAACGAGTGACCGGTGCCGGCCATCCTGATCGGCAGGCCGTCGCCGGCGGCCTTGGTGACCTCATCGGCGACCTCGGCCGCCGACCTTGGCATCCGAACTCGCTTCGGCGCGGCGGTGACATTGCCCGCCCAGTTATGCCAGGTCATGTGGTCCTCCCAGGTCAGCCTGCGGAGCCGGAGCAGGCATCACCTCCAGCTTGCGCCGTCCGGCCAGGCAGATCAGCACCGCGATCGTCCCGCAGCTGGCGCCGAAGATGTAGCCCGCCCTGGCGCCGTAGACATCAAGCAGATGGCCGGCGATCGCCGAGCCGCACGCGACGCCCACCGAGATCGTCGACCCGAGCCAGGCCATCGCCTCGGTCCGGCGGTGCGGCACCGCTTGCCGCTCAAGGATCGCATAGCCCGCGATCAGCGTCGGTGCGATGGACAGCCCCGCGATCAGGCAGGTGCCGTCGAGCGCGGGCAGGTTAGGCATGAAGATGAAGGCAGTCGCCCCGGCGACCACCAGCGCGGCCGTGGTGATGAACCGGCGGCCGACCGGCGCCCGCCAGCTCCTCGATCCGTACCAGAGACCGCCGATCGCGCTGCCCAGGGCGTAGGTGCCCAGGATCAGGCCGGCCAGCGGCCGGTGCCCGAGCTGAGTGGCGAACGCGACTGAGCTGAGATCCACCGTGACGAACATCGCGCCGAGGAACAGAAACGCCGGCGACAGCGTGACCAGCCCGGGCGCCGGGAGGCTCGGCCGCCTGGATCGGTCCGAGTGGTGCTCGGGCCGTGGCCTGGGCGCGGGCTCGGTGCGCCGCTGCAGCGCGAAGAGCGTGGTTCCGATGATCGCGAGCCCGGCCGCGGTGCCGATCCCGCTGACCGGGGCCACCTGGGTGGCCAGCAGCGTGACCAGGGCGGGACCGACCACGAAGATCAGCTCGTCGTTCACCGACTCCAGTGCGAACGCGCCGTGCAGCCGCTGCTGATCGTCGCTCAGCAGCCCGCTCCACCGCGTCCTGACCATGTTGCCGGTGGACGGCATGAAGCCGCCCGCGACCGCCCCGGTGACCAGCAGGACGCCGAACGGGGCCCGGAGGTCGGCCAGCCCGATGAACGAAACGCTGGCGACAGTGAAGATGGCGACTTGGATCAGCAGCACCTTGCGCTGCCCGAACCGGTCAGCCAGCTGGGCGATGTACGGGCTGAGCACCGCGTACCCGATCGACCCGGCACCGGCGACGGTGCCCGCGAGGCCGTACCGTCCGGTGATCGACGCGATCAGCAGCACGGTGCCGAGCCCGTACATGGACATCGACATCCGGCCGACGAAGCCGCTCGCGGAGAACGCCAGCGCGCCCGGCGTGCGCAGCAGGCTCAGATAGAGGTTCCGGCGGATGACCTGAGCTTCATGGCCGCGGTCATCGGCCCGCGCATCCACCCGTGTCATCCCTGCTAACCTCCCCAGCAGACCGTATCGGGACGGTCCAGGTGGTTTGTCCACCAGGGGGAGGGTTTCAGCGACCCGCCGTTCCTCCCGGTCTCAGCTAGACCTGCTGGGTTAAAGTAAGAGCACCATGAGACCACTGCTGCGGCTTGGCCGCTCTCTCACTGGCACGCCGTGGCGGCGAAGCAGGCGATCACTGCTGACCTCGGCCGGGGCCGTCATCGCCGGATCGGCGATAGTCATCGCGGTCACCGGCTGGCAGCTCACCGGCAGCAGGCCAGGGCCGGAAAGCGCAGACGGCGGGAAAGTCGTCGCGCCTGGCGCGGGTAACACGGCGCTCACGGCCGTCAGGTCGCCGCTTCGCGGCATTGTCGTTCCTGACCTGCTGATCGTGCTGCCGAAGGGACTGACCCCGGCCGAGCTGGCCAAGCTCCGGGCGATCAAAGGCGTCAGGAAGATGATCTCCTTCGACGGCGCGCAGATCAGCGTGGGCGGCGCGTCGGCGAGCGTGATCGGCGTGAACCCGGGTCAGTTCAGGTCGTGGGTGCCGCTGCTCGCCGCCTCCGACCAGAGGCTGTGGACCAGGCTGGCGAAAGGGGACTTCATTGCGGAGACGAGCGCGGCGGCCAGGCTCACGCTGACCGGAAAGGCGAGCTATCGGCTGACCGGCGCGTCGGCGGTACAGGCGCGGTTCGGCGGCGCCGCTCCGCTCGACGTGACCGGTGTCGATCTCGTGGTCAACCAGGCCATCTCGCGCAAGCTCGGACTGGTGCACCAGGTCGCGGCCCTGATCAGTGCGCCCGCGCTGGCCATAAGTGATCTGATGACCAAGGTCGCGACCGTGCTCAAGAGCGGTGCGCACCTGGTCAGCCTGCGCGGCCTGAAGCCGATCACCCCCACTGTTCCTACCTCGAAGAGCATCTCCAGCTACCTGCAGCTATTCCAGGCCTCGGCGGCCAAGTACTGTTCCGCGATGTCCTGGACGGTGCTCGCTGCGATCGGCCAGATCGAAAGCGGCGACGGCCGCGACGTAGGGCCGTCCACCGCCGGAGCCCTAGGCCCCATGCAGTTCCTGCCGTCGACGTGGGCCACCTGGGGTATCGACGGATTCGGCCAGACGGGGACGCCCGACATCATGAGCCCATTCGACGCGGTGCCATCGGCCGCCAGGTACCTGTGCGCGGCCGGAGCCTCCAGCGGTACTCAAGCGGGCCTGCGGCAGGCGATCTTCGCCTACAACCACGCCGACTGGTACGTAAACGAGGTCCTGGGCCTGGCCGCCCAGTACGCCGCCAACTACCGCTAGCGTTCAAGCTGAACGTGCAGGTCTGAGCATGCTCCGCGCCGAGCAGCAACCGCCGCGCTGACCAGCGGGAAGTATCTCGATGTCGGGGTGCGGTGCCGCAGTGGCCGTTGCGTGATCACGGCGATTTAGCCGTCGCGCCTCCCTGGTTCCCGGATCCTTTTCAAGATCAACTTAAGTTGAGTGATACGCCTGATCGCAGCAGTCACAACAGCCACAGCAGTCACAGCGATCACTCCGGCATCCGAGCTGACGTATGAAGTGCATCGCTGCAGCCCTGGCTTTTAGCAAAGCGACAGTCAGACGTCTGGGCTGGAGGCTGGGTTGGCCGTCCGCAGCCGGCCGTAGAGGAGCGACGGGGCGAGGCGACGGGGAAGGACGATGGCGGAGGCCGGCCGCTGGTGACCTTCTAGCCCCTGGCAAGCGTCAGCCGGAAGTGCGCGCCGTCGGTATGTGTGGCCCGGCGGAGCCTGGTTGGATGGGCAGCATGCCGCGCGACAATGCGTTTCTTCTCGTGTCTTTCGGAGGTCCTGAGGGACCCGATGA
>DASYAT010000307.1:0-29853 GCA_036501205.1 Streptosporangiaceae bacterium | reverse complement strand
GGGCGCCGAGCACACGATGGGGCGGTTCAGGGAGTGCTTCTACCGGCCACTGCTGTCCTCGACCGCCAACTACGAGCGCTGGCTGAAGCTTGGCGGCAAGGACGCGACCGCGCGGGCAGCCGACATCGCCGCGAAGAAACTGGACGAATACGTCCAGCCGCCGCTGGACGACGCGATCCGAGCCGAACTCGACGACTTCGTCACCCGCCGCCGCACCGAACTCGGCGACTAGCCGCCTTACTCGAGTGGCTGCCGGGCGATGGCAGGTGGCTGGCGTCCGGAAAGCAGACCGCCCGCCACCCCGGTCGCCAGCGGCAGGCCGACCAGGATGGCGGCCAGGTCGGCAACTGGCACCGGGTTAAGCGTGCTGGCCAGGCTTGCGTGCGCCCAGGCGGTGACGGCGAGATAGGCGGTGGCCGTGCCAAGCAGCGCGCCGAGCAGGCCGAGGATGCCAGCGGTGACGGCCGCAAGAGCGCGGCGGGTTCCCGGGCCGGCTCCGGCGGCGGTGAGAGTGCGCAGGTCGCTGGCCGTTTCGGCGCGGACGAGCCCGGCGGTCATCACCAGCACGGTCAGGGCGATCAGCAGGCCGACGACGATGGCCCAGCCCTTGAGTTGCGCCCCTGACGGCTGTCCGCTGGCCGTCTCGATCCGGCTGCCTGCCTTAGCCGCCGCCAGCCGAGCGGCGCTGATCTGCACTGGGGTGAGCGGCGCTGAGGTCTGGATGAGCCAGCCGTCGGGTATCAGTTGCTGGCCAAGAGCGCGGACCGCGTGTTCGGTGATGATGGTGCTCGGCGCTGAGGTGCCGGCCGGCAGGCCGGTCACGACCTGGATCCGCGGGTGAGCAATGCAACTGCTCGGCGGGCAGAGGTGGGTCTCCGAGACCTCGTGACCGACCGGCTGCATGTGGGTGATGATGTCGCCCTGGCCGAGAAGTTCCAGGTCCGGCACCGAAGGCAGCCCGGCGCGGGTCGTGAGGACGTCAGCGTCCGGGCTGACCTGGCCGGGCTTGATCCCGAAGGCGCGCAGCAGGGCGGGAGTGGCGACGTACAAGGTGCCGGCATAGTTAGAGCTGTCCTGGAGCATGGCCTTCTCCCGAGGAACGGTGCCGGTGCTGACCGCCTGCCACAGCGTGGCCTGCTGGTTGGTCGGGCTGCTCGATTTGAACGGGGACGGGTTCGGCCGCCCGGCCGCGACAAGCTCGATCGCGAACCTTGCGTGCAGCCTGGTCGCCAGGACTCGCACCGAGTTCGCCAGTGCGTGCTGCTGAGCCGGGGTCGGCGGGATGGTCTGGGTGTAAGCGGCACCTTGGAACAGGCTGTGCGGTTCGTACACAATCAACTGGTTCGGCGCGAGGTTGGGACCGGCGTAGGTCAGCGGGTTGGCGTAGCTGGCCGAGGTCAGAATGCCGGTGAGCACGACACCGAAGGCGGCGAAGGTGACCGCGGCCAGCGCGGCCCCCGACCGGGTTCGGTGGCGGCCCAAGTCACGTACGGCGAGCCGGACTGCGGCCGGCGCCGGGCCGGCGATCACCGCGGGCAGCCCGACGACCAGCGGCGAGAGAAGCAGGGCGCCGAGGACGGTCGCGATCAGGCCGCCGACGAGCAGCAGCGTGTCGATGCCGCCGTAGGCGATGGCCGCGGCCCAGCCGAGTGACCCGCCGTTAACGCCAAGCCGCGCCCATCCGCCTGAGGCGGCCAGCAGGCCAAGCCCGGCGGCGAGCAGGGCGCAGGCAACCACTGCAAGGCGGCGCCCGACCTCCGGACGACGATATGACCGCCCGGACATGGCGGTCATGGCCGGGACCCGGGCGGCCGTGCGAGCGGGACGCCAGGCACCAGCCATGGCGGTCGCCACGGCCATCGCCATCGCGATCGTGACCGGCAGCCAGGGTATGGCGAACGGATCGATTACGTGCGCGACGCTTGCCTGCAGCCGTGGGGCGTAGCCGAGCCAGCCGCCCAGGCCGAGGACGGCGCCGGCCAGCGCCCCGGCGACGCCGGCGGTGGCACCGCTGGCAATCATGACGAGCCGAATGTCGCGGTCGGTGGCGCCGACCGCGACCAGCATGCCCAGGGCCCGCTGCCGGCGTTGTGCCATCACGGTGAATCCGGTTACCGCCACCAGGCCGATGAAGATCAGGCCGAAGGCGCCAAGCACGAGCACCCCGTCTGCCGGAGTCAGGCTGACCGGGGCATTGCGGACGACGGGCTGGTCGATCTCACGCTTCGCGCCGCCCGGCAGATGCAACCTGGCCTGCGCGCATCCGGCGGTCAAGCAGCGCCTGGCGTTGTAGAGCACGGTCACGCTGCTGGGATCGGTGAGCTGACCTGGGGGCAGCAGCGCGAACTGATCCCGCAGGTTGGCCGGGTTCTCGACCTGGCCGGTGACGCGGAGCGACCGGCCGTCCACTCGCCACCGGCCGCCGGTCCGCAGGCCGAGCTGAGCGGCCACCCCGCTCGTCACCGCGACCTCACCGGGCCCGCGGGGATAGCGGCCGGAGACCAGCGCCAGCATCGGCTCGCTGTAGCGACCGTGCGGGTCCTGCGCCCGCAGGTCGGCCGTGGCCACTGAGCCGGGGACGGGAACCGTCTTGTTCTCGATCAGCTCGACCGGGCCGGTCGCGTCCTGCCGCCGGATTGAGGCGATGTCGGCGGCCAGATGCGGATCGGCGCCAGGCAAGAGGGCCGCACTGGTCGCGGTCCCATGTGTCGCCGTATTCAGGTCGGTCGGGGCGTTCACCGCCACGGTAACCCCGATGATCGTGCCCGCTACCGCGATCGCTAGCAGCATCACGACCAGAATCTGCTGGCGCCATTCGCGCCGGGAAAGGCGCCACGCCCACCGGATCATCGCCCGGCGGGCGACCATGCCGCCATGGTCGGCAACGGCCAGGTCCGGGAGTTCGCGCAGCGCGGTGCTCATGGCCGCTGGCCAGGGGTGAGCAGCGACTCTGGTCCGACCGGCGGGGCCGTCTGCCCGGTCACCTGCCCGTCGCGCAGGAACATCACGCGGTCAGCCCACGAGGCCAGTTGCGCGTCGTGCGTCACTACTACCGCCGCCACACCCCGCTCGCACGCCTCTTGCAATAGCCGCATCACTTCCTCGGCGTTCACCGAGTCAAGCGCGCCGGACGGTTCGTCGGCAAGCAGTAGCTGACGGTCCCCGACCAGCGCGCGGGCAATCGCGACCCGTTGCCGCTCGCCGCCGGACAGCTCGTCGGGGAACCGGCGCCCCCGGTCGGCCAGGCCGAGCGATTCAAGCGCCGCGATCCCGGCTGCGCGAGCCTGCCGGACGGCAACGCCGTCGAGCTCGAGTGGCAGGGCCACGTTCTCCACGGCGGTCAGGCCGGGCAGCAAGTTGAAGTCCTGGAACACGTAGCCGATCGCGCGGCGCCGTAGTCTGGCCTTTGCCACCCGCGACAGGTCAGCGAGCTTCGTGCCGCCGACGGTTACCGCACCGCTGGTGGGATCCTCCAGGCTGCCGGCGATGGTGAGCAGCGTCGACTTGCCCGAACCGCTTGGCCCCATCACCGCCACCATCTCGCCGCCCCGCACGGACAGGGATACCCCGGCCAACGCGCGCACCTGGGCCGTGCCCTGCGAGTACACCTTCGACACGTGGTGCAATTCGAGAACCTTGGTCGCCTCCGGTTCGTTCATCGCTTTGCCACCGCCCGGCGCAGCAGAGGCGCTCCGGCCGGCGTCGGCGCAGGCTGCTTCGGTGGATCGGCGGTGGCTCGCTTGATCCGCGCTTCGGCCGCGTCCAGCCATCGGGTTACCGCGTCGAGCCGGAACAACTCGGCGTCCACGGCCAAGGCGAGTCCCAGATCCGTCCTGGCCTCGTCTTCCTTCAGCCGGGTCCACTGCTGCATCAGCACCACCAGCCACCAACACCTTCATCACCAGTTCGTCGCGTAAACCTGGCCGACGTTCAAAGGCCAGACCTCGCCGGTCCTCGCCTCGAACTCCTCCCGAAGCTGCAGCCCGAATTTAGGTCCCTCGCTAAGCAGCGCGAGCAGCGCGTGCGGGACGCTCATGATTCCATCATTCCCGGCATCATGTCGAGAATAATACTCGGCATACAATTGGCGTGCAACCTAGCTTGTCCACGCGGCCGTGGGCGAAATGATGCCGCGTTGTCCTGGTGTTTAGTCGATTAGCTATATGCCATAATGGCTAAGTGCTGGACGTGGACCTGGTCAAGGCGCTGGCCAACGACAAGCGGCTGCTGATCCTGTCCTGGCTGGCCGACCCGACGGCCCACTTCCAGCCGCAGCGTGACGGCGATCTGATCAGCGACGGCGTCTGTTCGCTGCTCATCGCCGAGAAACTCCAGGTCAGTCAGCCGACCTGCGGTGAGCATCTGAAGGTGCTCGCCCGGGCGGGCCTGATCGAAGGCAAGAAGATCAAGCAATTCGTGTTCTACCGCCGGGCCGAGGCGACGATCGCGGCGGCCAAGGAGCAACTCGGCGGTGACTGGTAACCCGGGAGGCCACGTGACCGAGCAGGACTACGCAATCAACTATGTACCGATGTTCGAAGCGCTGCAGCTCATGGACGTGCAGGCGGTCATCGATCAGGTCACCGACCCCTGGTACAACCAGACGCTGATTGGCGTCGGCGACGTGGTGGTTCGCCTCGGCGTCATGCAGGGCGAGTTCCACTGGCACAAGCACGATGACCAGGATGAGTTCTTCTTCGTGCTGGACGGCCTGTTCACGATCGAGCTCGAGGACCAGCCGACCATCGAACTCGGCCCCCGCCAGGCCTTCTCTGTGCCAGCCGGGATGCTTCACCGTCCGGTAGTCCCGGTCAAGACCGCGGTCCTGATGATCGAGAAAGCCGGTGTCGTAGCAACCGGCGACTGACCGCCCCAACCACGGGCAATTTCTAGCGGCGCTGGTCAGCTACGGTGAAATGCCAGGGGATGTCCGGACATGTAGCGGGTGTCGGAGGGAGCGATCTTGAGACACACGCCAGCTGTCCGAGGCGATGACCGGCGCCGCCGGTTCGAGGACATCTACCACACCAACTGCACGCCGATCCTCGGCTACGCGCTGCGGCGCACCACTAACGGCGAGGACGCCGCCGATGTCGTGGCCGAGACTTTCCTGACCGCCTGGCGCCGTCTCGACGACGTGCCGCCCGGCGACGAAACCAAGCTCTGGTTGTACGGGGTGGCCAGGCGGGTGCTCGCTAACTACCACCGGGGCGAGCGCCGGAAGACCGAGCTGAGTGAGCGGCTCAGCCGTGACCTGGCCTTGGTCCACACCGATCCCGGGTACACCGGTCGGCTGGCTCTGGTGGCGACAGCGTTCCGCAGCCTTTCTGAGGCCGATCGCGAACTGCTCGCGCTGGTGGGCTGGGAGGGACTGGACCACGGCGAGATCTCCGCCGTGTTCGGCTGCTCCCGCAACGCGGTCAGGATCAGGCTGCACCGAGCCCGCACCAGGTTCGCCGAGGCCGTCGGCCGGAGCGAGAGTAACAGCCCGCCCGAGGCCACCGGCAAATTCGAGGCCACCGGCAAATTCGAGGCCACCGGCCAGCTCAAGGGCATCGGCCCCGCTCACTTGAATGTCATGAATGGAGACCGTGCATGAATGACCTCAACCAGATCGCTGAGCTCTCGCCGATCTCCGACGCGGAGGTGAGCCAGTTCGTATCTGACCGTACGCACGCCGGCCTCATCGCGGCGATCACCTCAACGCCGAGCCGGTCATCGGCAGCGCAGCGAAGCAAGGCCCGCTGGCTGACGGCACGCATGCCGATGACTCGTCGCTGGCTCGTCGCGGCCCCGGTCGTGCTCGGCATCGCGGGGGCGGTGCTGATCGCGAACCTGATCGGCCGCCCGGGTGAGCACGTCGGCCCGATCAACGTCGGGCTGCCCAAGGCAAGAGCCGCGCTGACGTTCACCCACCATGGCCACTTCATCGACGTGATCGTCACCAACCCGTACGCCGATCAGAAGAAATACGACGCCGAGTTCAAGGCGCACGGTCTCAAGATCAAGCTGCAACTGGTGGCGGCCTCGCCATCGCTAGTCGATACCACCGTGTACTTCGGCGGCACCGGCAACTTCTCCGGCATCAAGGTAATCACTGAGAAGGGTCGGTGCTTCACCGGCGGTGCTGGCAGCAACTGCCCGGTCGGGATCCGGGTGCCGCTCAATTTCCGCGGCACCGCCGATGTCGCGTTCGGCCGGCCGGCCAAGCCGGGCGAGCAGTATGAGACAACCGGCTCGGCGTTCGCGCGCGGCGAAGCGCTGCACGGCCTGCACATCATCGGCCACCGGCTCGGCGCCGTGCTCACGCTCATGAAGACCCGTCACGTAACCGTGGCTGTGTATCACACCTTGAAGCACGGCAACGATGAGGTGACGATCAGCAAGGCCCCGTCGAACTGGTACGTCTATGACGTCATTCCCTGGTCAAAGGGCAAGGTCTTGCTTGAAGTCGGCAAGACCAGGCACCAGCCCTCCGCCGGCCCGCCAACTGCGGGCGCGCCCGTGCCGACGCCGAGCCCGACCGGCCGCTAGCAGGACAAGCCCGCGCCGCCCCTGGCAGCCAAGCCAGGGGCGGCGCCCGTGCGCAAGCGATCTAGCTCTTGAACTGATCGGCCTTCCACCGCTCGCCGCCGCTGACGGTCGTCCAGACCAGTCCGCCCTGGGCGATCCGCGCCGTCAGCGGATCGGTGAAGCCGACCAGGAGGATGCTGCTGCTCTGATCGACCCCGCGGCCCGCGACGGTCAGCTCGGACTTCCAGGTCCGCCCGCCGTTCTGGCTGACATAGGCCTTGCTGCCGTGCGCCGTGGTCGCGACCACGATCAGCCTGCTGGCGCTGGCGGCAGCGATCTGGTAGGCGAAGACCGCCTTTGTCGGGAACCCGTGCGTGGCGACGACCTGACGGTCCGGCCCGAAGGTGGCGCCATCGTCGGTCGAGACCCGCACCCACGCGGTCCCGAAGTCGCCGTGGCTGTTGGACATCTGGTGCCGGCACAGCAGCACAAGCACGTTCGGGGGAGCGATCGTGACCTGGGCGGCATAACCATCCTTGCCGCCGCACTCGTCAGCCACGTGCTTCCAGTTGGCGCCGCCGTTGTTGGAGACCTCGATTCCCGCCAGCGCCCGGACGCCGCCGGCTGGGTTGCCATAGTCCGCGAGCGCCAGTCGCTGGCCCTGCCGGTACAACGTCGGCGGGCAGATCATCAGGATGGGCGGAGCAGGCAACAGGTGCCAGGTGTTCGCGCCGACCTGAGCTGACTGCACCTTGTACGGCTGGCCGCTGCAGCCCTGCCCCTTCGACGCGACCCTGACCGCGTTCCCGGCCGCGCCGCCGGCCGCCTCAAGCGAGGTCACGCTGAGCCCGTGCAGTTGCCGCCAGTGTGCCCCGCCGTCCGTGGTCAGGAACAAGGACGGGTCAAACGCGTAGCCAGTCAGCGGCGTCACGAACCGGATCTGCGCAACGCACGGCTGGTGAGTCGGACATACGTTGAAGCGGCCGCCCGGATGCACGGTTGGAGCCTTGACCCGCGCCCAGTGCGCCCCGCCATCGGTGGTATTCAGCACGGAAGCGCATCGGCCTGAATGGCACTCGACCGTGCCAAGCACATAGCCGTTCAGGTCGGAGACGAACGTCATCGACAACACGGAGAAGCTGGCCGGCGTGCCGTGCGCGGTCGCCAAGGCCGAGCGAAACGCTGCCGAAGAATGGTGGGCCGGGACCGTGCCCGTCTCGTGCGAGGACGTGCCGCACCCGGCCAGCGCGAGCGCGCCAATAGCCAGCGCGCAATTTCCGGCTATGGCCAGGGCACGCCGAGCGGCCCTAGGGGAATGCTTGATCATTTCGTATCTCCTGCCCGATTTCCTAGTGCCGCCCCCCGTTCGGCACTGCGTCCGCCTTATAGGACGGCGCTAGGTTCCAGGCAGTTGTGACGATTTTCAGGTCCGAAGCTCGGCGGCGGCCGCGGTCAGCGCCTGCAGCTTGCCGAACGCCGACTCCCTCGGCAGGTCGCCGGTCCTGAGCACGGAAACGCTCCGGCCAGCCCGGCACCTTCAGGTAAGCGCGAGCGCGCCAATAGCCAATGCGCAATTTCCGATTATGGCCAGGGATCGCCGAGTACCCTTAGCGGAATACATGATCACTTTCGTGGTCTCCTGCCCGGTAACATGCGCCGCACCCGCTTTCGGCACCGCCTGAGCCCGCCAGAGCCAGGCCCCGGCTGGCCAGGCCAACGCGCTTCCGGGCGCAACGTGAGTCACACGTTCCCCGTCAGCACCGCAAGCCCCGTACGCAACAGCCTTGATCATCGCGGCTCCAGATGAATCCGCATATTCATCCTGAAACCAGGGGATGAATCCGCATATTCATCTGCCCGGCCCTTCCCGCCGCCCGGCGGCATAACCGCAACCGCAACGTTCGTCCCATCCGCACCACCCACGCCCGCCGCGGGCGGGGCCAGGCGGGCGGGCCCCGGCGGGCGGAGGCACCCGGCAGGCGGCAGCGGCGGCAGCATCCCGGCACCACCCGCGCTCCAGCGGATCGACGCGCCCACGGCTAATTGCAGACGCGCTCTACGAGGTGCTAGCCCGGCTAGGTTGGACAGTTGAAGCACGGAATCGATGCCGGAAGCGGTTCCAGCGGTACGTGAATGTCTGGCTAGCCGGCGCGCAGTTGACTGGCCGCCTCCGTCAGCGCCTCAAGCTTGCCGAACGCGGACTCCCGCGGCAGGTACTTCATCCCGCAGTCCGGCGCGAGCACCAGCTGCGCAGCCGGCACGTACGGCAGCGCCCGCCGCACCCGCTCAGCCACGACCGCAGCGCTCTCCACCGAGGGATCGCCGAGATTCAGCACCCCGAGGATGACCGTCTTGCCAGCCGAAGCCAGCTCAGCCAGCACCGAGCAGTCCAGCCCGGACTGGGCGGTCTCGATCGAGATCTGGTCGGCCACGCAATCGGCCAGCTCAGGCAGGAACGAATAGCCGCTCGGCCGCTCGTGAATAATCGCCGCGTAACCGAAGCACAAGTGCACGGCGGTCGTCCCGGTAATACCGTCCAGCGCCGCGTTGATGACGCCCACCCCGAACGCCTTGGCCGGGTCAGGCCGGGCCTGCAAGTACGGCTCGTCGAGCTGGACAATGTCGGCGCCGGCCGCGAACAGGTCAGCGACCTCCTCCCGCACCGCCGCCGCGTACCCGTAGGCCGCCTCCTCGAGCGTCGGGTAGTACTCGTTCTGCGCCTGCTGCGCCATCGTGAACGGCCCAGGCACGGTGACCTTGATGATCTTGCCCGCCGCACCCGCACCCGTCGCCCCCGCCCGCGACCGCAGGAACTTCAGCGCTTCCACATTCACCGCGTGCCGGCGGCTGATCGGCCCGACGACGCGCGGCACCGGATTGGGATGCCCGCTGCGGTCAAGCGCCGTGCCCGGATTGTCGATGTCGACCCCGTCAAGCGCGGTCGCGAACGCGTTGGAGTAGCTCTCCCGGCCGATCTCGCCGTCGGTGAGGATGTCCAGCCCGGCGCTGGCCTGGTCAGCGATCGCGAGCCTGGTCGCATCCCGCTGGGCCTCCTCCAGATACGGCGGATCGACTCGCCACAGCTCCCGAGCTCGCACCCTGGGCGGGAACCGGCCCGCCAGCTTCGCCCGGTCGATCAGCCAGTCCGGCTGCGGGTAACTGCCAACCAGCGACGTGGGGAACAGCATTCAAAGTCTCCCTAAAGCGGCGGGCGTCTGCGCCTTCCCGCTCCCGCGACCGCGCATCAGCACCAACGTCGCCAGGCAGGCAAGGGCTAGTAGAGCGTACGGCACGAAGTCGCTGGTGACTTCGGCGATCGCGCCGCTGGCGGAGGCCGCGACCGTCTGGCCCAGTGCCCAGGCCAGGTTGCCCAGCCCGAAGGCCAGGCCCTGGTGCAGGTTAAGCCGGTGCGCCGACTCCGCGAGCAGCGCGCTCGACGGCGCGAACAAGGTCCCGAACGACGGCATCCCGAGGATCAGCAGCGCCATCAGCAGCCCGTAAGGAGATACCAGCGCGGCGAGCAGGCTCAGCACCACGCCGGCCGCCAGCGAGATCCTGACCGGCAAATACGGCCCGCGCCGATCGGCCAGCCGGCCGGTGAGCGGCGAGAGCCCGGACTCGAGCGCCGCCGTCGCGAGAAAGGTCGCTCCGATCAGCAGGGCACTCGCGCCCAGCTGGTTGAGCCGCAGCGGGGCGAGCACGTCCAGCACGCCGAACCCCAGCCCCGCGACCGTGGTCAGCCACAGCCCCATCGCGACCCCGGGATCCTTGATCGAGGCGAACGCCGCCCGCAGCCCCTGCGGCTCGGTCTTGGCCGGGGCGGGGACACAGAAGTTCGCCGCGATCAGCACGGCCCCGAAGACGGCCGCGGCCGAGAACGTCGGCCCGGTGCCGATCTGGTTCGCGATCGCCCCGACTACCGGCCCGAACAGTGCCCCGACGATCGCCGCGCCGAGCGCGGTGCCGAGCAGCTCACCGCGCCGCTCGACCGGAGCGGTGCTGGCGATCCACGCCATCCCAGCCGCCCAGGTGCACGCCCCGCCGATGCCTTGCACGAACCTGGCCGAGTCGAGCACCACCTCCGTCGTCGACCAGCCGAACAGCAGCGTGGAAGCGCTCATGAGGATCAGGCCGAACAGCACCACGCGCCGGGCGCCCAGGCGAGCGACCAGCAGCCCGCCAGGCAAGGCCCCGATGAGCGTGCCGAACGGATAGGCGGCGACCAGATACCCGGCCCCGGCCTTGGACAGGCCGACGCTGTGCACGTAGTGCGGCAGCAGGGGAGTCAGCGCGGTGTAGAAGACCGTGTCGATGAAGACCAGCGCGCTGACGAACAGCAGTAGCGTCCGCATGCTCATCGGTAGCTTGGGAACGGCCGGAGATGATCGCTCTTCCAACGCCCGCCTTGCCAACGCCGCTGCCAATCTGCACGATTACGCCCGTGACCTGCCGATTCCCCGCAAGCAGCCGAGCCTAGCGTACGGTTCTTCACCGACTGGATCCGGCTGGGCGTGAGCCAGAGCCAAGCGGGTAAAGATCTGACCGTGCCTAAGTACCGCGATGTGCAGGCTTTTCATGATCGCGCCCGGGACTATGAAGGCGGAGTGCTCGGCCGGTTCCACGCCGAGGTCGTCGCCAGGACCGCTGACCTGGCGCTGGCCTGCGCCAGATCCCCCAAGCGGATACTCGACGTCGGCTGCGGCACCGGACTGCTCCTCCGCCAGCTTGCGCAAAGACTTCCGCACGCCGAGCTGACCGGCGTCGACGCCGCCCAGGGCATGATCGAAGCAGCCAATTCAACCGGCGAACGCTTGCGTTACCTCCAGTGCAGCGCCGAACGACTGCCGTTCTCCGGCGCCAGCTTCGACCTGGTGATCAGCACGACCTCGTTCGACCACTGGACCGACCAGGCCGCCGGTCTCGCCGAATGCCACCGCGTGCTCGCGCCCGGCGGCCGCCTGGTCCTCGCCGACCTGTTTTCCCTGGCTCTGCTGCCGACCCTGATCGGCGGCCGGAGCGACCGGGCCAGGACCCGGCTGCGCGCGACCAAGCTGCTGGCCGCAGCCGGCTTCAGGTCAGTGACCTGGCACCGGCTGCACTCCGGCATCATCAGGGCGGTCACCGCGACCGCCTGAAGCGGGCGGGTCTAGGCGGGCCTGAACGGGCTGTCCTTAATCATCCGCTCGTACGGCAGTTTCTCCCCGGCCTCCACCGCGATCGGCAGCTTGTTCTCGGCCGGCGGCAGCGGGCACGTCGCGAAGTCGGTGAACGCGCACGGCAGGTTGACCCCCCGGTTGAAGTCCAGCGTCACCAAGCCATCCGCCTCGGGCGGCCCGACCTGCAGCGACCGGTTAGCCGCGTAGGTGGTCACTCCCGACGTGAGATCGGTGAAGAGCAGGCCGTAGGTGCCGGGCGACTTCCCGTTGAACGCGGTCAGCGTCAGCCGCTGTCCCTCATATTCGAACTCGACCTGCCCCGGGCAGTCGTAGACGTGGTGCAGTCCCTCTACTACAGAGCCGACGGTTGTCGGACGCGGCTGGTCGAAGGCCACGTACCGGCCGGTCAGTACCCAGCTCTGGCTGGGCTGGTACACCGGCACCCCGGCGAAGTTCAGCCGCAGCGCGCTCTCCGGGTGCCGTGGCCGGACGATGTAGTGCCCGCACCGCTTGGCGACCTCGATCACCGCGTTGCCCGAGTCGGCGTTGATCCCGCCCCGCTCGGCGATCGGCTCGAACTCGTACTGGCCGCTCGCGGCCTGCCCGCCAACCCGCAGGTCCTCGCCCCGGTCAAGGACGACGATCACCCCGTCGGCGCCGGTCAGCCACGCACCGGGCGCGTCGAGAAACCGCTGGGCCTCAGTGGTGAGCCAGTTCACGCTGGTAATCGCGAGCCAGCCGTGCTCGTCGGCGAGCGCGGCCTCGTGCTCGGCGTGCCATTGCGCCCAATCCTGCAGAAACGAGAGCTTGTCGACTTCCTGAATGGTCATGGTTATCATCACCTCTCCCTCCCAGGATACGCTGCCGATCCGGCTTACCTACTTAACTAGTAGGAATAGGGGGAAAGTTTTGCGCGGGTTTGTCGCCCCGGTTCCCCGAGGCCGGTCTCCCGCTCAGCCGGTCTTGACCGCCTGCAGCGTGTAGCTGTGCGGCAGTCGCCACGGCCGGTCGGTCAGCCGCCACTCGTTGGTGTTGCCGGCGTCCTGCGTCATATACCCGGGCAATGCGTCCCACGGAACGCTGTCGTGCTCGGCCAATCCGGTGATCGTCATCCCGGCGTCCAGCAGCGCGGTGACGGTCTCGCCGAGCCCGTGACTGAACTCGTGCGTCACGTTGTGGCTGAACTCAACCTCGGTCTCGACGTAGGTGCCGCCCTGGTCCCAGACGCTCGGCTCCTCGCGTTCGAAGTACGGGAACTCGACCACGAGCAGCTTGTCGTCCCTGGGGTCCTCCAGGGTCCACAGCATCGGGTGACCTTCCCTGATGAACAGCCGCCCGCCCGGTTTCAGCACGGCGGCCACGACCTGCGCCCACTGGCGGATGCTCGGCAGCCAGCAGATCGCCCCGATGCCGGTGTACACGAAGTCGAAGGACTCCCGGCCGATCGCGTCCGGTGCCGAGTACACCTCAGATTCGACGAAAACGGCGTCCGCGCCGGTCTTGGCGGCCAGATCGCGGGCCGCTGCGAGAGCCGGTCCTGAGAAGTCCACCCCGGTCATCGACGCCCCGAGTCGAGCCAGCGAGATCGTGTCGGTGCCGATGTGGCACTGCAGATGCACGCCCCGCAGCCCGGAGATGTCGCCGAGCAACGGCAGGTCGAACCTGACCACCCGGCTGAGGTGCTTCGGGTCGGCGAGGAACTCCTTGACCTGGTAATCCGCCGAAGCGGCGTGCGCCGGCGCCCGCTCGTCCCAGCTGGCCTTGTTCACGGCTACGTAGTCATTCACCCCCCAAATCTCGCACAGCCGCGCAACCAGTTTTCGATCGCCGGCGTCATGGCTCTGCAGATGCAAGTACGTTGTACCTGAATCGCCAGGGTTGTCATGTTGTCAATCGGTTCGGAGGGTCTTTACCTCATGCAAGCTGAAGTCAAGGGCACCATCATGCCCACCCTGGAGGTTCAGCTCGCCCCTGGCGAGCATGTCGTCACCCCGCACGGCGAACTGGCCTGGATGACCGCGGGCATCCAGATGTCGCAGTCCACCGGCAATAACGGAGGCGGGGGAGGCGGCTTCATGGGCGGCCTCAAGCGCATGGTCGGCGGCGGCGGGCTCACGCTGACCAGGTACGAGGGTCCGGGCTCGGTCACCTTCGCCGCCAAGGTGCCAGGGCACATCGTGCCCGTCGACATCCACAACGGCGATGCCTACATGGTCCACCGGCACGGTTTCCTGTGCGGCACCCCGGGGATCACGGTCGGCGCCGGGTTCCAGCAGGGCTTCCGGGCCGGCTTGTTCGGCGGCGACGGTTTCGTCATGCAGAAGCTGGAAGGTCAGGGCCGCGCCTGGATCGAGGTGGGCGGCGAGGTCACAACGTACGAACTGCCGCCGGGCCAGACGGTGCTGGTGCACCCCGGCCACGTCGGCATGTTCGCCTCCAGCGTCCAGTTCGAGATCACCAGGATCAGGGGCATAGCCAACCTGATGTTCGGCGGCGACGGCCTGCACCTGGTCGCGCTGACCGGCCCGGGCCGGGTCTGGCTCCAGTCGATGCCGGTGCCGAACCTCGCCCATGCTCTCCAGCCCTACCTGGTGACCCAGGGCGCTGGAGAAGCCGTAGCCGGCGGTGCCGTGGGCGGAGCGATCGGCAGCTTCCTGGGCGGCTAAGCGCGGACATTGCGACGCGACTCCGTCTGACTCGCGGCGAAGCTCCAGCCCGGCCAGGCCAGCGTGGATTCGGATGCGCCTGCGGCGTGGACGATGATGCGGGCGGCCTGCCGGGCTGAGTTCGCGCAGGTCGGGTCGTCCGCCCGCAGCAGGCTGATCACCGACAGCGCCATCGCCTCACCGAGCCGGTGACCGGTCTCCCTGTGCAGGGCGACGGCGGACTCCGCGCTGTCCATTGCCTCAGACAGGCAGCCGTCGGCCGCCTGGGCAACCGCCAGCGCGGTCCGCGCCCGCCCGGCGATCAGCCGGAACTCGGCCGGGTCGGCGATCACCAGGGCCGCCTGCGCGTATCCGATCGCCTCGGCCGGGTCACTCCCGGCCATCGCGCCGGCGAGCGCGGCCAGCGTCTCGGCTTCGACGTACCGGCCGCGGATCCGGCGTGTTTGCTCAAGCGCGGCGAAATAGTCAGCCCGGGCGGCCTCGATGCCGTCGGTGCGGAACTTGATCTGGCCCCTGATGCACAGCGCGCTGGCTTCGGACTGCAGGTCTCCGGTAGCGAGCAGGATGGTCAGCGCCGCGTCTATCGATCGGGTCGCCAGAGCGTACCGGCCGGCGTCGCGGTGAACTTCGGCGAGGTCCATCAGCGTGTGCCCGAGCCCCGTCCGGTTGCCGTGGCCGCGGTGCACGTCAGCGGCCCGGCTCAGCAGCCTGAGTGCTCCGCTGAGATCCCCGCGCGCGTGCCGGAACAGGCCGAGAAACTGAATGGCGGCAGCCTCGCGCCCGGTATTGCCGGCCCGGCGGGCCAGGCGCAAGGCCTGCCGCTGGAGCGCCTGCGCCTGCCGGAGCCGGCCGAACTGATAGGCGATCAGGCTCAGGTTGCTCAGGCTCACGCCCTCGCGTCGCCAGTCAACTCTCCGGCTCAGCTCAAGCGCGCGGTGGTGGAGCGACTCGGCCGCCGTCAGCTCTCCGGTCGCTATGCGCAGGTTGCCGAGACCGGTCAGGCACGATTGCTGTCCCTCAAGCCAGCCGGCCGAGGTTGCCGCCTGGTAGGCCGCGGCATAGAGCTCTCTCGCCTCGTCATAGCGGAACAGGCAGGTGTACACGATGCCGAGGTTGAGCCGCACCTTCGCCTGGATTTGCGGACTAGGGTCGGCCGTCGCGGCCGTCAGGCCAGCCTGGGAGACGGCCAGCCAGTCAGCCAGGTGCCTGGTATGCCAGAAGTAGAGGTGCAGTCCTCCTGCGAGCTGCAAGGCCATTGCCGCCAGGCCGGAGTCGGCATAGTGGGTGACCGCCGAGACGAGGTTCGCGCGTTCGGAGTTGAGCCAGGAAACGGCCTCCTCGCCGGAGCCGAACACCGGATCCGCCGCAGCGTCGGTGACCTCAGGAAGGCCGGTGGCGTACAGCAGCTGTGATGCCTGCGCGACGGTGTCGAGGTACCACGACAGCAGCGCGCGGATCGCCTGCGCCCGCTGCGCGGCATCCTCCGCGGCCGCGACCTGCTCGGACGCGTACAGGCCAAGCAGGTCGTGCATGCCGTACCGGGAATGGCCGCGGTCCTGCACCAGATGCGTGACGGCCAGCCGCCTGAGCATGGTTCCGGCCTGCGGGCGCGGCAGGCCCGCCAGCGCGGCCGCTCCCTCAGCCGTGATGTCGGTGCCGGGGATCAGGCTAAGCAGCCGGAACAGTCGCTGGTGGGCCCCGTCAAGGGTGCCGTACGAAGTATCGAACGCGCCGCGTACCGCACTGGCCGGGTCGCCCTCAATCGCCAGCGTGGTCAGCCGGTCGCCGGACCGGAGCCTGCTGACGTAGCCGCTGACCGTGCCCGACCCCTCGCCGGCGATCGTCGCGGCGGCGATCCGCAGGGCCAGCGGCAGTTGCGCGCACAGGGCGGTGAGCTCGGCGACTGCGGCTGGCTCAGCGGCTACGCGATCGGCGCCGATTACAGCGGACAGCAGGGCGGGTACCTCGTCTTCGCCGAGGACGCCGACGTCGAGACGGCGGGCGCCATCTCGGGCGGCCAGGCCGTCGAGCCGGTCCCGGCTGGTGACCGCGACGGCGCAGCCGGGCCCGCCGGGCAGCAGCGGGCGAACCTGCTCGGCGCTGCTGGCATTGTCCAGCACGATCAGCATGCGCCGGTCGGCCAGCAGGCTACGGTAGGCGGCGGTCGCGTCCTCGGCGTCGAGCGGCACCCGGTCACCCGGCGTCCCGCAGGCCCGCAGGAACCGCGCGAGTACTTCAAGCGGCTGGGCCGGCGCGGTCGCCGAATAGCCGCGCAGGTCGGCATAGAGCTGGCCGTCGGGGAACTGCTCGCGCACCTGGTGCGCCCAGTGCATGATCAGCGCCGTCTTGCCCACCCCGGCCGTGCCGGTCACGACCGCGAGCCTGGATCCCTCCGGCGCCGGACGCATCGCCTCATCGAGAGCCGCTAGCTGATCGGCGCGGCCGACAAACCCGCTCGGATCAGGTGGCAGCTGCGCTGGCACGGTCGCAACCGCCGGCGGCAGCGCGAGGTCGACGCTGCTGCTGGCCCGCTCTGCCGACTCCAGGCTCGGATCGCCGCCCAGGATGCCCTGCTGCAGCCGCTGCAGGTCCACTCCCGGCTCGACGCCGAGGTCGGCGGCTAGCTGCTGGTAGGCATGCTGGTAGGCGTCGAGCGCGTCGGCCTGCCGGCCGGATCGGTAGAGCGCGAGCATCTGCAGGCGGCGGAGCCGCTCCCGGTACGGGTGCTCGGTGATCATCTGGCCCAGCGTCGCGATGACTTCGCCGTGCCTGCCGACGTCCAGGTCGAGCTGGACGCCGTCCTCAAACAGGGTGAGCCGCAGCTCTTCCAGTTTGGTGGCGACGACCGCGACCGGCGCCAGATCAAGCAGGCCGGCGAATGCGGGCCCGCGCCACAGCGACAGCGCAGACCGCACCGTCGCTGAGGCAGACTCGAGCTTGCCTTGCTCGCGCTCCTGCGCGGCCTGCCAGGCCAGGGCTTCGAACGTCAGCGTGTCGAGTTCGCCGGCCCTGGGGCAGATCGCGTACGCGCCTGGATAGGACTCGATCCGGTCATGGTCGCCGAGCAACTGGCGGGTCCGCGAGATATACACCGACAAGCTCCGCCGCGCTGCCGGCGGCGGGCGGCCGAGCCACACCGTGTCGATAATGAAGTCTGCGGGCACCTGCGCGCCGGGCCGGGAGAGCAGCAGCGCCAGCGTCCGGCGGAGCAGGTTGGTCGGCACGACCTGCGCCTGTCCGTCCCGCCGGACGGCCAGCGGACCCAGGACGCTGAATTCAATCATGGGCCCCCTTAGCACCGGCTGGCCATTCTGTAATCTTCTTCGCCAAACCCGCACAATTCTATCGCGCGGCCGACGGGGTCAAGCCTGGAAATGATCAAGGACGGCCATTGCAACATTTGGTGCAACCGGGTCCCAGAACATTTCGCCCATGCTGAAATCACGTGTGCGGATAGGCCGCAGCTTTCCCAAGCTGGAGTCCAAGGTTCGTGAGCTGAGAAGAGAGTGGGGAACAGGGCGGCGGCACCGCATCGCTGCGGCCGATCCAGCGGAGCGTCGCTGACCGCGGATCATCCCGATCGCCGCCCTGTTCCCGAGGCCACATGACCCCCGTACATGTGGCCCGGCCCCCTGCGGCTGCCCCGTGCGATCCGCCGCCGGGCCGGTGCCATGATCATGCCCGAGTGATTGTGAAGCCCAGCCTTCACAATGGCCAAATGCTGGTCAATCTTTGCGGGCCGGAGCTGGCTAGTTCCGTGGCTAGCTCTCGGAGCCGTCGCCACCGAACTGCTGCTCGGCCAGGAACCGCTCGAACTGCGCACCTAGCTCGTCCGCCGTAGGCATGTTCTCCGCCTGATCCGCGAGCAGGTTCTCCCGGTCGGCGTTGAACGCGTCGTACTGCTCTTCCAGCGACTTGACAACCTCGGTCACTTCCTCAGAACCAGCGACCTGGCGCGCGATTTCGGCGTCGGTGATATCGGCCGCTTCCCGCAGCGTGTCGGCGGGCAGCCGCAGGCCGGTCGCCTGCTCGACCGCGGAGAGCAGCGCCACGGCCGCCGTCGGGTAGGACGCGTGGGCCAGATAGTGCGGCACATGCACGGCGAACCCGACCGCGGGCTTACTCGCCTCGCCCATCCGCAACTCGATCAGCGCCATCGCGCTGCCTGGCACCTGAAGCCGGTCGACCAGCGGCTGGTAGCCGTCGATCAGGCTCGGCTCGGTCGCGTGCCCCGTCACCCCGAGCGGCCTGGTGTGCGGCACTCCCATCGGAATCCCGTGGAAGCTCGCGACCAGGCGGACGTTGAGCGCGGCCGACAGCTTGAGCACGGCCTTGGTGAACGCCTCCCACTCCCGGTCCGGCTCAAGGCCATCCAGCAGCAGGAACGGCGACCCGCCTGAGTCCTGCAGCCGGTGCACCACGATTTCCGGCGCCTCGACGCTTTCCCAGTGGTCCTTCACGAAGATCATCGCCGGCCTGCGCGACCGGTAGTCGATCAGCGCGTCCACGTCGAACCGCGCGACCTCGGTGTGCTCGAACGTCGAGAGCAGGTGCGCGGACAGTTGCCGGCCGGCCGCTCCGGCGTCAATGAACCCGTCCAGGTAGTACAGCATCACCAGATCGGATTCCAGGTTCTCCGCTGCCGGGGTCAGCTCGTAGAGGTCTCCTGGATCGCGCGGCACCTTTGCTGCCTCCTGTCAACGGCACTACTTAATACCAGTGTTACCGACGTTCGGGCGCTGATCGGCCATCCTGGGTGGCGGAGGCGCCCTTCACCAACGCTTTGTGCGCCTGCCACTTGGCCAAGATCGCAGGCAGTTCAGCGCTCACGAACTCGAAGTAGTCTACCGACTCGGCCATTCGCGCCCCGGCGGGCGTGTCGGCCCCGAGCAGCTCAACGCCCTCCCTGAACGACGCTGTGTACCGCTCGAGGACCCGGTTCCGGTCTCCCATCACGTCATCCCAGACGCCCTCGGGGATCCGGTAGTGGTGCCGGCTAGACCCGGGCTGACCCACCCGCCTGAGCATGCCGACCCCGATCAGATACCGAGCGCCCCCGGAGATCGCCGCCGGACTGACCTGCAGCAACTCGCACAACTCGGCGGAGGTCAGCGACGCGGAATCGGTGGCCAGCAGCGCGGCGAAGATCCAGGCCGGCATCCGTGGCAGGCCAGAGTCGACCAGTACCGATCCGAACCGCTCGGTAAACCGCAGCACCCGCTCCCGCCGATCGTCGCCGCTCGTCAACTTCTCGCCTCCGTTCGCCGCTAGGTTGTCCTCGACCAACCCCGGGATCGAGTCCGCCGCCCCCAACCTGCAGACCTGCGCAAAGCTTTCCAACTTTCACAAGTTTGTGAATTTAGTGTAATCTCTGAAGCATGACTGGGGCAATTGAGATCATCGGCCTCCGCAAGGCATTCGGCAAGACAGCCGCGCTCGACGGGCTCGATCTGTTCGTCGCGACGGGCGAAGTGCACGGGTTCCTCGGGCCCAACGGCGCGGGCAAGACGACCACGATCAGGATTCTGCTTGGCCTGCTGCGCGCCGACGGCGGATCGGTCGCGTTGCTTGGCGGCGATCCCTGGACGCAGGCCACCGAGTTGCATCGCCGGCTCGCGTACGTGCCCGGCGACGTGAGCCTGTGGCCCAACTTCACCGGCGGCGAGGTGATCGACTTGCTCGGCCGGCTGCGGGGCGGGCTCGAGGCCGGTCGCCGGGCCAGCCTGATCGAGCGGTTCGAGCTCGACCCGACCGTGAAGGCGCGGGCTTACTCGAAGGGCAACCGGCAGAAGGTCGCGCTGATCGCGGCGCTGGCCTCGGACACCGAACTGCTGCTGCTAGACGAGCCGACCTCAGGTCTTGACCCGCTGATGGAGGCGATGTTCAGGACATGCATTGAGGAAGAAAGGCAGCGCGGCCGGACCGTGCTGCTGTCCAGCCACATCCTGTCCGAGGTCGAGGCTCTCTGTGACCGGGTCACGATCGTCCGGCTCGGCAAGGCCGTCGAGAGCGGCAGCCTGGCCGACCTGCGCCACCTGACCAGGACCTCGATCACCGCCGAGCTGGACGCGCCGCCACCCGGCTTGGAGGGGCTGCCCGGCGTGCACAATCTCGACATGTCGGGCAACCGGCTCCGGTGCGAGGTCGACACCGACAAGCTGACCGCCGTGCTGGCCGCGCTGGCCGCCGCCGGGGTGCGCAGCCTGACCAGCCAGCCGCCGACCCTCGAAGAGTTGTTCCTGCGGCACTATGCGCCTCCGCCCGCGGCCGGCGCGGGGGTCGCGGCAGGAGCTTCGGCGTGAAGACGCTGACCGGGACCGGCGCGCTGATCAAGCTGGCTCTGCGCCGCGACCGGACCATGCTCGTGATCTGGCTGTACGTGCTGACCGCGTTCGTAGCCGCGTCGGTGTACGGCTTCCGCAACCTGTACCCCAACGCGGCCGCGCGGGAGGCGTTCATCGCGGCGGCCGGAAGCAACCCGGCGCTGCTCTCGCTGTACGGACCGCTCTACGGCACTTCGCTCGGCTCGCTGACCGCCTGGCGCGTCTCGGCGTTTCTCGGTCTCGGGGCCGCGTTGATGAGCATCTTCCTGGTGGTCAGGCACACCCGCGCCGACGAGGAGTCCGGGCGGCTCGAGCTGATCGGAGCCGCCGTTGTGGGTCGGCACGCACCGCTGGCCTGCGCGGTCGCGGTGGCCTGGGCCGCGAATCTGGTCATCGGCGTCGCGATGTCGGTGGCGGCGATCGCGCTCGGGCTCCCGGCCGCCGGGTCGATCGCGATGGTGTGCGGCATCGTCGGCTGCGGGCTGGTGTTCGCCGCCGTGGCGGCGGTCACCGCCCAGGTCGCACAGAGCGCGCGAACCGCCCGTGGCCTGGCGCTATGCGTGCTGCTGGTGGCGTTCCTGCTGCGCGCGACCGGTGACTCGGCCGGTTCGGGCGGCCCGCGCTGGCTTAGCTGGCTCTCGCCGGTCGGCTGGGCCGAACTGGACCGGGCTTTCGGCGCGATCCGCTGGTGGGTGCTCGTGCTGCCGGTCGTGACTGCCCTGATAGTTACTGCCGGCGGAGCCGTGCTCGCCGCCAGCCGTGACTACGACGCCGGGCTGATCGCCCAGCGGCCGGGGCCGGCCGTAGCCTCGCGCTCGCTGGCCAGCCCGCTGGCGCTGGCCTGGCGCCTGCAGCGCGGATCCCTGGTGGCCTGGGTCTTCGGCGCGTTCGTCTACGGCGGGGTGGTCGGCTCGGCGGCCAAGGGCATCGGCGGCCTGCTCGGCAGCGCCCAGGTGCGGCAGATCATGATCCGGCTCGGCGGCCAGGCCGCGCTCACCAACGCCTACCTGGCCGCGATCTTGAGCTTCACCGGGCTGATCGCCGCCGGGTACGCGATCAGCGCCGTGCTGCGGCTGCAGTCCGAGGAGTCCGCCGGGCATGCCGACTCGGTGCTGGCGACCAGCACCGGACGGCTCGCCTGGAGCGCGTCGCATCTGGTGATCGCGGCGGCCGGCATCGCCCTGATCGTCGTCTCGGTCGGCCTCGGCGCCGGGCTCGGCTATACCTACCGGGCCGGGGGAGGCGGCGCCGAGATCGGCCGGCTGCTAGCCGCCGGGCTCGCCCAGGCCCCGGCCGTGCTGGTGCTCGGCGGGCTCGCGGTGGCACTGTTCGGCCTGCTGCCAAGGTTCGCCATGACGGGCGCCTGGTCGGTGCTCGGCGTATTCGTGCTGCTGTTGCTGCTCGGCACGACCTTGCGGCTGTCGCACTGGATCATGGACGTCTCGCCGTTCACCCACCTGCCGAAACTGCCAGGCGGCACTGTCCACGCGCTCCCGCTGGTTTTGCTCGGCCTGATCGCGGTCGCCCTGACCGGTGCGGGCCTTGTCGGCCTGCGCCGGCGCGATTTGGGCTAGCTGGTTGCCTTGCGCGCACGGCCGGTGCCTGCCAATACAAGACGATTAGCGCCGCTAACGATTTTGCGTACATACTGGAGACATGAGCATCGGTGAACTGAGCAGGTCCCGGCGGATGCTGATCCTGGGCATCTGCTGCATGAGCCTGTTCATCGTCGGCTTGGACGTGACGGTCGTGAACGTCGCGCTGCCGTCGATCCAGCGGGACCTGCACGCCTCGGTGTCCGGGCTGCAGTGGGTGGTCGCCGCCTACTCGCTGGTGCTGGCCAGCTTGCTGATGCTGTCCGGCTCGACCGCCGACCGGGTCGGCCGCCGCCGCACGTTCCAGATCGGACTGGCCCTGTTCACGCTCGGCTCGCTGCTCTGCAGCCTGGCGCCCAGCCTCGGCGCCCTGGTCGCGTTCCGCATGATCCAGGCGATCGGCGGGTCGATGCTCAACCCGGTCGCGATGTCGATCATCACCAACACGTTCACCGAGCGGACCGAGCGGGCCCGGGCGATCGGGATCTGGGGCGGCGTGGTGGGCCTGTCGATGGCGCTGGGCCCGGTCGTCGGCGGCCTGCTGGTCAGCTCGGTCGGCTGGCAATCGATCTTCTGGGTGAACATCCCGGTCGGGCTGACCGCGATCGTGCTCACCGCCGCATTCGTGCCTGAATCCAAGGCGCCGCATCCGCGCCGGTTTGACCCGGTCGGCCAGCTCCTGGTCATGATCTCGCTGGCTTCCCTGGTCTACGGCATCATCGAGGGCCCGGAACGCGGCTGGACCTCAGGGCTGATCATCGCCTGCTTCGCGGCCGCTATCGCCGCCGCCGTCGGCTTCGTGCTGTATGAGAGCAGGCGCACCCAGCCGCTGCTGGATACCAGGTTCTTCCGCAGCGCGCCGTTCTCAGGGGCGACGATGATCGCGGTCGCGGCGTTCGCCGCGCTGGGCGGGTTCCTCCTGCTCAGCACCATCTACCTGCAAGATGTCCGCGGCCTGTCGGCGGTGCACGCCGGCCTGTACATGCTGCCGATGGCCGGGATGACGGCCATAGCCAGCCCGCTGTCCGGCCGCATCGTCGGCAGCCGGGGCCCGAGGCTGCCGCTGATCGGGGCCGGGATCGCGCTGGTCATCAGCGGGGTCAGCCTGACCAGCCTGGAGGCCACCACCTCGACGCTGGGCCTGGTGATTCCCTACCTGCTGTTCGGCCTCGGCTTCGGGCTGGTCAACGCGCCGATCACGAACACCGCGATGTCCGGGATGCCGCAGGCCCAGGCCGGGGTAGCCGCCGCCGTGGCCTCAACCAGCAGGCAGGTCGGCTCCTCGCTCGGGGTCGCGGTGATCGGCTCGGTGGTGGTCTCCGCGCTGGCCGGGCCGCTGAAAACCGGCTTCGCGCAGGCCAGCCACGTTGGCTGGTGGGTGATCGTTGGCTGCGGCGCGCTCGTGCTGGCGCTCGGCGTGCTGACCACCGGCACCTGGGCCCGCCGCACGGCCGAGCAAGTCGCCGCCAAGTTCGAGCTAACCCAACCACCCGCTACTCCCGAGCCTGTATCAGCGGCCGCGACCGGCCGACCGCCCGATAGCTGACCGACTGGCACGGTATGCCGGAGGCGCGGGATCGGCTTCCGGCGAGCGACCTGCGTTTGCCGGAGGCGCGGCGCCGTCTTCCCGACGAGCGGAGGAGCGAAGCGGAGGAGCGAGGAGGGAAGACGGCGCCTAAAAGCGCCGGAGGCCCCCGCCAAAGGGCGAAGCCCGGCGGCGGAAAATTATGCAGCCCGGCGGCGGAAAGGCTACACAGTGGCCTCTGACATCGACATGATGGCGAAGGCGGCGCTCTGGTCGTCGGCCAGGATCGCCATCCGGCCGTACGGCGTGTCCCACGGTGGCGCCAGCACCTGGCCGCCCAGCTTGGTGGCCGCCTCGACGGCCGCGTCCGCGCTGTCGACCGCGAAATAGGTCCGCCAGTGCGCGGGAATATCGGCCGGCGCCATAGTGCCGAGATCGCCGATTCCGCCCAGCGGGTCACCGGTCGTCTTAAACGTCGCGTAACTGAACTCGTCGCTGCTCATGTCGTCGTAGTCATAGCCGAATACGGCCTGGTAAAAGGCCTCATTGGCGGCAAAGCTGCGACTCATGTTCTCGTTCCAGCAGACCGCGCCGGGCTCGTTGGCCAACTGCATGCCGGTGTGCGCCCGCGACTGCCAGATGCCGAACACGGCGCCGCCCGGGTCCGCGGCGACGGCCATCTTGCCGACGTCCATCACGTCGAACGGCTCGGCCAGCACCTGCCCGCCGGCCGGCCCGATCTTGCTGGCGGTCGCGACGACGTCGTCGGAGGCGAGGTAGGTGGTCCAGGCCGAAGGCGCCTCGCTCGGGCCCATCTTCGGGCCGATTCCGGCCACGGACCGGCCCTGGACCTGGCACATCACATAGCCGCCAGATTCCGGCGGGCCGACCTGAGTCTCCCAGCCGAGCAGCGTCTCGTAGAACGCGGTGGCCTTGGCTACGTCATCGGTCCCGAGGTCGACCCAGCAGGGGGTGCCCGCGGGCCAAGCGGTGTCGCGCTGAACCATCAGTCCTCCAGGTGTCGGTTTGAGGTGTGAGCGCGAATGGCTAGCACAACGGCGAACAATAGATCCTGGCGGCGGACCAGGCGTTCCCGTGAACTCGCGCCTACGCAGAGTATCGGCCGGGGCGCGGATTAATCAGCTAGACCAAGAATTGGCAGAGTCCGCAAGCTACCGGTACCTCCCGGTTACAAGCCCCTGCGCAAGCCAAATGCTGCAGGCCCGGCATGCCGAGGGAATCCGAATTCGTGCGCTGAGCGTTATCTCTTCATAGCATGGCGGTCATGGGAAGCAACCGGGCAGCCGGAGTACATCGTGCGACCATGCCCCGCCACAAGTCATCTAGCGTCCACGGCGCCTTCAATGCCGGCCAGCGCGCCCGGGCTCAGGGCGCCAGATCAAGGAGCGGCTCGTTGTTTCCCCTGCGTGGTAAGAACCTGATCGCGCTCGCGACCGGCATCCTGGTCGTGGTCGCGGCGATCGTGGTGTTCGCCGCTGACGCGGCCGCCAAGCACGGCGTGGGGACGGGCCATCACACCGGGATCGGCACGACCACGCATTCGACGAACTCGGGGTCCGGTGGTGGCGGCCCTGCGCACTCGGCTCCGCCGGGCGTCTCGCCGTCGATCGGCCTGGCTCCCGGCGCGGTGTCGCCGAGCGCGACTGGCCTCGCTGAGGCCAGGACGATCCTGCCCAAGCTCACCCCGGCGCAGCTGGCCGGCCAGCGGGTTATTTACAGCTACTCCGGGCTGACCCCGCCGGCTCAGTTGCTCACGCTGATCCGGCAGGGCAAGGTCGCCGGCGTGATCTTCTTCACCGACAACATCAGCTCCGAGTCCCAGATCGCCGCCGTGGACCGCCAGCTGCAAGCCGCGAACCGGGCCAAGTCCAACCCGGTTCGCCTGCCGCTGCTGCTGATGACCGACCAGGAGGGCGGTGAGGTCCGGCGGCTGCCGGGAGCCCCGCTGCTGTCTGAGAAGCAGGTCGGCGAGCAAGCGCATCCGAACGACGCCGCACTCAACGCGGGCAAGACCGGCGGCGAGAACCTGCACGGCGTCGACATGAACCTCAACCTCGCGCCGGTGCTCGACGTGTTCCGTCAGCCAGGCAACTTCATCGATGAGTTCGGGCGCTCGTTCAGCAGCGACCCGAGCGTGGTCGCCCGGCTCGGCGCGTCGTACGCCAAGGCCGAGCAGAAGCAGGGTGTGGCCGCGACGCTCAAGCACTTCCCTGGCCTGGGCGCGGCCACGAGGTCGCAGAACACCGACGAGCGGCCGGTAACGCTGAACCTCTCGCTGTCCTCGATCCGCAACGTTGACGAGGCGCCCTACAAGTCGGCGATCGCGGCCAAGGCCAAGCTCGTCATGTTGTCCTGGGCGATCTACCCGGCGCTCGACTCCAAGTTCCCGGCCGGCCTGTCCTCGAAGATCATCGGCGGAGAGCTGCGCAACCGCCTCAAGTTCGGCGGCGTCACGATCACCGACGCCCTGGAAGCCGGCGCGCTCAACCCGTTCGGCTCGATCGCCCATCGCGCCACGCTCGCCGCCCGGGCCGGCATGGACCTGCTGCTCTGCGCCGGCAGCACCCAGAAGGAAGGCGTCAGCGCCGCGAACTCACTGGCGTTCGACTACACCCACCACTCCTTGAACGCCAACGCCTTCAAGGCCTCCGTCGAGCGCATCCTCGCCCTGCGCGCCACCCTCCCGGGCTAACGGTCTCCGTCGAGCACCCGGCCCCAGTGAAGCCTGGGGTCGGGGGCGCTGTGCCTGACTAGGTATGGCGCTAGGCCCGCCCGCCGGGCTGGCGGCCTCTTCTCGTCTAGAAACCCGCGTCGAGGAGGGGCGGTTAGCTTCGCCTGCGGGGGCTGGCGGCCTCTTCTCGTCTAGAAACCCGCGTCGAGGAGGGGCGGTTAGTTTCGCCTGCGGGGCTGGAAGCCACTTCTCATCGATTGCGGCGACTTCTCATCGGTTAGAGTGTTTTTTTGTCCTTTTTATGGGGTTTTGTGAACCGGCAATCATAGGGAAGTCGCCGCAACGGATGGGGAGTGGCTTCCAATCGATGAGAAGTGGGCTTCGCGGCGACGCTGCCGAGGCACTTCCCAGTGGTTAGGTGCCACCTACCACCGGTTGCGCCGACTTCCCATTGATTGCGCTGGCATAAATCATTATAAACCCGACAATTTTACAGCGCAATCAGTGGGAAGATCGCCTAGCCGGTGGGAAGTTCGCCTAACCGGTGGGAAGTTGTGGCTGGCGGGTGGTGGAACGTGGGTTAGCGGACTGGTTCGGGGGTGGATTGGCAGACGACGGTGCCGGTCGAGGATGTTAGGTCCGCCAGGAGGGTGGTGAGGCGGGCGGTTACCGGGCCGGGGAGGCCGTCGCCGATTACGCGGCCGTCGATCTGGATTACCGGGGCGATGCCGCCCATCGTGCCGGTGACGAAGACCTCGTCGGCGTTGTAGAGCTGGACCTGGGAGAAGTCGCCGACGACGCACTCGAGACCGGCCCCGGCGGCTAGTTCCAGTACGGCCTCGCGGGTGATTCCCTCCGGGCAGGCGGCGGTCGTCGAGGTCCCGAGTACTCCGGCCGTCACGCAGAACACGTGCGTCGCGTTGGTCTCGGCCAGGAAGCCTCGGTGGTCGAGCATCAGGGCGTCGTCGGCGCCGGCGACGTTGGCCTCGATCTTGGCCAGGATCGAGGGCAACAGGTTGTTGTGGTGAATCTTCGGGTCGAGGCTGTCGGGCGGCGGGCGCCGCAGGCTTGAGGTGATCAGCGTGATCCCGGTCGAGTCGTAGACCGGCACCTTGAACTCGGGCAGCACGATGAGAGTCGGGCCGGATTGATTCAGCCTCGGGTCCATGCCGCTGGTGAGCTTCACGCCCCTGGTCAGCGTCAGCCTGATGTGCACGCTGTCGTACATGTCGTTGGCGGCGAGCGTCCGGCTGATCTCGGCGATCATCTCCTCATCGGACGGGACCGAGGAGAACGCGAGCCCCTTAGCCGACCGGCGCAGACGGGCCAGGTGCTCGGTCAGGCGGAAGATCCGGCCGTCGTGCAGCCGCAGGCCTTCCCAGACCGCGTCGCCGCCTTGGACGGCGGAGTCGAATGGGCTGACCGCGGCCTGGTCGCGGTGGGTCAGCCGGCCGCCGACATTGACAATCAGGTTGGCGTTCCGCTCGTCGAACTGCTGCAGCATCGAGTGGTCCCCCTCAGGTCGCTCGGGTCACCTACGGCTCGACTCTAACGACTGCGCTCACGCGGGCCCAAGACGGGAGCGGTTCCGGGCCGAAGGCCCGGAGCCGCGACTAGCTAGGACAGTCGGGAGCGGGCTCGGGGCCGGCGGAAACAAACGCCGGCCCGAGCCGCGATCAGCTGATCCGGACTTCAGCCGACGCAGCCGGCCACGCTGCCAAGCGGAGCGCAGTTGTTCGGCGTGTTCTCGTCCACGCTCGACTTGATCAGGGTGGTGGTGCTGTCGTTGTAGATTCCGCCGCCAGTGTTGCCGGCGGTGTTGTCGTAGATCTGGCTGCCGGTGATCGTCGCGTGGTACTCCTGGGCTATCCCGCCGCCGTCGGTACCGGCGTCGCTGTTGTGGATTCTGGTGTCAGACATCGTGAGAGCGTCTTCGTTATAAATGCTGCCGCCGTCGATACCGGCCGAGTTGGTCTGGAACAGGTCGTGACTCACGGTCGCGACATCGTCGTTATACAGGCCGGCGCCGTAGGCACATACGCCCTCTTCCATCGTGCTGCCGGCCAGATTCATCGAGTCGTCGTTGAACACCGCGCCGCCCTCGTAGCAGCCTTCGCCGCCGTTGCCGTCGAACGTGTCGTTGCTCAGGTTGGAGTCGTAGTAGGAGTAGATCCCGCCGCCGTACTCGGCGCCGTTATCGGTGAACTGGCTGTTCTCGATCGTCGTGGTGCTAGCGCCGACGTAGAAGCCGCCGCCGTAGGTCGCGGTGTTGCCACTGAACGTGCTCAGGTCGACGTTCATGCCGACGTCGCTCTCGACCGCGCCACCGTAGTGCAGCACCGAGTTCTCGGTGAAGTGCGACAAGGTGATCGAGGCAATGCCGTCGTTGTAGATCGCGCCGCCGTAGCCGGAGTGGTTGTGCAGGAACGCCGCGCCGGTGACGTGCAGGACGCCTTCGTTGTAGATCGCACCGCCCTCATGGGACGAGTCGTTGTACCTGAACGATCCACCGTTCACGATCACGGTTCCGTTGTCGTTGTAGATCGCGCCGCCGTCGTCGTCCTCGTCTTCCTCGGCGTAGCCGCCGAGGAAGCTGACGTTCTCCAGCAGGATGTGACCGCCTGTTTCAACGGTCATGATCGAGAAGTCCGGGGTCTCCTCTTCGCCGCTGCGCTCGAGCGTCGCCGGACCCACGAAGGTCAGGGTCTTGCTGATCGTGGGCAGCCCCTCGTCCAGGATGTAGGTGCAGCCGGGCGACAGCAGCAGCGTCGAGCCGCTTGGTACCCCGGCCACCGCGCTCGCCAGGGCGGCTGAGTTGCACGGGATCGGAATAGGGAGCATAGGCGCTGCCAGCGCCGCCTGGGCCGGGCCGAGGCTGAGACCAGCGACGGTCACGGCAGCGGCCGCCATCGCGGTCGCTCCGAAAGTCATCTTAGTGAAACAAATACGCATTACTCATATCCCCCTGATGTGAATTACCAGTGATTACCCGATGCAGCCGGCGACGCTTCCCCGCGGCGCGCAGTTATTCGGCGTGTTGGAAACGACAGCGGTCCGGCTGAGCGTTACCGAGTCCTGGTTGTAGATCCCCCCGCCAGTGGTTCCAGCCGAGTTCTGCTCAACCTGGCTGCCGCTGATCGTCAGGAATTCCTCGTTGTAGATCCCGCCGCCGTCATGGACGGCATGATTGCGATTGACCTTGGTGGACGAGACCGTCTCCTGGCGCCGCCGGTTTCGAGAATTGGATCTGCATTAAGCCACGCCCCCTGTGTTTGTGACAGTAGAACTATCCGGAATTCCCCGTCCGGATCAGAGCAGGCAAAAGCTCAGATTCGCAGCCGCGAATCTGCCAGCAGGCAATGTATCAATGCGATCGCAAGCGG
>DASYAT010000306.1:0-4619 GCA_036501205.1 Streptosporangiaceae bacterium | reverse complement strand
TGGACCTGCCGGTCAAGCTGATCGCTATCCCCGAGGGGGCGCTGCAGGGGTTCAACGATGAGGTGCTCGATCTCGATCACGAAACGTTCGCGGCCGAGTGCGCGATCGACATCCCTGGCCCCGAGACCGATTTCCTAGGCGGACTAGCCCGGCAGTGGAACGCGTTCATCATGGCGCAAGCCAAGGCCAGGCACCCTGAGTTCCCTGGACGATTCTTTAACGTCGGCTTCGCGCTCGACCCCGAGGGTGAGATCATCCTGCGCCACCACAAGGTCGTGCCACTGCTGCCGGTCGAGCACTCGGTCAGCCCGCACAACGTCTGGGACAAGTGGATCGAGCTGTACGGCCGCAATCTGGACGCGTTTTACCCGGTCGCGGACACTGCGATCGGCCGGCTCGGCTTCCTGATGGCGAACGAGGGCTCCTACCCGGAGAACGCCCGCGGCCTGGCGATGAACGGCGCCGAGGTCCTGTACCGCGGCCCGTATCCGCACCCGCACGTCGGCAACGGACTGTTCGAGGTGCAAAACAGAGCCCGCGCCCTCGACAACAACCTCTACCTGATCGCCTGCAATGTCGGCACCTATTACCTGAGCGCCGACTCCGACATCCCGATCGACACCTTCGGTGGCGGGTCCGCAGTGATCGACTATCGCGGCCAGATCGTCGGCCGGCACGACTACAGCGCCGGATCCTCGTGGGTGGCGGGGACGATCGACATCGAGGCGCTGCGATCGTTCCGCGCGAGCGCGCAGTGGGACAACTGGATCAAGGACCTGACCACCGAGCAGTACCAGCTGATCTACGAGCAGCCGATCTATCCCAAGAACCTCTACCTGGACCGCAAGCCGTACGATCACGCCGAATACCGCCGCGAGGTAATCGACCGCCAGATCCGCCTCATGCACGAGCGGGACATCTGGAAGAAGCCTGGTTCCTAGGACGCAAACCCCCGCAAATTTTTCTTCATAGAAGGCATTTCTATCTTTTGGAAGAAAGATTTGCGGTGGTCTGCTTTCAATGCGCCGCGACGAAGTCAGGCCAGCACCGGCTCTCCTTTCCTCGCATACTGGCTGGCCGGGCGGGCCAGGCCGTAATGCTCGCGCAGCGTCGTGCCCTCGTACTCGGTGCGCATCAGGCCACGGCGCTGCAGGATGGGCACGACGTGTTCGGCGAAGAGCTCGAGTCCTGACGGCAGCACGGCCGGCATCACGTTGAACCCGTCGGCCGCGCCGTTGCGGTACCAGTCCTCGATGGTCTGCGCGACCTGCTCGGGCGTGCCAGAGAAAGTGCGGTGGCCGCGCCCGCCGCCGAGCCGGCCGATGAGCTGCCGCACCGTCAGCCGCTCCCGCCTGCCCAGTTCGACAATGAGGGTGTACCTGCTCTTGGCGCCTTCGATCTGATCCTCGTCCGGCAGGCTGGCCGGCAGCTCGGAGTCCAGCGCGAGCTGGTCGGGGTCAAGGCCGAGCAGGTGCGCGAGCTGGTCACGGGCATACTCGGCCACGATCAGCCGGTCCAGCTCAGCGTCGAGTTCCCTTGCCTCCGCTTCGGTCGAGCCGAGCACCGGGACGATGCCGGGCAGGATCTTGACCCCGGCTGGATCCCGGCCGGCCGCGGCGGCGCGGGCCTTGAGGTCGGCGTAGAAGGCCTGGCCTTCGGCCAGCGTCTGCTGGGCGGTGAACACCGCTTCGGCGTACCTGGCCGCGAAATCCTTGCCGTCGTGCGACGACCCGGCTTGCACCAGCACCGGATGGCCCTGCGGCGAACGCGGCAGGTTCAGCGGCCCGCGCACGCGGAAGAACCGGCCGGCGTGATCGATGTGGTGCACCCGGTCATCCCTGGCGTGCACGCCGCCTTCAACGTCGGCGACGATGGCGTCGTCCTCCCAGCTGTCCCAGAGCTTCCTGGACACCTCGACGAACTCGGCCGCCCGCTGGTAGCGCTCGGCGTGCGCGGGCTGGGCGTCCAGGCCGAAGTTACGGGCCGCGTCGTCGCCGGCGGTGGTGACAATGTTCCAGCCCGCCCGGCCGCCGCTGATGTGGTCAAGCGAAGCGAACCTCCTGGCCAGGTTGAACGGATCGTTATAGCTGGTCGACGCCGTCGCGATCAGCCCGATCCGCTGGGTCGCCCTGGCCAGCGCGGTCAGCAGCGTGATCGGCTCCAGCCGTCCGCTCGGCCGCCGGCCTGGGCTGTTCCACAGCACCGGGCTGTCGGCCAGGAACACCGAGTCGAACTTAGCCGCCTCGGCGATCCTGGCCAGCCGCTCGTGGTACTCGACATCGATGTGCGCCAGCGGCTGGCTGCCTGGAAGCCGCCAGGACGCTTCGTGGTGCCCGGTGTCGATGATGAACAGATTGAAGTTGCCGAAGCCGCGGGGTGAGCTGTACATCAGTCGTCCACGACCACGGTGTGCTTGGCGGTGAACGGCTGCCCGGCGACCAGTTCCGATTCGCGGCCGTCGGGGCCGACCGGCACGTCACCGACCAGGGTGATCCGGTGCAGGGTGCGCTTGAGGTCGAGGTGCTCGATGTCGCGCGGCGCGAGGTGCGCGGTGGCCCGGTTGTCCCAGAACGCGACCGTGCCCGGCTCCCAGCGCAGCCGCACGGTGTACTCGGCCTGGGTGATCTGCGCGTACAGCAGGTCAAGGATAGCCCGGCTTTCCCGCGTCGAAACCCCGACGATGTGGCTGGTGAAGCCGGGGTTGACGAACAGCGCCTTCTCCCCCGTCTGCGGGTGCACCCGAACCACCGGGTGGATCGCGACCAGCAGGTTGTCGTTGATCCGCTTCGCGTAGGCGCTGCCGGAGGTGCTCGGCGTCACCGTGCCGCCGTAGCGGTGTTCGGCGCGCAGCGTCTCGACGAACTGCTGGAGCGGGACAGACAGGCCCTCGTAGGCGGCGACCAGGTTCGTCCACTGAGTGTCTCCGCCGATCTCAGGGACCACGTCGGCGCGCAGGATCGATCCGGCGGGTGGGTTCACCGCGGCGGTGACGTCGGTGTGCCAGCCGGTGAAGTAGCTGTACTGGCGACGGCGGAAGTCCTCGCCGTAGCGCTTGGTGAACCGGTCGGGGTCGACGGTGTAGATCTCCGGGTAGCTCTCCGGCGGCGCGTCGTCGTGCGGGTGAGCGTAGGTGAGCTCGCCGAACTGCCGCCCGAACGCGATCTGGCTGGCGTGATCGAGATGTTGCCCGCGGAAGAAGATGACCTTGTAGCGGTGCAGCGCGTCCTGGAGGGCGGTCACCTGCTCCGGCGCGAGCGGGCGGGAGATGTCTATCCCGGAGATGTCGGCGCCGATGTGCCCGGCGACCGGCTGCACGGTGATGTCGGTGGCGATTTCCTGGATCGCGGTCATGACTTTCCTCTTTCCTTGTCGTTGCTGCTTTTCCTTGTGAAATTGCTTGCCGTTGTCCGTCGTCCCGCAACTAGTTCGCGGCCGCGCCGGTCACGCCGAGTTCGCGCAGCAGCCTTGACCGCAGCGCCAGGAAGTCGGGGTGGCCGCGGTCTCTGGGACGGGGCAGATCGATCGGGGTGTCCATGGTGATGGCGCCGTTGACCAGCACCAGGGCCCGGTCGGCGAGCAGGATCGCCTCATCGACGTCGTGGGTGACCAGCAGGACGGCCGGGCGGTGCCGGGCGCACAGGTCCTGCAGGAGCGCGTGCATGCGGGTGCGGGTCAGGGCGTCCAGGGCGCCGAACGGCTCGTCAAGCAGCATCAGTTGCGGCTCCCTGACCAGGGCGCGGGCCAGGGCGACGCGCTGGGCCTCGCCGCCGGACAAAGTAACCGGCCACGCCTTTCCATGACCGGACAGGCCGACCTCGGTCAGCGCCTCGGCGGCTCGCTGCCGCAGGTCGCCGCTGCCCGCCCGGGCCTTGCGGCCGGCCGGGAGCCCCAGCGTGACGTTGGGCAGGACCCTGAGCCACGGGATCAGCCGAGGCTCCTGGAACACGACCGCCCGGTGCCGAGGGACCAGCACCTCGCCGTCGTAGTCGGGATCAAGGCCGCCGAGCACCCGCAGGAACGTGGTCTTGCCGGTGCCGCTGCGGCCGAGCAAGGCGACGAACTGGCCCGGGCTGATATCGAGGTCGACGCCCCGCAGCACTTCCCGGCCGTCGAATCGGCGGCGCACGTCCCGGCTGACGACGGCGAGCCGGTCGCTCGTGGTGTCGATCAGCATCGTCACGCCCCCGCGAATCCGCGCCGCCACCGCAGCAGCGTGCGCTCGAGCAGCCGGACGATGGCGTCAGCCAGCACGCCGAGTACCGCGTAAATGGCCAGGCACAAGAACATGATGTCGGTGCGGTCAGTGGTCTGAGCCTGGTTGATCAGGTAGCCCAGGCCGCTCTGGGCGTTGATCTCCTCGGCCACCACGTCGATGATCCAGCTTCCGACCAGCGCGAACCGCAGCCCGGTCAGGAAGCCGGGCAGCGCACCGGGCAGGATGACTCGCCTGACCAGGCCCCACCGGTTCAGCCCGAACGTCTGTCCGGCCTCGACCAGTTTGAGGTCGACGCCCCTGATGGCCGCGTAGGTGTTGATGTAGACGGGGAAGGTGCAGCCGAGCGCGATGAGGAACACCTTGGGCGTCTCGCCGACGCCGAACCAGATGATCGCCAGCGGCA
>DASYAT010000305.1:0-22626 GCA_036501205.1 Streptosporangiaceae bacterium | reverse complement strand
CCGGGGCCGGCGGGGCCGCGACCGGGCTGAGCGACCGCGCGGTCGGCTACCTCGACGCGTTCGACCAGGCGATTCGCGACGACCTGGGCACGCCCAAAGCGCTCGCCGTCGTCGCGTCGGTGGCGCGGGATACGACGCTGTCCGACGCCGACAGCGCCGAATTGGCCCGGCGGTTCGACGAGGCGCTGGGCATCGGCCTGGCCGACCTGAGCCCGGCCGATCTCGACCTGCGCCCGAGCGACTCGCGGATCAGTCCCGAGCAGGTCGATCAGTTGCTGGCCGAACGGAGCGCGGCCCGGGCGGCGAGGGATTTCGCCCGTTCTGACCAGCTCAGGGACTCACTCGCCGAGCTTGGCGTCACGATCGAGGACCGGCCAGGGGGCACGTCGACCTGGCGCTGGAGCTAGCCGCGCCGACCAGTCAGGCATCAATCACTTTTTGGCCTCAGGTACATTTCAGATCATGAAGAAGCTGCTCGAATTGCTCGTGTGCTTCATCCATCCGCTGGCCGTTGTCCTGATCTGGATTGACCTGGCCACCCGCAGTGACCTGGGGAGCGGCGCCAAGCTGGCCTGGGCGATATTCGCCATTATTCCGCTGGTGCCGTTTATCTACGTGCTGACCGCCGGCGACCTGTGGTGATGTTAGTTCCATGAGGCGGCGGTCCTTCGACGAACTGGTGAATGAAGCCGCCACCGCGGAGGTAGGCGGCTGGGATTTCTCCTGGCTCAACGGGCGGGCCACCGAGGAGCGACCCTCCTGGGGCTACGCCAAGATGATGGCCAAGCGGATGGCTTCCGCCTCGGCAGCGCTTGACCTGCAGACCGGCGGTGGCGAGGTGCTCGCCAAGGTGCCCAAGCTGCCGGCGCTGACTATCGCCACCGAGTCCTGGCCGCCGAACGTGGCCCGGGCTACCAAGCGGCTGTTCCCGCTCGGGGTCGCGGTGATCGCTCATGATGAAGCCGAGCCGCTGCCGTTCGCCGCGAACGCGTTCGACCTCGTGGTCAGCCGTCATCCGGTGGTCGTCTGGTGGGATGAGGTAGCGCGGGTGCTGCGTCCTGGCGGCCGCTACTTCTCCCAGCAGGTCGGCCCGCGCAGTGTCGGTGAGCTGGCCGAGTTCTTCCTGGGTCCGCAGCCGGACGGCGACAACTCGCGCGAACCCGGTCTCGCCAGAACGCAGGCTCAGGCGGCCGGGCTGACGGTGACCGATCTGCGGGCGGAGTCCCTGCGCACGGAGTTTCGCGACATCGGCTCGGTGATCTATTTCCTGCGCAAGGTCATCTGGATCGTGCCCGGCTTCACCGTGGACGCCTACCGCGCCCGGCTGAAGATCCTGCACGACCAGATCGAGCAGACCGGGCCGTTCCGCGCCACCACCCGCCGGTTCCTGATCGAGGCGGTCAAGGAGTAGCCGCTGGCGCCAGCCGGGGCACGTGGCTCAGTTCGATGCCGAAGTGCTCCCGGTAAGCGGTGAGTACCGCCGCGTCGGTCGGCAGTTGCTCCTCGGTGCGCGAGCCGCCGCTGGTGCGGATCAGCGTGCTGCCGCTGAGCGAGATCCGGCCGTCGGGGGTGAGCAGGGAGCAGATCGTTGCCTCCCGGAAGTGCGATCCCGGCCAGGTTTGCTGCCACCAGCAGGCGGGCTCGAATTCGGGTAGCTCGCGGGCCCGGCGCTCGATCCGGTACTGGGGCTCGCCGTCCTTGGTTACCTCGACGTCGCCTTCGACGGCGTCGTAGAGCTGGAAGGTCCCGGCCCGGTCGGACTGCGCACCGCGCTCGTCGAGCAGCAGCGGATAGTCGCTGTGGCTGCCGAAGCCGACGTCGGCCAGCCACGGCCCGCTGCCGTCGGCCGGGGTGACGATCAGCGCGAGGTGGTCGAACGGCGGCCCGAACCCGTCTTTTCCTTGCACTCGCGCGGCGACCCGGCTGACCGAGCAGCCGATCGCCTCGAGCAGCAGCGCGAACGTGCCGTTGAGTTCGTAGCAGAAGCCGCCGCGCCGCCTGGTGATGATCTTGTCGAGCAGGTCAGGCTCGGTCAGCGAGATCGGCTCGGGAAGATGGATGCTCAGGTTCTCGAAGGGCACCGTCCGCTGATGCGCCCGGTGCAGTTCGCGCAGGGTGGCCGCGTCCGCGGCGACCGGGCCGCTGACCTCGATGCGACGCAGGTAGGCGGCGAGAGCCTGGTCGTCCATGGAGTCCCTCCGAAGCCGGCAAAACTTTTTTCGTGAGAGTGTCGATCCGAGACAGGGGCGATCGTAGCGATGGTAGAAGGCGGACGAGAGATCCGCCGGCACCAGCGAAGCTGACATCAACAAGGAGAACAGCCATGACGCAGTACCTGCTGTCCGTACACCACGCCGGCGGAGACGTGGCCCTGATGCCGGAAGAGGAGATGGCGCAGTCGTTCAAGGACGTGGATGCGTTCAACACCGAGTTGCAGGCCTCAGGAAACTGGGTGTTCGCCGGCGGACTGCACGCACCGTCGACGGCGACCGTCGTCCGGATCGGCGACGACAGCTCCGTGATCACCACCGACGGCCCGTACGCCGAGACCAAGGAGCAGCTCGGCGGGTTCTGGGTTATTTCGGCCGATGACCTCGACGCCGCGCTGGAACTGGCGGCCAGGGGCGCGCGGGCTTGCCGGCTGCCGGTCGAGGTCCGTCCGTTCCAGGAGTAGCCAGTTCCGATGCCGGTGCAGGCACACGAGATCGAACAACATTTCCGGCGGGAGTACGGCCGGTGCGTGGCAACCCTGGTCCGCTTCTTCGGCGACATCGACCTCGCCGAAGAAGCGGTGCAGGAAGCGTTCACGATTGCCGTGGCCCGCTGGCCGGCGACCGGCCTGCCGCCGAATCCAGGCGCCTGGATCACCACGACCGCGAAGAACCGGGCGATCGACCAGTTCCGCCGGGAAGCCGCGCGCGAGGACAAGCACGCGCAGGCTTTCCTCCTGTATGGCCAGGACAGTCTGGGGTCAGACGATGAAGATCAGGTGGGACCAGTGCAAGATGACCGGCTCAGGCTGATCTTCACCTGCTGCCATCCCGCGCTGAACCGCGGTGCTCAGGTGGCGCTGACCCTGCGGCTGCTCGGCGGCCTGCAGACCACGGAAATCGCGCGGGCGTTCCTGGTGCCCGAGGCCACGATGGCGCAGCGCATCGTCCGGGCCAAGAAGAAGATCAAGGCGGCCGCGATCCCGTATCGGGTGCCGGGCGACGCTGAACTGCCCGACCGGCTGAGTGCCGTGCTGACCGTGATCTACCTGATCTTCAACGAGGGCTATGTGTCCTCCGCGGGTGCCGGCCTGATCCGCGATGACCTGTGCGAGGAAGCGATCAGGCTGGCCAGGGTGCTGGCCGCGCTCATGCCCGATGAGCCCGAGGCGCTCGGGTTGCTCGCGCTGCTGCTGCTCATCCACGCGCGCCGGCCCGCTCGCAGCCGGGCTGACCAGGCCCTGGTGCTCCTGCCTGACCAGGACCGGTCGCTGTGGGATCGCCAGCTGATCGCCGAGGGTCAGCAGCTGGTCAGGGCCTGCCTGCGGCGCAATGCTCCCGGGCCTTACCAGCTCCAGGCTGCGGTCAACGCGGTGCATAGCGATGCCGCCGACGCGGCGCTGACCGACTGGGGGCAGATCCTCCAGCTCTACGATCAGCTGCTGGCCCTGACGCCCACCCCGGTGGTCGCGCTCAACCGGGCGGTCGCCGTGGCCGAAGTGTCCGGCCCCCAGGTGGCGCTGGCCGCGATCGACGAGCTTGACCTGGCCGGCTATCACCTGTACCACGCCGCCCGGGCCGATCTGCTCACCCGGCTTGGCCGGCACGGCGAGGCGGTGGTGGAGTACGACTCGGCTCTGCGCAGCACGGCCAACGCGGCCGAGCGCGAGTTCCTTGAGCAGCGCCGAGCCCATACTTGCCAACTCTGAGCGGCCGTCTGAAGCTGGCGAGCCTTCACCGTACCGAGTCCCGCAGTTCACCCCCCGGCCACCAGGCAGGTTTCGGCTCAGGCGATGATCGAAATGGCAACAATGCGATCAATCGCCGAAGTATGGGGGAAGTTTCATGACCGGCGGGCCAGGTCCGATCTCGCCCGAGCAGGTGCACCTGCAGTTCGGATCCGACGCTGCGTCCCAGGTCGCGGTGTCCTGGGCGGCGCCGGCGGCGGTAGCCAGGCCCCGATTGCGGTTCGGCCCGTTCGCCCGCCGCCGCAGCTATGAGGTGGCGGCCAGCGAACGCGGCTACACCGACGCGCTGACCGGCGAGACCGTGTACACCTACCACGCCAGGATCGATTCGCTCGAACCGGACACCGGCTACGGCTACGAGGTGGTGCACGATGACGCGCCGCCGGTGGCGGGAACGTTCCGCACCGGTCCTCGCGGCCGGTCCGGCCGGTTCAGGTTCACCAGCGCCGGCGACCAGGGCACGCCGGAGCCGATCGGCCGCGGACTAGCCCCGAACTCGCCGCACGCCGGCCACGTGGTCGACGCCATCGAGTCGCTCGACCCGCTGTTTCACCTGGCCAACGGCGACCTCAGCTACAGCAACTGCAGCGATCAGCCAGTCTCGACCTGGTCCTCCTACTTCGCCAACGTCTCCCGGTCGGCCCGGTTCCGCCCGTGGATGCCCGCGCTCGGCAATCACGAGAACGAGGGCGGCAACGGCCCGCAGGGCTTCCTGCCGTACCTGACCAGGTTCGAATTGCCCGGCAACGGCTCGCCAGAATTCGCCGGCAACTGGTACGCGTTCACCGTCGGCTCCGTGCTGGTCATCTCGCTCAACAACGACGACGTGTGCGTGCAGGACGGCGGCTTCAGCGGCTACCGGCGCGATCACATCCCCGGCTACGAGGCCCGCGGCATCGACCCGTACATCCACCGGTACAGCGGCGGCCGCCAGCAGCGGTGGCTCGCTCGCGTGCTTGAGGCGGCCAGGCAGTCCGATGAGATCGACTGGATCGTCGTCTGCATGCACCAGGTGGCGATGTCATCGATCCGCTTCAACGGCGCCGACATCGGCATCAGGCGAAGCTGGCTGCCGCTGTTCGACACCTACGGGGTCGACCTCGTGGTCGCCGGGCACGAGCACCACTTCCAGCACAGCTTCCCGGTGCGCGGCGTGCTGCCGGGCAGCGAACTGCTCACCCCGGCGCCGCAGGGCACCGATCCGGTCGAACTGGACACCACGGCCGGGACCGTCCATCTGACGATCGGCGGCGCCGGCCACCCGGTGACGGCCGCCAGCCAGCGGCTTCGCCCGGGCGAAGGCCTGGTCATCGCGGAGGTCAACCCCGGCGGTCCGATGCGGCACCGGAGCGCGGCGCACACCACAGAGCCGGCGACCTGGCTGGCCTACCGGGACGAGGGAGCCTTCGGCTTCGCCGCATTCGACGTGATCCCGGCCGAACCGGGCGGCACCACTTCGATCGAGGTCACCTACTACGCGACCGATGCCCATGCCGCGATCTACCTTCCGAAGCGGAAGTTCGTGCTGCGCAAGCCGGCCGGCCAGCCCGGGCTGGCGAACTCCGGGCTGTGCGGCCGTCGGGGACGCCGGGCTACTTCTTCAGTGTGAACGCCAGTGACAGGTTGTCGGCCAGGCCGTCGTTGTCACTGCCATCGGTGCGCTTCATGATCAGCTGCACCTGGACGTTCCTGGTCGACGCCGGGACGACGCCTGAGGTCTTGCGGAGCAGCATCTCGCTGACGTTCTTGCGCTGAGCCGCGGTGACCGGCCCGATCTGAGCTGTGCCGACGACCTTGCCCTTGCTGTTCTCGAAGGTCACGACCAGCGTCGCGTTATCGCGCTGGCTGGAGAAACCGCCGAGCCAGCCGGACAGCGCGTAATGCACCTTGCCGGAACCGACGCCCTTGGCGGTGATCTTGATCAGCTGGGTGCCGGTCGACTTGGCCGAGTCGGGGCCCCCGTAGAAGTAGTTCTTGCCGCGCTGCTTCGGGCCCTTCGAAGTCGGGCTGACGTCGCCGCTTGACCAGGTATAGAGCGTCTCGGTGAAGTTCTTGGTCTGCTTCCAGCCCGGCGTCTTGACCTTGACGTCGCCGTTAGCGCCCTTACCCTGCTCGGCGCCGGGGTTGACGATCAGGTTGTGACCGCAGGACGGGCACGGATTGGAGGCCGCTGGACCCGCGCTCGCAGCTACCGCTGGCCCGATGCCGGCGGCCAGGGCTGCGACGGCGGTGATAAGCATGAAACGGACACCAATACGCGAGCCGAACATATAGTCCTCCGATTTCGGAAACAGCTAGGCTGACGCGGATAATACAGATACCGTGCCTGGTTTGACTAGGTTTGACATTCGACGGGCGGTGTTTTACCCCGATGACGCAGCCGACCCTCGGCAGCTTGCATCACGTGGAACTGTGGGTCCCTGACCTCGAACGAGCTTGCGCCGAATGGGGCTGGCTGCTCACCGAGCTCGGCTACTCGGTGTTTCAGGACTGGCCCGAGGGCAGGAGCTGGCGGCTCGGCGACACCTATATCGTCGTCGAGCGATCACCGGCGCTGTCGGCAAACACACACGACCGGCTTCGGCCAGGCTTGAATCATCTCGCGTTTCACGCGGGCGACCAGGACCGGGTCGACGCCATCGTTGCGAAGGCGCCGTCAGCGAAACGGGAGCTGCTGTTCGGCGACCGCCACCCGCACGCGGGAGGACCCGAGCACTATGCCGCTTACCTGGCTAACAGCGACGGTTACGAGGTGGAGCTGATCGCGGGGGGCTGACCCGGCTCTAGATCAGGCCGCGCGGCAGTTGCCTGACCGCCACGTTCTGCAGCTTCAGCTGGCTGACGAGCTGATCGATCACCAGGGCGCCGTCGATCGCGCCGCAGCTGAACAGGTCGATGGCGACCAGCTGCTCTTCTGGCCAGGTGTGCACGCTCAGATGTGATTCGGCCAGGATCAGGACCAGCGTGATCGCGCCGTTGGGGAAGATGACATGCGCGGCGTCGAGCACATGGCCACCGCCAGTGTCGACGGCCGCTCTCGAGCACGCGGTCAGCAATTCAAGATCGTGGACGGGCGAGTCCAGCGAACTGCTCGCGTCGATCGCGTAAAGCAGCTTGGCCGAGACCGCCTCGTCTCGCCGTAGGTCCCCGTACCTACTAGCAGCGTCCATACCGGGCATGATGTGGGAGGATACCGCAGGGCCAGGCGAGGAGACGAAATACAGCAAGTGGACATTGACGCGATCGTGTCCGAAGTCGCGACGGCAGTCGGGCTGGCCGAGGGCGAATCCGGGGTCAGGGACGTACTCCGTGCGGTCACCAAGGCCGAGCCGGTGCCGACGAGTCAGGTGAGCCGGCTGGTGCAGCTGCCGGTCCCGATCGTCACGGCGGTCTGCAACGAGTTGCGCAAACGCGGCGTGATCGACCGCACCCGGCCGATCCGGCTCACCGACCAGGCCCGCGATCTGCTGAGCGCGCGCATGCCGCAACTTGACGGCATCTGCCCGTACTGCGGTGGCCTCGGCCTGCTGATCCCGGCTGAGCTCAAGGCGCTGACCGACGAACTCGAGCAGGTCGCCGCCGGCACCCCGCAAGCCAGGCTCGAACTGGACCAGACGCATTGCACGGTCGCCACCAAGCTGCACCGGGTGCTGCTCATGCACGAGGCCGGCGCCCTCGACGGCAAGGACATCGTGCTGCTCGGCGACGACGACCTGATCTCGGTCGCGATCGCCAGGTTCGCGGCCGCGACCGGCACGGCCGCTCGTCTCAAGAGCGTGACCGTCATCGACACCGACCCCGCTGTGCTCGACTGGATCGGGCAGCAGACCAGCGGCACCGGCGTCACGGTGCGACCGGTCCAGCACGACCTGCGCGAGCCATTGCCGGCCGAACTCACGGAGAGCTTCGACGTCGCCTGCACCGACCCGCCGTACACCGTCGCCGGCGCCACTCTCTTCTTGTCCCGGGCTGTCTCGGCGCTCCGCCGCCAGCCCGGCCAGCACGTGTTCTTCAGCTTCGGCGCCCGGCGCCCGGCCGAGACCCTCGACACCCAGCGGCTGATCGCCGACCTCGGCCTGACCGTCCGGGCACTGATCCCGAACTTCAACAGCTACGTCGGCGTCGGCATCCTGGCCGGCGCGAGCAACCTGTACCACCTGCGCAGCACCGAGGAGACGGCCCCGCTGATCGAGTCCGGCTACGCCGGCCCGCTCTACACCGCCGACACCAGGCCCGCCCAAACCCGCCCCTACCGCTGCGCCAGCTGCGGCACGATCCACGTCGTCGGAACGATCGGGTCCGCTGAGGCGGCTGGGACAACTGATGCCGATGCGGCTAGCGGGATTACCGAGTCGACAAATGAGGTGCCGGCGAGTGAAGTGCCGGCGAGCGAGGTGCCGGCGAGCGAGGTGCCAAGGTGGGCCACGATCGCGGACCTCAAGGCTGCCGGCTGCCCCTCCTGCGGCGGCACCACCTTCCGCCCCCAGCCCAGACGCCAGCGCTGAACGACAAGATCATCTCGTGAGCCGCTTCACGGCAGGTTTCGAGGTCGCTGTGGAGAGTTGGCCGCACGGGCGACGGAAACTCTCCACGATCATGGAATTCTGTCCCTTTTAAGGTGATTCAAGGTGGAGAGTTTCCGCGTGGTGGAGAGTTTGCCGCGGAATCCCGCAGTCAACTCTCCACCATGCGGAAACTCTCCACGATCCTGCGTCGGCCGGCCCCGCCTTGCTGGCTATCTTGTGCGAGGATGCCGGGCGTGACCGGGGACGGTGGCCGGTATCTGATCAGGCCGGCGACAGAAGCAGACCTGGACGCGATCGCGGTGTTCGAGGTCGAGATTGCCGTGGTTTCGTTCGGCGACGAGGCGATTACCGACGCAGCCTTCCATCGCCGCCGGGTCGCCAATTCGCTCGGCAAGCTGGGCGAGATCGCCCTGGTCGCCACCACCGAACCGAGCCCGGCCAACACGAAGCCCGGCAGCACAGAGCCCGGCAGCGCGGTGACTGCGAGCACGGGGACGCTTGGGTGGGCGTGGATGTCGGGGCGGACTAATTCGCTAACTGGGGCCCGGTACGGCAACTTCCGCTCGCTCGCGGTGGCCGAGCAGCCCGACCAGGGCGTCATCTCCGAACTGCTGATGACAGCGATCCTGGCGGCGGCCGATGAGGCCGGATTCACCCACCTGACCGGCAAGGTGAACGCCGGCAACCACGCCATGCGCACCCTCTACCGCGCCTTCGGCTTCACCGCGACCCACCTGACGATGGAGAAGCGGACGGCGGCCGGGAAGGGAAGCGCGGCGGCGGAGAAGGGGAGCGCGGCGGAGAAGCGGACCGGCGGGGAGAAGCGGACCGGGAGCTAGCTTGATCAAATGCGTGATCTGGGATCTGGACAACACCCTGTTCGCAGGGGTGTACCTGGAGACCCCTGATCAACGACCCCCAGCCGACCCAGCCGCAATGAAGGTGCTGCACGAGCTATCAGAACGCGGAATCCTCCAGGCCATCGCCAGCCGCAACCCCGCCGAAGCAGCCAGCTACGCCACCGAGCTGACCGGCCATTCCTTCGCCTCGGTGCAGTGCGGCTGGGGCGCGAAGTCGGCCGCGGTCAGTGCCGTGCTGGCCGAACTCGGCCTGATGCCAGCGGAGGCCGCGTTCATAGACGACGACGCCATGGAGCGCGCCGAGGTGTCGTTCCGGCTGCCCGACGTCGCCGTGCTCGATCCGCGCGATCTGGCCGACGTGCCGAGCTGGCCGCAGTTCAGCCCGCCGGTGGTCACCGAAGAGGGCCGCCGCCGAGGTGAGCTCTACCTTCAGCGCCAGGCCAGGCAGCAAGAAGCGAAGACGTTCGGCGGGTCGGTCCAGGAGTTCCTGCGCCAGGCCGGCACGCAGGTCAGGATCGCCCCAGCCAGCCAGCAAGACACCGCCAGGCTGGCCGAACTCTCGGTCCGCACCCATCAGTTCAACTCGGCCGGCGCCGAGGTGAGCCAGGGCACGTTCGCTGACCTGCTCGAACAGGTCGGCCAGCGGGTTGTCACGGTCCGGCTCAGCGACAAGTTCGGCGACGACGGCCTCGTCGGCGGCTGCATCATCACAACCAAGCCAGCAACCGAGACAGCGACCGAGACAGCGACCAGCTCGACCTGGCGGGTGCCGTTGCTGATGATGTCCTGCCGGGCGATCGGGCGCGGTGTCATCGACGCGCTGCTGACCTGGATCTGCCTGACCGCCAGAGGCGAGGGTTCTGCCGCCGTGATCGTGCCGTGCGTGATCAATGACCGCAACGTGCCGTTGCGGATCGCGCTGACCGGCGCTGGCTTCCGTGCGGGCGACCCCCCGCCGCCCGGCCGGGACCGGAGCGTCGACTACGTCAGGCCGCTGACCCAGCCGCTGACCGCCCTGCCTGACTGGGTGGTCACCGGATGAGCGCCGAGGAGACCGCGGTCGAACTCCGCCGGCTCCTGGCCGAACTGACCAGCGACGATCGGGCGCTGACAGCGCCACAGGACACTCCGCTGCTGCGCGCGGGCCTCGGTCTCGACTCGCTCGGTGGCGCGCTGCTGCTCAAACGGGTGCGGGCCCAGTTCGGCGTCGACGTGGCCGATGAGGACCTGAACCTGGACTGCCTAGCGACAATCGGCACGCTGGCCGCCTTCGTCGCTATTCGGCGAGAAAGCCGCTAATCCGCCCCTGGGTCGGTCTAGGGTGACACGTGCATTTGTCCCGGCGCGGAGACGGAGGATTCATTATGAGGCTCAGCCAGGCGGCACGAACCTGGGTCAGGGTCGCCGGGGTGGTCACGCTCTGCGCAGCCGCCACGCTCGGTGTCACCGCCGCCCAAGCCGCCGGAGCCCACCCCGTCGCGAGAACCGCCAGGGCCGTCGGCACCCCGACCGGTCCCGTACTCGCGCATCCAGCCACCACCACCCCGCACCTGCCCGACAACGACAACCCCCCTGAGCAGGTCCGCCAGCTCGTCCAGTGCAAGGGCACGATGTACGCCGTCGGCACGTTCAAGACAATCCTGCAGGGTACCAAGAGGTTCGTCAGAACCGACGTGATGAGCTTCAGCGCCAAGGCCCCTTACCGGCTGAGCTCCTGGGCCCCCGGCATCCGAACCGGCACCGTCAACTCGATCACCTTCGTCGACGGAAAGTGCGCTGACGCCTACATCGGCGGCTTCTTCACGCGGATAAGCGGCACCAAGGTCCAGAACATCGCCGAGATCAGCACGAGCACCGGCAAAGTCGTCAATGCCTTCGCGCACAGCGCCAACAAGACCGTCGAGACCCTGCGTAGCTTCGGCAACCACATCCTGGTCGGCGGCGACTACATCACGATCAACGGCAGCACGTCCGACCCGTACATGACCAGCCTGAACCCGGTCACCGGCAAGGACGACAAGTACCTGAACCTGAACATCAAGGGCAACTACCAGTTCCCCGGCGTCCTGCCCAACGTGACCAAGGTCTACAACCAGTCGATCAGTCACAGCGGCACCCTCGACCTGGTCATGGGCGACTTCACCAGCGTGGGCGGCAAGGGCAGGCAGCAGATCTTCATGCTGAACCTCGGCCCGCGCCAAGGCCGGGTGACCGCCTGGACCTCGCCCGAGTTCGACGGCAGCGACGGCAACCTTCCTGGCGGCTACCCGTACCAGTGCCACACCACCGTTCCGTTCTACGTCCGGGCGGCGGCCTGGTCACCGGACGACTCGACGATCTACTTCGCCGACACCGGTTACCACCCGTGGAACCTCACCACCAGCCCGCCCAGGACCGGGCTCTGCGATTCGGCCTCGGCGTGGCCGGCCACCCAGAAATCCGTGCTGCACCTGTGGATCAACTACACAGGCTGCGACTCGCTCTACTCGGTCGCGGCCGACAAGCACACGGTCTACCTCGCCGGGCACGAGCGGTGGTCGGAAAACCCGCAGGGCTGCGACAGCCAGGGAACGGGCGGAATCCCAGCATCAGGCTTCGAAGGCCTCGGGCCAGCGACCGGCAATCTCAAGTTCAGCCCGACGAGAGACCGCGGACTCGGCGCGGACGACATGCTGCTCACCACGGCGGGACTATGGATCGCAAGCGACAACTTCGAGAACAGCAACAAATGCGCTCACGTCGCTCACCTGGCCGGGATCTGCTTCCTCCCGTATTAGCACTCCTCGTTTTAAGGTGAAAGCATCGCAGGGGCTTGAACTTGCCGAAGGCGCGAGAGGTGCAGGGGGTCGCCTCCCGCCCCGCGGGCTAACTGAGTGAGGTGGTCATGTCAGCCGTATTCGCCGTAGACGCATGCCGGACGCCGATCGGCAAGATCAAGGGCGCGCTCGCGGGCGTCCGGCCTGATCACCTCAGCGCCGACGTGCTGGCCGCGCTGCTGGCCAGGAACTCCTGGCTTGACCCGGCCAGCGTCGACGACGTCTACTGGGGCGCGGCCAATCAGGCGGGCGAGGACAACCGGAACGTGGCCAGGATGGCGGTGCTGCTGGCCGGCCTGCCGGTCGAGGTACCGGGCGCCACGGTCAACCGGCTGTGCGGCTCCGGCATGGAAGCTATCTGCTCGGCAGCCAGGGCGATCGCGGCCGGGGACGCCGACATCTGCATCGCCGGCGGGGCCGAGTCGATGACCAGGGCCCCGTTCGTGCTGCCCAGGGCGAGCGAGCCGTTCCCGCGCGAGGCGGGAGTGGCCGACACCAGGCTCGGCTGGCGGCTGGTCAGCCCCCGGATGGCCAAGCTGTACCCGCCGATCAGCCTCGGCGAGACGGCCGAGAACGTAGCCGACAAGTACGGCATCGACCGGCAACGGCAGGACGCGTTCGCGCTCGCCAGCCACGCCCATGCCGCGGCGGCCGCCGAAGCAGGCCGGTTCGATGCCGAGATCGTACCGGTCGATGCCCCGTCCGGGCCGGTCACCAAGGACGAGGGAATCAATGCGGGCCTGACCGCAGAAGACCTGGCCGCCAAGAAGCCCGCCTTCCGAGCCGGCGGCACTGTGACGGGCGGCAACTCCTCCCCGCTCAACGACGGCGCCGCCGGCCTGCTGCTGATGTCTAAGGAGGCGATGACCGCCGCCGGAGCCGAACCCCTGGCCCGGTACGTGGGCGGCTCGTCGGCTGGCGTGCACCCCGACTACATGGGCATCGGCCCGGTCCCGGCGATGTCGAAGGCCCTGGCCAGATCCGGCTGGCAGATCGACGAGCTATCGCTGCTCGAGGTCAACGAGGCTTTCGCGGCTCAGGCCGTTGCCGTGGTTGACCAGCTCAAGTGCGATCCCGACCTGGTCAACGTCAACGGCGGCGCGATCGCGATCGGCCATCCGCTCGGCTGCTCGGGCGCCAGGATCACCACCACGCTGCTGCACGAACTGAAGCGCCGCGGCGGCGGCCGGGCGGCGGCCACGATGTGCATCGGAGTCGGCCAGGGCATCGCCAGCCTGTGGGAGACCGCCTAAGCCGACGCGCATCCTAGAGGCTCGGTCGTACGTCCGTCCTAGAGGTTCGGTCGTACGTCCGTCCTACAGGCTTGGCTTCCGGCCCTTGCGCGCAACCGAGATCGCGACCAGCGGGTAGATCAGCACTGACAGCGTCCCGGCACCGACCAGCGCGGCGGCGTTGGCGGGAATCATCACGCCGTCAGAGAGCCCGATTTCCGCGAGCGCGATCAGCAGAGGCATCGTGGTCGCGGTGATGAACGTCATCTCCAGCCGCTGCCGCACCGGCAGCACCCGGCGGTAGACGAGCAGTGACGGCAGCCCGCGCACGACGAGCAGCAGCGCCAGGAACACCAGCATGCGCAGTGGATTGGCCGCGATCGACGCCACGTCTAGGCCCATACCCGAGGACACGAAGAAAATCGGAATGAACACCCCGTAGCCGACCGCGTCCAGTCCGTGTTCAAGCGGCGTGAGGTCAATGCCGATCCAGCGACTCCAGTTCCGCAGCACGATGCCCGCCACCAGCGCGCCGAGCACCACGTCCAAGCCGAACCCGGCGGCGAGCACTAGCAGCACCAGCAGCAGAACGATCGACCAGCGCAACGTGGTCTGCGCAGTGGCGGTGTGCTGACCCTGCCTGACCATCGTCCGCAGCCGGTCCTTGCCGACTACCCGCGGAATCACCGCCAGCAGCAACCCGGCGAAAAGGACGGCCAGGATCGATGCCACGGCGGAGAACTCACCGCGCCTGGTCAGGAACAGCGAGATCACCAGAATCGGCAGCAGTTCGCCAGCCGCGCCGGCGGCCAGCACGTAGCGGCCGAACGGACCAGCCAGCAGATCGTTGTCCTTGAGGATCGGCAGCAGGGTGCCGAGCGCGGTCGTGGTCAGCGCCAGCCCGATCGGCACGTAGTCGCGCACGAACCCGGCGCTCGCCAGCCCGCCGACGGCGCCGATCGCCAGCAGGGCGCTGAGCAGCCAGCCGCCGATCGCCAGCTTGCCCGCGTGCTGGCGAAGCAGCGCCGGATCGAGTTCGTAGCCGGCCAGCAGGAACAAGAACCCGAGCCCGACGTTAGCCAGCAGCCTGATGCTGTGCGTGTCACCAAGCCCGAGCACCGCCGGGCCAATGATCACGCCGCTGAATATTAAGACAACGACCTGCGGCGGCCGAGGCCGCGGCAACATCGAAACAACCGTAGGCGCCAGCGCGGCGACGACCGTGACCGCAAGCAGCGTCTCAAGCCCGTTTGTCTGCATGACAGTGTTCCCCCAGCCCCCGCTGACCACCGCATCCCCGCCGACTGCCGTCCCCGGCAGATGGCCTACAGATTCCCTCCCCGCAGCAGGCAGAACCCCAGCGAGCGCGTACTGTCGGCTCCGTGAGGGATGCGAGCAAATGACCGTTGAAGACGGCGATCGGGGGCGGATCTTCACCATTCCCAATCTGATCAGCCTGGTGCGGCTGGCGGGCGTGCCCGTGTTCTTGTGGCTGGTGCTGGCGGTGCGAACTCCGGCGGGGGACTGGTGGGCGGTCGGGTTGCTGCTAGCGGCCGGGGCGTCTGACTGGCTGGACGGCAAGATCGCGCGGGCGCTGAATCAGCAGAGCAGCCTGGGCGAGATGCTCGACCCGGCGGCCGACCGGCTCTACATCGTCTCGACGATCATCGCGCTTGCGGTGCGCGGGATCATCGGCTGGTGGCTGGTCGCGCTGCTGGCCGCGCGGGAGCTGACGCTCGGGATCGATTTGCTCTTTCTGCGCCGGGCAGGCTACGGACCGCTGAAAGTCAGCTTTGTGGGGAAGGCGGCCACCTTGAGCCTTCTCTACGCATTTCCCCTGCTTTTTCTCGGGTCACATCCGAGTTCTTATGCGAGTGTTGCCCAGGTCTTCGGTTGGGCCTTCGCTCTGTGGGGAACTGCACTGTACTGGTGGGCTGCCGCGCTCTATCTCGTGCAGACCCGTCGCCTGCTCGCGGCTGACCGGGCAGGCGGGGGCGCCGAGAGAGACCGCGCAGAGGCAGCGCACCATGGTGAGGGGAGCTAGCCGGAGAGGAGCGCTGGCAACGGTGAGGGCTGTAGTCATGGCAGGAGGGGAAGGCACCAGGCTGCGCCCGATGACCGCCAACCAGCCGAAACCGCTGCTGCCGGTAGTCAACAAGCCGATCATGGAGCATGTGCTGCGGCTACTGCGCAAGCACAGTTTCGACGAGACGATCGTCACGGTTCAGTTCCTCGCCTCGATGGTGCGGAATTACTTCGGGGACGGCGAAGAGTGGGGCATGGGCCTGCAGTACGCCACCGAGGACATCCCGCTCGGCACGGCCGGGAGCGTGAAGAACGCCGAGGAGCAGCTCAGGGACGGTCCCTTCCTGGTGATCTCCGGCGACGCGCTGACCGACATCGACCTGTCCGATCTGGTCAGGTTCCACAAGGACAACGGCGCGCTGGTGACGGTGGCGCTGAAGCGGGTGCCCGATCCGCTCGAGTTCGGCATCGTGATCGCGGACGAGGACGGCCAGATCCAGCGGTTCCTGGAAAAGCCGAGCTGGGGCCAGGTCTTCTCGGACACGGTGAACACCGGGATCTACGTGATGGAGCCCGAGGTACTCAAGCACGTACCACCGGGCGAGGTGGTGGACTGGTCAGGGGACGTATTCCCGAAACTGCTGGACGCGGGCGCGCCGGTCTACGGCTGGGTGGCCGAAGGGTACTGGGAGGACGTCGGCACGCACGAGGCCTACCACAAGGTCCAGGCGGATGTGCTGTCCGGCAAGGTCGTCGCCGACATCGACGGCTTCGAGGTCTCACCTGGCATTTGGCAGGCCGAAGGAGCCGAGGTCGATCCTGACGCGGTGCTGACCGGGCCGCTGTGCATCGGCGACTACGCCAAGATCGAGGCCGGGGCCCAGCTGCGTGAGTTCACCGTGGTCGGCAGCAACGTGGTGGTGAAGGAAGGCGCGTTCCTGCACCGGGCGGTCGTGCACAACAACGTCTACGTCGGGGTCGGCGTGACCTTGCGCGGCTGCGTGATCGGCAAGAACACCGACATCATGGCCTCGGCCCGGATCGAGGAAGCGGCGATCGTCGGGGACGAGTGCGTGATCGAGCCTGAGGCGTACATCTCCTCAGGCGTGCGGGTCTACCCGTTCAAGACGATCGAGGCGGGCGCGGTCGTCAACACCAGCGTGATCTGGGAGTCCAGAGGCCAGCGCACGCTGTTCGGCCCGAGGGGCGTGTCAGGCCTGGTCAACGTGGAGATCACTCCCGAGCTCTGCGTCCGCCTGGCCAGCGCCTACGCCACCACGCTGAAGAAGGGCTCGGCGGTCACGACATCCCGCGATGTGTCCAGGGCGGCCCGGGCGCTGAAGCGAGCCGTGCACGGCGCTCTGAACGCGAGCGCGATCAACGTCGTCGACCTCGAAGCGCAGCCGCTGCCGGTCGCCCGGTTCGAGACCGCGCGCAGCGAATGCAGCGGCGGCATCGCGATGCGAACGACGCCCGGCGACCCGCAGTCGATCGACATCATCTTTCTCGACGAGCACGGTGCCGACCTGTCAGAGACCGTGCAGCGCAAGCTCGAGCGGGTGTTCTCCAGGCAGGAGTACCGGCGCGCGTTCCCAGGCGAGATTGCCGAGCTCAGCTATCCGCCCCGAGTAATTGAGGCCTACACCGGGGACCTGCTCCGGCAGGTGGACATGACCGGGGTCAGGGACGCCGGGCTCAAGGTGGTCGCGGACTGCGCGGGCGGTACCGCTTCGCTGGTGCTGCCCGGCCTGCTCGGCCGGATCGGCGTCGACGTGCTGACCGTCAACAACCGGCTGGATGAAGTCAACCCGACCCAGTCGCCCGCGCAAGTGCGCGCCGACCTGCACCGGCTGGCCGAGCTGGTCTACTCCTCCCGAGCCGCCTTCGGGGTCAGGTTCGACCCGGTTGGTGAGCGGATCATGCTGATCGACGACAAGGGTGCTCTGGTCAGCGATGACCGGGCGCTGCTGGTCGTGCTCGACCTGGTGGCCGCCGAACGCCGGTCAGGCCGGGTGGCGCTGCCGGTCACCACTACCCGGGTTGCCGAGCAGGTCTGCCGGTTCCACGGCGTTCAGGTCGACTGGACGCCGACCTCACCGCATGGCCTGTACGAAGCGACGGCCGACGACGACGTGATCTTCGCCGCCGACGGCCGCGGCGGATTCGTGGTGCCGGAGTTCTCCAGGTCTCTGGACGGGATCGCGGCTTTCACCAAGCTGATCGGCCTGGTCGCCAGGACCAGGCTCACGCTCAGCCAGATCCACGCCAGGATCCCGTTCGCGCACCTGCTCAAACGGTCGGTGCCGACGCCGTGGGCGGCCAAGGGAAGCGTCATGCGAACGATGGTCGAGGCAGCCGGGCAGCGCGAGATCGACACCACCGACGGAGTCCGGGTGATCGAGCCTGATGGCGGCTGGACCCTCGTCCTGCCAGACCCGGCGCTGGCGCTCACCCATCTGTGGGCAGAGGCCGCAACTGGCGATACCGCCCAAGAGCTGCTCGATGAGTGGGCTAGTGTAGTTGAGCAGGCTGGGAGGGAGCGCGGCGGGTCACGCTGAAGGACCGACGCGGCACTACCTGCGCGTGAGACAATTACCGTGGTTAAGTGACGGTTGTCTGTCCAGCAGGTAGCGGCCGCGTATTAGACGACCTGGCGTCGGAGGTGTCCAGCGTGATCTGGCGATGGCGCCGCAATCGGAAGCGACCGGTTGCGGCAGGGCCAGCGGGCGGGTTCTCTCGCTCTGCTGATTCTCCGGCAAATGCAGCATCTCCCGCAAATGCAGCATATCCGGCCAGTGCTCCCGTGCCATCAGGCAGCGGCCTGCCAGATAACCGCACTATGCCGCCCGGTAATGCGTGGCAGATGGACCAGGGACGGCAACCGCCGGTAGCGTGGAGTCCGGACTCGGACGCGGGCCGTTACGACGACCGCACCGATGTCTACTCAATCAGTGCGGCAAAGCCCGCGAACGGGAGGCTGGGCGGTCAGATGGGCGGGGCGGGCGGGCTGGGCGGGAGGCTAATCTGCCCTGCATGTGGAGCGGAGAACGCGGATAATGCGCGGTTCTGCTCGCAGTGCGCCACTCCGCTGACCAGGGAGGCCGCGGACCGGGCCACCTTCGGCGAGACCACCTCGATGATCTTCACCGGCGTCGAGCAGCCCGAGCCCGAGGTGACCGATCAGAGCGTCGACGATGCGGCCGCAGCCGATACGCTCCCGCCGCAAACCGCGCTGCTCGTGGTCAGGCGGGGACCGAACGAGGGCAGCCGGTTCCTGCTCGACAGCGAGTTGACCGAGGTCGGCCGCCGGACGGACAGCGACATCTTCCTCGACGACGTAACCGTTTCCCGTCGGCACGCCGAGTTCTACCGGCAGGGCAGTCGGTTCACCGTGCGCGACGTCGGCAGCCTCAACGGCACCTACGTGAACCGCGAACGGATCGAAGAAGTGGCGCTCAACGGCGGCGACGAGGTCCAGATCGGGAAGTTCCGTATGGTCTTCCTGCAGGGCCGCCTGACGCACGCCGAGAGCGGCGTCTAGGCGCACGGGACGGGATGAACGCTTCGTTTGCGCGGGCTTACCTTGGCATTGGCGAGGTTCTCGTCGAGCTTCGGGCGGAATTTCCCGACATCAGCGTCTCAAAGATCCGGTTCCTTGAGGCCGAAGGGCTGATCAGCCCGGCGCGCTCGCCTTCTGGCTACCGACGGTTCGGCCCGGCCGACGTCGAGCAACTCCGCTACATCCTGACCGCGCAGCGAGATGAGTACCTGCCGCTGCGAGTAATCAAGGAGCGCCTCGCTTTGGCCGAAGGCGCGGGGGGCGCGGGGGGTCGTCCCCCCGCAGGTCACAGAGCCGAAGGCGCGGGGGGCTCGGGCGGTCGTTTCCCGGCCGGTCACAGAGCCGAAGGCGCGGGGGGCGCTCCCCCTGCGGGGCAGACTGCACAGCGCCACGCGACCTCCAGCGAAGGCCGCGACACGGCGGGTGTTCGCACCGAGATGCTCAGCCGGCGTGAGTTGCTCGACGCGGCCGGAATCGACGAGAAGCTGCTCGCCGAGCTTGAGGCCCACGGCCTGGTCAAGCGCGCCGGACGACTCTACGGCCAGGACGCGGTCGACATCGCCGCCACCGTAGCCGCGCTGGCTGGTTATGGCGTCCAGGCCAGGAACCTGCGCACGGTAAGTACGGCCGCCGACCGGGACGTGTCATTGATCGAGCAATTGGTCGGCCCTGTGCTCAAGCAGCGCGGCCCCGCCGCCAGGCACGAAGCCGGTCAGACTGCCACCCAGATCGCCACCCTGCTGCTGCGCCTGCATCGCGACTTGCTTGAGGCGGGGCTGGCCGAAGCCGGCCTCACTGGCCCCGTTCTTATCGCGGGGGAGTCCGGTGTACGTTGGCTAGGGAGTGCGGTAGGTGCCGCAGGGAATAACAGGGCAGTAGGGGATAACCGGACCGGGACAGGAAACACCGACTAATGGCGCAGGTGAGGACGGAGTCGCGGTGAAGGAGATGGAGGTCGTCGGCGTCCGCGTCGAGATGCCAACGAACCAGCCCATCGTCTTGCTGAAGGAGACCGGAGGTGAGCGCTATCTTCCGATCTGGATCGGGCCGATGGAAGCCACTGCCATCGCCTTCGCTCAGCAGGGCATGGTGCCAACCCGTCCGCTAACCCATGACCTGATGAAGGACATCCTGCAGGCACTGAAGGTCGAGCTCCGCCAGGTCAATATCACGGCCCTGCGGGACGGCATCTTCTTCGCCGATCTGGTCTTCTCCAATGGCGCCAAGGTCAGCGCCCGGCCATCAGACTCGATCGCGCTGGCGCTGCGCACCGGGACCACGATCTACGCCCATGACGAGATCCTCGACGAGGCCGGCGTCTCGATCCCCGACGAGCAAGAAGACGAAGTAGAGAAGTTCCGCGAATTCCTGGACAACATCACCCCGGAAGATTTCGGCAGTGCTACCTGAGCTCGCCTCCGGCAAGACGCCACCTGAGCTCGCCTGCGGCAAGACGTGAACATAACAGTCGGCTACAGTCTCAGCGACGCGCCGGGTTAGGTCGTTGACGATGCGTGTTCGGCGGCTTAACGTGCCAAATGCTGGAGTTGCTGGCCGGAGGTGGTTGTGGCGGTAACAGACGGGCATGAGGAGCGGGCGCGACGGGATGCGGCGCTCCTAGCCGGGGAGCAGGGACTGCTCTTCGACGATGAAGTCATGCCGCTGGCTGAGGACGTTGGCTATCGAGGTCAGACCGCGTGTACCGCGGCCGGGATCACATACCGCCAACTCGACTACTGGGCTCGGACGGGCCTGGTCGAGCCCAGTATCAGGCCTGCCCGGGGTTCGGGGACTCAGCGGCTCTACGGATTCCGCGACATCCTGGTCCTGCGCGTGGTCAAGTCGCTGCTTGACACCGGCATCTCGCTGCAGCAGATCCGCGCGGCCGTGACCGTCCTGCGCGAACATGGTGCTACCGATCTCGCCAGGATCACGCTGATGAGTGACGGGGCCACGGTCTACGCCTGCACATCCCGCGATGAGGTCGTCGATTTGCTGCAAGGCGGTCAGGGCGTTTTCGGGATCGCGCTCGGCCGGATCTGGCAAGAGGTCGAAGGCTCACTGGCCGAACTCCCGGTGGAAGCCGGAGAGGTCCAGCCGCAGTCGTCGGCCGCTGACGAGCTAGCTAGCCGCCGGGCCCGCAAGACAGGCTGACTCGTGGGCGCAGTCGGGTCGTGACATGCCCGCATGTAGCGGCCGCCGACCTGCCATTCGCCCACCCGTGTCATCCGTTCGGCTAGACCTCACCGGCACCATCCGATACATGCGTCATATCCTGTTAAGGTGCGCCTGTGTCTGAATCAGCCGCCATCTCCGTGCACGATCTGCACAAGCGCTACGGCGACGTCGAGGCCGTAGCCGGGGTCAGCTTCGAGGTCCAGCCGGGGGAGTTCTTCGGGATCCTCGGGCCCAATGGAGCGGGCAAGACGACCACGCTCGAGATCGTCGAGGGCCTGCGCAAGCCGGATTCCGGCGAGGTCAGCGTGCTCGGAATGGCCGCCTGGCCGCGCAATCCGGAACTTCTGCCCAGGATCGGTGTCCAGCTTCAGGCGTCGTCGTTCTTTGAGCGGCTCACCGCCCGCGAACAGCTTCGTACGTTCGCGTCGTTCTATTCGGTATCGGTCAAGCGCGCCGACGAGATGCTCGAGATCGTCGGTCTCACTGAGCAGGCCGGCATTCAGGCCGAGAAGCTATCCGGCGGCCAGGCCCAGCGGCTGTCGATCGCCTGTGCGCTCGTGCACGATCCCGAGTTGCTGTTCCTCGACGAGCCCACCGGATCCCTGGACCCGCAGGCCCGGCGGAATCTGTGGGATCTGCTGCGGCAGATCTCAGGTGAGGGCCGGACCGTCGTGCTCACCACCCATCACATGGACGAGGCCGAGTCGCTGTGCGACCTGGTCGCGATCATGGATCACGGCAAGGTGCTCAAGGCCGGGCCGCCGGCCGCCCTGGTGCGCGAACTCGATCAGCCGCTTCGGATCAGCGTCCAGTCTGGCCTGGTTCCCGCCGATGACTTCGGCGGCGAGGACGACGGCGTCTCGCTGACGATCGCGACCACCGACCCGGCCGACGTGCTCGCCGGGCTGGCGAGGCGGGACGCGCTCGCCGGGCTCCGGGTCCAGGGCGCGACCCTGGAGGACGTGTTCCTCAGCCTCACTGGACGGGAGTACCGCGCATGAAGCTGGTCAGCTTGTCCAGAGCGATGTTTCTCGGCTTTGTCAGGGACCGGGCCGCGCTGGTCTTCTCGATCCTGCTGCCGGTGCTGTTCCTGCTGTTCTTCGGCTCGATCTACAAGAACGCCAGCACCCCGAAGATCGACCTGATCACGGTCGGCCAGGTCAACCTGATTCAGCAGGCAAAGGCCCACGGTGGCCCGCAGCTGAACAAGATACTCACGGTCACCCACGACCGTTCGCTGTCGGTCGCGCTCCAGTCGGTGCGCAAGGGCAACGCCGACGGCGTGGTACAGCAAGACGGCAACAAGCTGGTGCTGCGCTACTCGGTCGCCGATCCGACCAAGTCGAGCATCGTGCAGCAGGTAGTCGGCTCGATCGTGCAGGTGGCCAACGAGGCCGGACATCCGGCGACGTACAGCCTCACCACCAGCCAGGTGCAGGACAAGACCCTGAAGACGATCCAGTACGTCACCC
>DASYAT010000304.1:0-55062 GCA_036501205.1 Streptosporangiaceae bacterium | reverse complement strand
TGACCTGGTCCTTGACGGCATTCAGGCCGATCATCGAGTCGAGTTCGGCCATCGCTTCCTCGACCGTAATGGCCGGAGGATCGGTGATTCCACTGGTGCGGTCGGCCATTGGCGCGACACCACCAGGGCCGGCTGAAGCCGACCGGCCGGCTCGGGCGCCGGCGGTCAGGCGGCCGTCCTGGTCCGCGGCGGCGGGCCTGGGCGGACGCATCTGGCTGCCGACCGGGCCGGGCTGGGCGCCGCCGACCGGATTGGGGCGTCGCGGGGGCTGGCCAGGCGACCAGCCGCCTGCCTGCGGAGTCGGGCCGCGGCCGCGCAGTTGGTGCTGGTTGGCCGCCTGCCTGTTGTCCTGCCAGGCCTTGGCGAGCCGCCAGCCGAGCACAACCGACGCGAGCAGCCAGGCCAGGCCGGGGCCGATGTAGGAGGTACCGGCGTGGTACAGCTGGAACAGCTCGAGGCCAGGGAACAGGGCGAGTCCCAGGACCCAGGCGAGCGTGCGGGCCGGGGCGAACCTACGGCCCAGCGCGCCGGCGTGCGCTATGAAGGCGGTCACGATCGGCAGCAGGACCAGCGTGTAATGCGGCCCGTTGACACCACCGCTGCGCGCGATGACCAGGACCATGGCCAAGCCGACAACTGTCACCGAACCCGTCGCCCACATCGACCGGCTGCCAGAGAAGACGGCGTACGGTGCCATGAGGATCGCAATCGGAGCGCCAAATAGGCAGCACACCGCCACGATCACGAGCTTGAGCGCCAGCGGCGCGTCGTCGTAGCTACGCCGGAGACGGTCCAGCGCGCTCCGACCAGGCCCCCGGCCCGGCGCGGACAACGACGCGTCCGTAGGCGGCATCTCGCTCCCTTGCACCGCTTACTTGTATAGCGCATTCATCGGCGCATGCAGCGATACACATTCAGATGGGACGTCAAATGTGGCACCGCCACATCTATTCTCGCCTATGGTCGCCACTCTGACATCACAGACGCGGCCGTTTCGCGCTGGGATCTTATGGCGGTATTGGCCAGGTTTGATCCGCTTCGAGCCGAATATTCCCAGCTGGCCATGGTCAGGGCGCGCCCGCGCCGGTAAGGTCTGGCGGGTCGTCAACTGCCTCTGGAGGAACCGTGGAGCGGATCGAGGCCGAACTGCTGATTCCTGGCTCGGGCGAGCCCGTGCCTGGCGGCGTTGTCGTCATCGACGGAGCGACGATCAGCTACGCGGGTCCGGCCTCCGGCGCGCCGGACACGCCAGACTCTCAGGTGCTGCGCACCGCGGCCGTCATGCCCGGGATGTGGGACTGCCACGGGCACTTCATGGGAGTGCGCACCCTCGACCTGGGCAAACTGCCGCTCGAACCGCCGCCGCTGCGCTCGGCTCGGTGTGCGCTGGACCTGAGGAACGCGCTCGATGCCGGCGTCACCTCGGTGCGCGAAGTCGGCGGTCTTGGCATCTACCTGGCCAGGGCGGTCGCCGAGGGCGTGCTCGACGGGCCGACGATCTATGCGGCCGGCGCGATCCTCAGCACCACCGGCGGCCATGCCGACCTGCACTCCTTCCCGCTGGCCTGGGTCAATGACCTCGGTCACCACTACGCCGAGTTCAGGCTGGCCGACGGGCCGGATGAGTGCATGCGGGCCGTCCGTGAGCAACTGCGCAAGAACGCGAAGGTAATCAAGGTGTGCGCGTCGGGCGGTGTCATGTCGGAGATCGATGATCCGATCCACCAGCAGTTCACCGACGGGGAGTTGCGGTCGATCGTTGAGGTGGCCGGCCTGGCCGACCGGGCCGTAGCGGCGCACTGCCACGGCAAGCCGGGGATCATGGCCGCCATCAAGGCGGGCGTGCGCACGGTCGAGCACGGTACCTATCTCGATGACGAGGCCTGCCAGGCCATGCGGGAAACCGGCACGATCCTGGTGCCCACCAGGACCATCGTCGAAGACATCCTGAATCACCTCGACGCGGTACCTGACTACGCGGCCGCCAAGCTGGTCACCATCGCCGACCGGCACGCCGAAGCCCTCACCCGCGCGATCGAGGCCGGCGTCACGGTCGCGATGGGCACCGATATCGCGTTGACGGGCAAGGACCTGCCGAACTCCTGGGGCAACAACGGCATCGAGGTCGTGCACCTGGTCAAGCTCGGCATGACCTCGTTGCAGGCGATCGAGGCCGCTACCGCCACCGGCCCGGCGACGCTCGGACCGCAGGCACCTCGCAGCGGCAAGCTCGAAGCCGGCTACGACGCGGACCTGATCACGCTGAGCGCGGACCCAGTCGCCGACATTTCGGTACTTGCCGATCCAGATCAGATAACCGGGGTCTGGACGGCGGGTCGCCGGGTAAAAGGCTAGAACGCTTTACTTAAAAGTCACTGCCGCCGGCAACGACTCTATTGGCGCGCCCGGCGTTGCAGGCTGCCTTAGCCAACAATCGTCGAGTAACGTGCTGTGGTAGCTAATGCGATTCACCATGCCTTAGTTCGGCAGCAAATTAACATTCTCGGCAAAAGGGGGCAGCGGAAATGTTCAGGACGGTTAGCGCGCGGCGGCTGCGTGCCGGCCGGGCCGTCGGCGCGATAGCGATCGCGGCGGCTTCGCTCTCGCTGGCTAGCTCGGCGTCCGCGGCGACCTCAGGTGCGTTGCCGGCGATCGGATCGGTCCCGGCGGCCGGCCGCAGCATGCAGACCTTGTTCAGCATGGTGCGGGACTTTACGACCGCCGACAACCACAGCCATGTCAAAGGCAAGCGGACCGGGACGGGGACCGGGGTCAGCGTCGCGTGCTGGACCAGCGGGGACGATTACAAGCGGCTCTCGATCTGGTACCAGGTCACCGCTCCGGTAGCGGGATATGTCCCGGCATTTAATCTGGCCGCTCATTTCTCGCCGGCCAAGGGGGTACCGCATTGCCTGGTGCCGCCGTTCGGCGCGCAGTATTACTCCCTTGAAGTAAATCTGCGCATCCGTACTTCTCCGTCGGTTACCGCGAATATCTCCGGCTATTTGACCAACATCGGCAGCAAAGTCGTCGTCAGCTGTTATGTGAAGGGCTCGGCTATTTTCGGTGACCCGGTGTGGTACCACGCCCTGAAGCCCGCTGTCGGCTACGTGTCCGGCCGGCTGCTGAACACCGGCGGCGATCCGGCGGCGGGCGTGCCCCGCTGTTAACGAACGGCCGTGCGATGGCCGGGCCCGCAATCCCCCGACTGTGCCATCGCACGGCGCGCGTGCTCGCTTGACCGCCCGGCCGCCTGGTCAGGCGTCGCGGAGCTTGAGCAGAAGGCTGCCGATCAGCAGGGCAGCGGCCGTCCACACGGCCAGCACGCCCAGCCCGGCCCACGGGCCGATGGCCTGCGCGGTCAGGTTCTTGGTCGCCTGAACCGCAAGCCCCGCGTTGGTCGGCGCGTACCGGCCGATGAGGTGCTGCCAGTGCTTGCTCAGCACCAGGCCGCCAAGGATCGGGATGACGTAGATCAATCCGAGCATGACAGTCATCGCCACGCCCGAGTCCCGCACCGCCGTGGCCACGCCCAGGCTGAACAGCGCGATCAGCGCCAGGTAGAGGACCGATCCGACGGCCGCCCGCAGCGTAGGCCCGTAATAGGTCGACAGCGGCACGAAGTCGGCGGCCCTGGTGAAGCCGTTGTGCGGCAGCAGGTACCGCCCGGCAAGCAGCGAGCCCAGCACCGAAACCGCCGCCACGGTCAGGACCACGGCGGTCAGGATGATGGCCTTGGCCGACATCATCACCAGCCGTCGCGGCGTGGCCGTGATGGTGGCCCTGATCATCCCGGTGCTGTACTCCCCGCTCATCACCAGGACGGCGAGCACCGCGACGATCGCCTGGCCCAGCAGGACCCCGGTCAGGCTGGTCTTCGTGGTGTCGGCTGAGCAGGTGGCCGGGCACTTGATGACACCGACCGAGAGCGCGCTGATCCCGACGGTCAGTACCACGGCGGTGGCCAGCAGCCAGACCGTGCTCCGCACCGTCCTCAGCTTGGTCCACTCCGCATGAACCGACTCGGCCAGGATGCCGGCTGGCTCAGCGAAGAACGCGGGAATCATGCGTCCCTCCTGCGCGCCACGAGAATCGCTACCACGAGCCCGGCGAGCGCCCACGCGCACATCACCGCGAACCCGGTCCACGGTGCCAGCGGGTAGCAACCGTTGTAAGGCAGGCACGCGCTGCTCACCTGCGAGTAGTGCACGTTCCCCTGTTGCAGGCCGAACCCGGCCGCTGGTGTCAGGCGCAGCAGCAAGTCCGCTGGTCCCTGCGGCAGCACCGTCGCCAGCACGAGCGGAAAGATCAGGACCAGCACGCCTATCGCGATGGTCCCGGCGCTGCGCCGCAGCAATGCGCCTATGGCCAGGGTGATCACGGTGCCGACCGCCAGCAGGGCGGCCGTTCCGATCACCAGTTGAAGTCCGGCACCGCTGGTGATCGCCCTGATCGGGTAGATCGAGGTGGGCCAGCCGTTCTCAGCTACCTTGTGCTCGGCGATCGGGAAGGCGATAGCGGCACCGAGCAGACCGGCCACGAAGCTGGCCGAGCCGATGACGATGGCCTTCGCGACCAGGACCCGGCCGCGTCTGGGGCTGGCGGTGAACGTGGTCCTGATCATGCCCCGCCGGTATTCGGACGTGATGAACAACGCCGCCAGCGCGATCACCACGATCAGCCCGATGAGCGAGCCCTTGTAGCTGAGCCCGATCGGGTCGACGATCGCGATGTACGGCGCGATGTCGCCGGCCCCCGACAGCGTGACCGTGCCGCCTGAGCCGCTCGCGCTTCCCGGCACGTCGTGCCGTTGCTTAGCCTGCGCGTTGCATGGTCGCCCGGTATCGGCCCCGCAGAGCGGTTCGACCGAGCCGCTAGCACCGCCGACCTGCGTATCGCGCCAGGTGCCGCCAGGGACCGCACCGGTCAGTGCCACCCGGTCGAATTTAGCCGAGGCGACGGTCGCGAACGGCTGACCGTCGTTGTTCGCGAACTGCTGAACGGAGTAGAGCTCGGTCGGCGATGCCACCAAGAGTCCCGCCTGCGAGGTCGCGGGCAGGCCGGTCAGGCGCACCGTCCCGACCGTAGACCAGGTCCGGCCATTGACCGAGTCATAGCCGGTGATCAGGTCACCGGCCCTGGTCAGCCTGATCCATCGCGGCGCGGCCGATGAGACCGGGCCGCTCAAGCCTGCGACGTCGTGGGTGAAGTCGTACTGGAAGCGCACGCCGTGATCGGGCGTGACCAGGATCGCGGCGTAGGCCGAACCGGCCCTGGTGCTGGCCTTGACGATGACTCCCGCCTTGGCCCAAGGCTGCGGCTGCGAAGCTCCGGGCGGTATGAAGCCCCCTTTATTGGGCGGGAGCAACGTGTGCCCAGTCAGTGCGGTGACCCGCGCGGTGATGGTGGCATCAGCACCGATCGGGCGGTGCTGGAAGTAGAACGAGTCGGTCACCGCCAGCCCGTTCGGCCCGATGGGCTGGTTCGGGATCGAGTTGTTGTCCTTGCCCGTGTTGCCCAGGGCCACGATCGGCAGCCCGACGAGGACCGCGGCCGCGACCATCGCAATCACCCAACCGCGGATCGTGTGGAACTTGGTCCATTCCGACCGCAGCAACTGCAGGAACCCGTCATTGGCTACTGGCTGGCTCGACTGGTAGGGCGTGATCTTCGGCTCGCCCGCGGTGTCTCGCACCGTGGTATTCACTTCGCGACCTCCGGCCCAGTGCTGGCCGGTACCGAGGCGCGGTACTCGACCGCCGCCCTGGTCAGTTCCATATATGCCTCTTCGAGAGAGGCCTGGTGCGCAGCTACCTCGGAGAACGGCACCGAGTTCTTGCTGAGCAGTGCTACGACTCGCTCGGCCGACAGCCCGTACACCGTCAGCACGTCACGATCCGTGGCCGCCACGGTGCCGCCGGCTCCGGCCAGCACGTCCATCGCCTCGGATCGCGCGGTCGTGCGCAGCCGGACCCGGTCGCCTGAGGCCGCCGCCAGGAGTTCCCGGACGCTGGTGTCGGCGATGACCTTGCCCCGGCCGATGACCACCAGGTGGTCGGCGGTGTCCTGCAACTCGCTCATCAGATGGCTGGACACCAGCACGGCGCGGCCTTCGGCGGCCAGGGAGGCAAGATAGCCGCGCATCCACACGATGCCCTCCGGATCCAGCCCGTTGAACGGCTCGTCCAGGATCAGTACCGGCGGATCACCAAGCATCGCGGCGGCGATCCCAAGCCGCTGGCGCATGCCGAGCGAGTAGCCGCCGGCATTCCGCTTGATCGCCTTCTCCAGGCCAGCCTGCCCGATCGTCTCGTCCACCCGCTTGGCCGACAGGCCTTGCGAATGTGCCAGCCAAAGCAGGTGGTTCCGTCCTGACCGGCCCGGCTGCAAGGCACCGGCGTCGAGCAGGGCACCGACGTGGCTCAGCGGATGCCGCAGGGTCTGATAGGGCTGCCCCGAGATAAGCGCCCGGCCCGTGTCTGCCGAGTCCAGGCCGAGTATTACCCGCATGGTGGTCGACTTCCCGGCACCGTTCGGCCCCACGAAACCGGTGACTTGTCCGGCCATCACGTTGAACGACATGTCATCCAACGCCAGGGTGGCCCCAAAGCTCTTGCGTAGCCCGCTGCATTCAATCATCGCGTTCATGCGATGCAGACTAGGGAAATTGGCGTCCGCATTCGTCACGCCGCAGCGCGGTCTTCGCTGTCGCTTGGCTCAGGGACGGGCGGGCATCGGGACTCCCTCTGGCGGGGGACGGAGAACGCCCGGATCGGGGGACGCGAAAGCCGCTGCCAGCGACGACAATGATTTAACGTGGGCCGCGTGGAACACTGGCGAATCGAGGGCGCGCTTCGGCGGATCGCCTCGATTCCGCGTGCTCCCGCGCTGGCCAGCATCGTTCTGACCGTGGCCGGCGCCGCGCAGTCGGTCGCCTGGGCGGCGGCCAATGCGTCGATCAACACTCAAGTCAACGCCGGCGAACTAGAAGTCGCGATGATTCTGCCGAGCGTCGCGGCCACCGTGCCGCTCGGCCTGCTCTGGGGGCAGCCAGCCATCGCCGCACTGATTGTCACCGCGGCCTGCCTGCTGACAATGCTGTTCTTCCACATGCTTGCCGTCGCCGGGATGATCACCGCTCTTATCCTGCTGGGCCGGCTCGGCTGGACCGGCCGCCCGCAGTGGCTCGCCCCCGTCCTGGCGACGCCCTTCCTTGCGCTCGCCCTCATCGAGCCGACCGGCTCCGCGGTCAGGGCGAGCACCGTGCTGCTGGCCGCGCTCGGCCAGGCGGCGGCATGGGCCGGGATCGCGATCCGGGCCCGCAGCGAAGCCACTGAGCACAGTGCCGCCCGGCAAGTGATCGCTGGCTCGCTGCTCGAGCACACCGCGCGCGGGGAACGCGCCCGAATCTCCAGGGAACTGCACGACGTCGTCGCGCATCACATCTCGATGATCGCCGTCCAGGCCGAGACGGCCAGGCTCACCACCCCGGATCTGCCGGCGACCGGAGCGCAGCGGCTGTCCTCGATCGGCGACACCGCCCGCTCCGCGCTGACCGAGATGCGGCGACTGCTCGGCGTACTCCGCGAGGACACGGGCACGGCGCCGGCCGAACTGCGACCGCAGCCGAGCCTGCACCAGCTCAACGAGCTCATCGACGAAGCCAGGGATGCCTCAGAGTCAACGACCCGCCTGATCGTGCGCGGCACCCCGACGGTGCTGGATCCCGGGGTCGAGCTGGCCGGCTACCGCATCATCCAGGAGGCGCTTACCAACTCGCGCAGGCATGCACCCGGCGCTGCCGTCGACGTCGAGTTGCACTACACCACGCAAGAGCTCAGGGTCTGCGTGCGTGACAACGGCCCTGGCCCGCCGATCGCGCCACCGCCAGACGGGCCTGGCGCGGCCAGCCACGGCTTGCTCGGCATGCGCGAACGGGCGGCCGCGGTCGGCGGCTCGCTGCGGACCGGCCGGGACGCCTGCGGCGGCTTCCTCGTCGAGGCGCGCTTGCCGGCGATCGAGGCCGTCATCCCGCTCACGCCGCCACCCAGCCGACCCGAGTCAGCCGAACGGCCCGAATCCGCCGAACGAGCCGTCGGATGACCGCTGTCCCAGCCTCGCCGGTTCCCCCCGCGCCGCCACCGCGGATCAGCGTCGTCGTCGCCGACGATCACGAGGTCGTGCGGACCGGTTTCGCGGCCCTGCTGGAGACCCAGCCCGACTTCGCCGTCGTCGGCACCGCGAGGGACGGGATCGAGGCGGTGCGGGTCGGACGTGCGCAGCACCCCGACGTCATGCTGATGGACATCCGCATGCCGAACATGGACGGCATCGAAGCCACCAGGCAACTGGCGGACGACAATCCCGGCACCCCGCGGATCCTCATCCTCACCACCTTCGACCTCGACGAGTACGTGTACGAGGCATTGCGTGCCGGTGCCAGCGGATTCTTGCTGAAGGACGTGACGGCGGAACGGCTGTTCGACGCGGTCAGGATCATCGCCGCCGGCGAGGCCCTGCTCGCGCCAACCGTGACCCGCCGCCTGATCAGCGAGTTCGCCCGGATGAGGCCAGATCAGGCGGCCGCCAGGCCAGGCCCGCAGCTCGCCAGCTTGACCCCGCGCGAAACCGAGGTGCTGGTCCTCATTGCCGAAGGCTTGTCCAATCCGGAAATCGCCCGCCGCCTCGTCGTGACCGAGGAAACCGTCAAGACCCACGTCAGCCGCGTCCTAGCCAAACTAGGCCTGCGCGACCGCACCCAAGCCGTAGTAACGGCCTACGAGTCCGGCCTGGTAGTCCCCGGCTCCCGCACCGGACGGTGACCGGCTCCGTGGGGGGCACTTTGCTGTACTCAGGACAACAGCGAAGTGCCCCCCACGATGGCTGAGGGCGGCGGGAAGCCGATTGTCAGAGGCTAGTGCGAGAGTTGCGGCATGACGAAGCCGACGAACCGGATGTTAGATCAGCTATTGCGGAGCCAGGGTGACCTGGTAACCCGGCGCCAGTTACTGGATTGCGGCATGCCAGAAGGCGAGACGCATGGTGGCCGTCGGCCGGGGTCGCAGCCGAGGTGGATTCGCGCGAGTGGCATTTATCCCCGGCTGGCTGGGAAGAACCATGGCCCGTCACGAGAAGATGAGCGCGCACGGCATCCTCGTGATGCACTTCACCCCGGACCGGATTAGGACCGCACCCCGCGAGGTGGTCAACAGCCTGAAGTCGGCCCTACAGACCCGGCTGCTGTGCCCGATTCTGCCCATCCGCGCCGTACAAGGCCGCTAAACCAGCGAACCCGCCATCTCGGATCCGCGAGCCAAACTACCTGATCCGAACGCCGATTAGGTTGTTTAGCAGGTTTGTTAGCAGGTTCTGGCCGCCACTCCCAGGCCGACTCGATGAGTGGTTGCGCCGGGCGCCGGCCCAAAGGTCAAGGTCGGCGCCCGGCGCGGTCTATTCAGCTGCAGCCGCTGGTGGAGCCGCAGCCTTCGCAGACATAGCAGCTGCCGGCTGGGCGCATCTTGGTGCCGCAGGTGAGGCAGAGCGGGGCGTCAGCGACCCGGCCCTGGTGGGATTCGATCAGCTCGGTGGAACTGCGCGGAAAGGACGACAGGGCACCGCCGCCAAAGCTTTCCCCCTGAAGGTCTTGACGTTCTTGATCTTTCTTCCCGACCGGCGTTGCGGCCGCGGCTGGCGGTTCCTCACGGGGAGCAGATTGGGCCAGTTCCACCGGATCAACCTCCTCGACCACGGTCTGGCCGGCTCCGTCGAGCGCAGCCGTCCGCTCGGCCACGGACAAGATGCCGAGTTCGGTCCGCTGGTCGCGGGGCAGGTGGTCGAGCGCGAGCCGCCGGAAGATGTAGTCCATCACCGAGCTGACCATCCGGATGTCCGGGTCGTCAGTGATGCCGGCCGGCTCGAACCGCATGTTGGTGAACTTGGCCACGTAGGACTCGAGCGGGATCCCGTACTGCAGGCCGACCGAGATCGCGATCGAGAACGCGTCCATCACGCCGGCCAGGGTCGAGCCCTGCTTGCCGAGCTTGAGGAACACCTCGCCGACTCCGTCGTCCGGGTAAGTCGACGCGGTCATGTAGCCCTCGGAGCCGGCCACCGAGAATCGGGTGACCGTGGCCGACCGCTGCCTGGGCAGCCGGCGCCGGACCGGGCGCTGGTCGTGGGCGGCAGGCGCAGCCGGCGCAGCCGGGGTCACGGCGGGCTCGGGCGCCACCTCGGGCTTGCGCTTGGACGCTGACAGCGGCTGACCGACCTTGCAGTTGTCCCGGTAGATCGCGAGTGCCTTCAGGCCGAGCTTCCAGCCCTCGAAGTAGATCTTCTCGATGTCCTCGATCGTGGCCGACTCTGGCAGGTTGACTGTCTTGGAGATCGCGCCGGACAGGGCCGGCTGGACGGCGGCCATCATCCGGACGTGGCCCATGGGGCTGATCGCGCGTTCGCCCATCGCGCAGTCGAACACCTCGTAGTGCTCAAGCCGCAGGCCAGGAGCGCCGATCACGTTGCCGTGCTCGGAGATGTGCTCGATGATCGCCTCGGCCTGCTCGGGCAGGTAGCCGAGGTTCTTCAATGCCCGCGGCACAGTCTGGTTGACGATCTGCATCGAGCCGCCGCCGACCAGCTTCTTGAACTTGACCAGCGCCAGGTCCGGCTCGACCCCGGTGGTGTCGCAGTCCATCATCAGGCCGATCGTGCCAGTCGGCGCGAGCAGGCTGGCCTGGGCGTTGCGGTAGCCGTTCGCCTCGCCGAGCCGCAGGCACTCGTCCCACTCCCGGTTAGCCTCGGCCAGGATCGCGGCGTCGCCGCCGGCGGGCTTGGCCATCTCCTTGCTGGCGGCCGCGTGCTTGACCATGATCTGCTTGTGGGCCGAGGCGTTGCGCGCGAAGCCATCATACGGGCCGACCACCTTGGCCAGCTCAGCCGAGCGGCGGTACGCCGTGCCGGTCATCAGCGAGGTGATCGCCGCCGCGATTGACCGGCCGCCATCAGAGTCGTAGGCGTGCCCGGTCGCCATCAGCAGGGCACCAAGGTTCGCGTAACCGATGCCGAGCTGACGGTACGCGCGGGTAGTGACAGCGATCTTCTCGGTCGGGAAGTCGGCGAAGCAGATCGAGATGTCCATCGCCGTGATGACCAGCTCGGTAATTTTCTTGAACCGGTCGATGTCGAAGGTGTCGTCGTCGCGCAGGAACTTCAGCAGGTTGATGCTGGCCAGGTTGCAAGACGAGTTGTCCAGGTGGACGTACTCCGAGCACGGGTTGCTGGCCGTGATCCGGCCCGACTCCGGGCAGGTGTGCCAGCCGTTGATCGTGTCGTCGTACTGGATGCCCGGGTCGGCGCACCCCCAGGCGGCCTTGGCCATCTGGCGGAAGAGGTCCTTCGCCTTGACCGTCTTTATCGGCGCGCCGGTCTGCCTCGCGGCCAGGTCGAAGTCACCGTCCCGCTCGACCGCCGTCATGAACTCCTCGGAGACCCGGACCGAGTTGTTCGCGTTCTGGTACTGCACGCTCACGATGTCCTTGCCGCCGAGGTCCATGTCGAACCCGGCGTCGCGCAGGACCCTGACCTTCTCCTCTTCCTTGGCCTTGGTCTCGATGAACTCCTCGATGTCGGGATGGTCGACATCGAGGACGACCATCTTCGCCGCGCGCCTGGTGGCGCCGCCGGACTTGATCGTGCCGGCCGAGGCATCCGCCCCCCGCATGAACGACACCGGCCCGCTGGCCGTGCCTCCTGAGGCGAGCAATTCCCGGCTCGACCTGATCCTGGACAGGTTCACGCCAGCGCCCGAGCCGCCCTTGAAGATCAGCCCTTCCTCGCGGTACCACTCGAGGATGGATTCCATCGTGTCGTCCACGGCCAGGATGAAGCACGCGGAGACCTGCCACGGCGAGGATGTCCCGACGTTGAACCAGACCGGGGAGTTGAAGCTGAAGACCTGATGAACGAGCGCGTAGGTCAGCTCGTGCTCGAAGATCTCGGCGTCCTTCTCGCTGGCGAAGTAGCCGTGCTGGCGGCCGGCCGCGCCGTAAGTGCTGACGACCCGGTCGATGAGCTGCTTAAGACTCCACTCTCGGTTCGGTCCGCCAACCGCACCGCGGAAGTACTTCGTGGTCACGATGTTGGCCGCGTTGACCGACCAGAAGTCGGGGAACTCGACACCGTGCTGCTCGAAGTTGACCGAGCCGTCGCGCCAGTTCGTCATCACGACGTCGCGGCGTTCCCAGGTCAACTCGTCGTAGGGGTGGACACCGTCGCGGGTATAGATACGGCGCATCTCAAGACCCGTGCGGGCACCCTTGCCGTTGCCGTCCTGCGCAACCGAGCCGTTCGGCCCAGCGCTGGCCTTGGTGGCAGAGTTGTTCTGCTTGAAGGGCCCGCTCGGCGTCTCAGCCATGTCTTTCCCCCTTCGGAATCGCGCGGATTCCATCACGAGCCACTCGGCTCTCTGTTGGATGTAGGGCTGTTAGATGTAGAGCTGTTAGATCTAGAGCTGTCCGATCTAGAGCTGTCCGATGTTGTATTCGGCTGCCAACCGGTGCCGACCGGCGGCTACGTGCCGTTCCCGTTGCTGCCGCCGCTGCTATTGCCACTGCCGGCCAGTACTTCGTCGACGGCTAGCCAGTCATCGTCGTGTCCATGCGCGGTCGCGTCATCGTCATCGTCGCCGCCACGCCGCTTGGCCTGCGCCGCCTCCCGCGTGGCCCGCAACGACGAGATCTCGGCCTCGAAATCAGCCAGCGACTCAAATCCCCGGTATACCGAGGCGAACCTCAGGTAGGCGACCTCGTCGAGCACACGGAGCGGGCCGAGAATCGCAAGGCCAACCTCTTGCGACGGCACCTCGCCGAGGCCACGTGACCTGATCACTTCCTCGACTCGCTGAGCCAGGATGGCGAGCTGATCCTCAGTCACCGGCCGACCCTGGCAAGCGCGGCGAACACCCCGGACGATCTTGTCGCGATTGAACGGCTCGGTCGCGCCGCTGCGCTTGGCAACCATGAGAATCACGGTCTCCTGGGTGGTGAACCGCCGCCCGCACTCCTGGCAGGACCGGCGCCGGCGGATCGCCGCGCCATCCTCAGCCGTGCGGCTATCAATAACCCGGCTGTCCGGGTACCGGCAGTATGGGCAGAACATGCGATCACCCCCTGCAGGTCGTTGCGCACTCAGTCTAGTTGATCACAAACTGTGGAAGAACTACAGCCGTGTAAGTACTAGATATTGTGGTCCAACGCTTTGCGATGCGCAAGTCATCCCGACCAGAGACTCGGTCGCGCGGGCCAGACCAGTACGGTGCCGACGGCAACTTTCCCAGCTAGCGAACCTGCGCGCGAACCCGCGAAACCGCGCCGATTCACTTGGCCCGCCGGCGTGTCGGCTCAGCTGCCGCCGCGGCCAGAACGCCTATTCCGGTCAGGGCGCTTGCCGCCTTCACCCGGAAGGTAAACAACGGGCCGTCCGGCAGCTTCGCCGTGGCGGGACGGCTCAGCCGATGCACGCCGACGCCGGTCAGGGTCTCGGTATCCAGCGCATCGAACGCGACCTCGTCAAAGCCGCCTTCCGCGAGCCAGGCCCTGATCTGTGGCGTCAGGTCCGGCGCGCGGCGATGCCTGGTCCAGATCACCGTCGCTCCCGGAGCGCACATCGCCGGCGCCGCCCTGGCCACCCGCTCGATCTCGGCGTCGCTGATGTTGCCGAAAATGCCGCAGAGCAACAGCACGTCCGCTGGCAGGCAATCCGCGTAGTTCGCGACAGCGCCCGCGTCCGCCTCGCGGACCTGAACCTGCGCGAGACCGGCCTCCTGCGCACCGCGCCTTGCGAGGCCGGCGTTGCTGGCGTCAAACTCCACCAGCAGCGCACGGACATCGTCGCGTCGACGGTGGCCCGGCAACACCCCGAGCACGTCGTGCCCTTGTCCGGCGCACAGGCTGACCAGGCTGACCTGGCCGGCCGGGGCATCGTCGATCGCCTTGGCGAGATGTTCACCTACGCATTCAAGGCGACGACTCAACGCCGATTCCGGATCCCGGTAAGCAAGATGCCACGCAACCCAATCCATCACGGCACCATCCTCCCCGATGCCTCTGACAACCACTCGTCACCGGCCGGCGCGCCCGTCCAAGCCCACCCATCAACGCCCCGACCGGCCCCGCTCCCCCCGGCCCCCCGGCCCCGCTCCCCCCGGCCCCGCTCTGTTTGAACACGCAAAGCTTGGACCCGCAAGGCGCGTCCCTCTAGTCACATATCCCTCAACCTCACCATTGCTGGCATGCTCGCCTTCAAGATCGTATTTATTTGCCGGATGAATATGCGGATTCACCCTGTTTCCGGGGGGTGAATATGCGCATTCATCCGCCCGTTCGACCCGACCACGCGGTCTGGCTGGCCGCGATGGTGGCTGGGCCGCTCAGTCTGCGTTTGACCTGGTCAGTTGCCAGCCAGGACGACGTCACAGGATCAAACACCTGACGGGCTCTTGACACCTGGGTCCAAGCCGGGTGCCATTGTTAATACCAATTCCACAGCTAGTCTCACGGGGTGACTAAGAATGGCTGAATTGTGGTGGTCGGCGAACGGATACGAACTTTCGCCAGCTGCAGGAAACATCGGCACAGTTAAAGAAGTACTCGGCAACGCCTTGACCCAGAATGGCTACCAGGGCGTAGCGGTGGGCGGAGACGTTCATGGATTTAAGCCGGGCATCGACTTCTTCGCCGCCGTGATGTTCCTCCCGATCAGCGGGGCCAACTTCTGGCAGGTCGTAGCCGTCGGCGGTGATGGCTCCGCCGCCCAGGGCCAAGGCGAGCTCAGCAATATCCAGAGCATCATCGCGGGCCTAAAGTTCCTCTGACGGCCGGCGCGCCCGCGCCGGCCGAACCTGGAGACGCCGAGCAGGGACCGCAGCTTGACTCACCCATTGCTGGATCCGATGATCATCGCGGCCGTCGAGCACGCGGCGGCCGCGCATCGGGGCCGGGCCTGGAAATGCGGCGGGTTCACCGATCTCGGCGACCGCGCCGCGCACCCTTGCGGCATCTTGCACGGAGCCCCGTTCAGCGTGTTCGCCAAGCTGACCTCGGCCGCAGACGGCCAGCGTCAGTTCACCACCGAGTTGGCGGGCCTCCGGCTGATCACCGAACTGAGCACCGTACCCACGCCAACCCCGGTCGCCACCGGCCTAGTCGACACCTCAGCCAGCGACACCACAACCAGCGACACCACCTGGCTGCTGCTCTTCGAGGCACTGCCCGAGCGCACCACCGACCGCTCCCCGGACGACTTCCGCGCGATCGGCCGCGCCCTGGCAACAATGCACGAGGTACACCAAGGCCAGTTCGGGCTGGCCGAGTTCGACGGCTACTTTGGCCCGCTCCCCCAGGACAACCGACCGGTTCCCGCCAATACCTGGCCCGACTTCTACGCCGAACGCAGGGTCAGGCCGCTGCTGAAGATCGCGGTCGACTCGGGCAACCTGCCCGCCGAACTCACCCAGGGGGTCGAACGCGTCATCGACCGACTGCCCGACCTCAGCGGCCCGCGAGCCCGGCCGAGCCTGCTGCACGGCGACGCCCAGCAGAACAACTTCCTGTGCACGCCCGACTGCACGCCCGACGGGGCGGTCGTGATCGACGCCTGCCCGTACTTCGGCCACCCGGAAGTCGACCTGGCGCTGGTGGACTACTTCGAGCCGGTTCCGGCGGAGGTATTCAGCGGCTACCGCGAGATCAGGTCAATCGACCCCGGCTTTGCCGGCCGCCGGGAACTGTGGCGGATCTTCGCCTATCTGGCGGTTGCCGACGTCGACGGCCAGAGCCCCTTCGGCCGCCAGCACCTCCAGCGGCTCGCCGAAGCGGTCGACCGCTACGGCTAGCCCCCGCTAAGTGATCTTGATCGTCAGCAACTGGGTGAAGTCGTAGTCTTCGCTGGCGGTGCCGACGCCGTTGTCGGCGGAGACCGAGATCTTGAACGTGTGCTTGATGGCCGCACGCGACGGCGTACCGCTGATGACGACGGTGCCGCTGCCGATCCGCACTCGCATTCCGGGCGGCAACGGGCCGTGCACGGTCATGACCGCGATCGGATAGCCGCGGGTGTGCACCTGAAAGTTGGCCGGGGTCCCGGCCGGGAGGCTGAGCTGCGATCCGGTGGTGAACTGCGGACTGCCGTAGGCGTACTCCGACACCGTCCCGTCGTAGTTGTTCACCACCCAGGCCGTGCTGGTCACCGGGTCAACCGCCACGGCGACCGGCTCGCCGCCCACGAGCAGGTTCCTGGCGACCTGATGTTTTCCCTCACTGATCAAGGTGAGCGCGTTCGCGCCGTCCTCGGCCACCCAGGCGGTGCCGGTGGCAGGGTCGACGGCGATCCCGTCGGCGATGTTGTCGACCGCGCCGGTCTTCGGGACCAGGACGCTATCGGCTACCTTTCGATGCACTTGGTCCAGCTGGGAGGCGTAACTGTAGTAATTGCTGCCGTCGTAGTAGTCGCTCACTACCCAGGGCGTGCCGACGCCCGAATCGACGGCTATCGCGTTGACCGCGTTCGGCTTCGGGCCTGGGTCGACTCGCACCGTCGTGACCACCGACTTCGTAGCCTCGCTGATCTCGCCGACGCCGCCGCCGAGCTTGCCGATCCAGACCAGCCCGCGCACCGAGTCGACCGCCACGCTGTCGGGAGCGCCGTCGGCGCCCGTCTGAAGCGTGGCCACGACGTCTCGATGCGCCTCGCTGATCTCAGAAACGGAGTAAGAGTTGGCGTTGGCGACCCAGACCGTACCGGTGCGCGGATCAGACGCGATCCCGAACGGAGCCCGGCCGACCTTAATTCGCGCCACCACCTGTCCGTTAGCCTCGCTGATCATCGCGACCGTGTCGTCCAGGTTAGGCCGGTCAAATGGTCCGAGACAGGTGACCCAAACCGTGCCGGTCTTCTGGTCGGCCGTGACGCCGACCGGACTGACGCACACCTTGATCGTCGCGACCACCGCCCGGCGAGCCTCGCTGATTTCGGACACGGTTCCGTCGAGGCTGTTGACCACCCAGACCGTGCCGGTGTGCTGATCGACCGCGGCTGAGGTCGGCAGCCGGCCCACCCCGATCGTTGCCACCTCACCGAACCGGCGAAATGCCCCCGACGTTGGGGTGACTCGCGTCGCCGGGCTGGTCCGGGCATTCCGGGCGCCGGTTGCCGCCAAGCTCGGCGCAGGCATTCCTACCGCGCCGACCAGCGCGAACGCAGAAGTCAGCAGCGCGACCGCACCGAGCCGAGTCCGGCTGAGGGGCATTCAACCTCCGCTCAGTGCGCACCAGCCAGTGCACGCCAATCAACGTGCGCCGGCCCGCGTGCGCCAGCCAATATGAAGAACCGGGAGCCATCGACGGCGCAAATGCCCGATCGACTGGTTCAACAATATCGGTTGACCGGAACCTACCTCCGTTTCTGGGACCAACCAACCCCGGACGTGTCAGTAGCGGAGCCCGCCGGGCTCTAGCTCTTCGGGACCAGGAGGATCTGGCCGACCTGGAGGGACGTGCCGCTGAGCGAGTTGAGGTCGATGATTTCCGGTATAACCGCGCGCGGATCGGCGGCGGGATTGGCCTGAGCGGCGATGGCCCAGAGCGTATCCCCAGGGCGCACGACGACGCGCGACACCGAATTCCCGGCCGGCACCCTCGGTCCAACCTGGCTGGAGGCCTGCGCCTGACCGGCCACGGCGAGCCAGATCGCAATCGCCACCGCCGCCACCGCCAGGCCGATCAGCACCCCGACGACGACACGCCCCCGCCGGGTCAGCTTGATCGGCGTGCGCGCCGCCGCATCGGACCGCCCCGCCGCCGGATCCGCGACAGACAGCACGGGCCTGCCTCCAGCGGCAACAGCCGCGGCCACGCCCTCGGGCCGCCGCTTCGGATATGGAGTCTTCGACCGCAGCGCGACAATCTGCGGCCTGACTCTTGCGTTGAGATTGGCCTCGGCGGCACTCGTCAGATCCATTGCGCCTCCCGTACTCCCTACTGCTCCGCGCCCTGCTACTCGGCGCCTTACACCGTGCTACCTCCGCCCGCCTCGAACGGCAGTTCGATCGAGCGCTCGTTCTATCGTAAGAACGTTCGATCGAACGAAGGTACGACAAAACTTATACCGCAAGGGTCCGACACTTTCGACTTCCGTCGAACAGATGTTTGATGTGACTCAAGTGAAGCGCTAGCGTCGGCAGTGACAAAACAGCCATCTACCGGAGGCCTGGATGACCAGCGACACAGAAAACGGAGGAGTTCTTGGCACTCAAGCTCATGGCAGCCCTCAGTCACTCGGCGGCACAGCCATGATCGGCGAGCCACCGCAGGACTCAGGGTTTGCGGAGGACACCAGCTTCCCTGACAACACCGGGGCCGCGGGCGAGGACCGGCGCAAGAACAAGCCGGGCCGCAAGCCGCGCGGCAGCGTCCAGCTTCCGGCGCCCGACCTGCCTGACCAGCCAGATCCTGACCATGTGCTGACCTGGCGGCAGCGGAAAGTACTGCAAGTTATCCGCGAGTCTGTGCAGAAGCGGGGCTATCCGCCGTCGATGCGAGAGATTGGCGAGGCCGTCGGGCTGACCAGCACGTCAAGCGTCTCGTACCAGCTTTCCACATTGCAGAGCAAGGGATACCTTCGCCGCGACGCCGGAAGACCGCGCACGGTCGAGGTCAGGTTGCCTGGACATCCCGCCGTCCGACCCGAACCTGGTTTCGATGAAGACGAGCTTCCCATGGACATCACGTCACAGGAAGCGGCCTACGTTCCGGTTGTCGGCCGGATCGCGGCGGGCGGCCCGATTCTCGCGGAAGAGTCGATTGAGGACATCTTCCCGTTGCCGCGCGCGCTGGTCGGCGAGGGCACGCTGTTCTTGCTGAAGGTTGTCGGCGACTCGATGATGAACGCCGGCATCGTGGATGGCGACTGGGTCGCCGTCAGGCAGCAGCCCGTAGCCGAGAACGGCGACATCATCGCCGCGATGATCGAGGGCGAAGCCACCGTCAAGACGTTCAAGCGCTCGGGCAACCATGTCTGGCTAATGCCGCACAACCCGGCATACACCCCGATTCCGGGCGACGAAGCCGAGATTCTCGGCAAGGTCGTAGCGGTGCTCCGCCGAGTCTGACCACCGGACCAGGCCCGCCGCCTAAGACAGGTACTCCCGTCGCGGGCTTGGTCCGGTGCACAAACAATGCCTTTCAGCGTTAACGCATTGCGCGTGGTCTCCGCGTCGCTCCCAGAGGCCAGTCCGGCCCGGGCCGGTCAGTAAACCCCGGCGCCCACCGAATCCGGCCGCGTTACCCCGCAGGCGGCGGGGTGACGAGTTCGTCGATGCGCGGCGCCATCTGGTCGATGGACACGGGGACGGCCCGCTCGGCTTGTTCGCCTTCCAGCAGCCAGTGCCGGCCAGGTGCGGCCGCTGTGATCAGGCTGCGAATCACCACCTGCTGACCGACCGGGTGTACCACGCGCAGGAAGTTCACGCTGGTAAAGCTGGAAGCGGCTTCGGCGGAAGGCACCGGCCCGCCGGGCGGGAGATAAGCTCGCCGCTCCGGATCGGCAGTCTCGGCCGGATCGACTCCGAGCCACCGGCCCACAAGGCGGGCCGCATCCGGCTGCCAGAGGGCGGTGAACGGCAGCGGATCGCTGCCGGGCGCAGACGGGGCCTCGACGAGCACCGCCGATGGTCGATGCGCGGCGTACATCCGGCCGACCAGTTGCCACGCGGTCTCGCCTGGCACGGGCCGCGCTGGCTCAGGCGAACTGAACGCCTCAGCCACCCAGCACGGCTGGCTCTTCATCCTGGTGACCAGGGCCAGATCGCCGATGAGGGTTACCTCGCGTACGGCCGCCGGATTGGCGGGATCAACGGCTACCGCCCCGAGTTCGTCAGCTAGGGCGCCGTTCGTAGGACCGGGGAGGCCGGGTCGGATAAACCCGCGCTTCTCAAGCCGGGCGGCCGCGTCCGCGAGCATCGCGACCCCCTGGCCGATTTCCTGAGCAACTGACGTCGGGTCGCCCGGCGCTGCCGCGAGCCGCGCCAGGAGCGGACCCACCGACTGCAGCGCGGGCCCGCGCTCGCGCTCGGGCACGGAGGCCGGACCGAGAGCCACGCAGTCGAGCTCGGCCTGAGAAAACCGCTCGAGCACGAGCTCGCCAGCGTCGTAGACCTGCCGCCAGCGCTGCGACAGCGGCAACGTGGCCTGGGCCTGCCGTTTCCCGAACAGGCTCATCGGCCCAGTCGCCGCAGCGCACCCTTGATCGTGGTGACGGTGTCCTCCGGGTCGGGAACGGAAAGGATAAGGAACCGGAACTGATCCCGCCCGTCCAGGTAGATATCGATGATCGGATCGCCCCGGCGGGCACAGACCAGCAGGCCACCACGAGTGTCGAAGATGTGCTTCTTGCTGGCGAAGCCCCGTGGCTTTCCGACCGTGGCGCGGCTGATGTGATCGACAGGGACGCTCAGTCTCCACGGCTCTTTGCTGCTGGTAAGCAGCAGCGCGTCGCCATCGGTGATGGACAACTCCAGATTGCCGCCGGTCACCTGGACGTCAATCATCGGCGCCTCACAGCCACGAGACCGGGTTGAGTGTGCTGGCCAGCTTATCGACCTCGTGCCCGGCCCAGGACCCGGCCGCGTTCAGCGCGCCGTCGACCGCGTGGGTGATGTTTCCCCAGTGCTGATAGACGAACTCGCCGGCGAAGTACGCGGCGGTTCCGATGAGCACGCCGCCCACGACGACGTCGACACCGGGGATCGCCATCGCGGTGGTGGCCAGGCCGATGTCGAGGCTGCTGCCGAGGGCCAGCCCGGACGCCGCGAAGTTGGCCGTCGCCATCGCCCGGTCGGTGTTGCCGCCGAGTACGCCTCCAGGACCAAACGACGGGGTGGGGGCGGCGAACGTGATCACGTCCGACGCCATGCCAAGTCCCAGGCCCACCTTGCCAATCAGTGCCATCACGCCAGGGTCATCGGCGGCCGGGCGGATGGCATTCTGCAGCTCGGTGAGCGCCTCCCTATTGCCGTCCTGGGCCGCGTTGAAGGCGTCCTGAGCGTTGTCGAAACCGCTGGTGAAGAAGCCCTTCTTGGCCAGCACGGCATCGATCGCAGTGTCGTAGGTGGTTGTAGCCTTGCCCAGGTCGGCCTGGGTTTCGAGGAATTGCGCGCCGGTCTTGGTCATGACCACGGCACCGAAGGCACCCCAGCTGTTCAGCACCCACCCGGCCCGGTCGTTACCGACAGCCAAGGCGTCGAGAACGGTCGTCCAGGGCGAGCCGCCAGGCACCGGCTTAGCACCGCCAGGTACCGGTTTCGGCTTGCCCATCAGGCCGGTCGTAGCCGAGTTGAAGGCGGTGCCCGCCGTCGTGACTGCCTCGTGCGCTTTCTGCTGTGCCTGCGTGCACAGCGTCACCGCGCGGGAATAGTCGGTCTCGTACTGCGAAAGCAGCGTGCTGGCCCGGCTCGCCGCCGTGGTCGCCGACGTTTGCTTGTCGCTCGCCGTGGTCTTGGCGGTGTCGGCCGCCTGGTGGGCGGGGACCGAGTGCGGATGGGCGTTGGCCGTGTTCGTCGCGGTCGTCGAGGCCGTGGCCGCGTCGTCGGCCTCGGTCTGCGCCTGCTGGGCCGCCGCTTGAGCGCTTAAATACGCCCGCGCCGCGGCGTTGGATGTCGCTACCGCGGTATTGGCCTGGTGCGCCAGCCTCTGAGCATCACTCAGATCGGCAGAGAATTTCTTCAGTGCCGTCGCGCCCTGTGCCAGCGACGTCGCGGTCAGCCCGAATACCGCGACTAGATCGGTCGTGGCCGCCACGTAGTTGGCCGCCCCGGCCCCAGTCCACGCTGCCCCGGCCGCCTGGCCAGCGGCGCCCTTCAGCAGGGCTTGCTGACGCACGATCTCACCGTGCGCGGCCGTGTACTTGCCGGCCGCGCTGGACAGCGCCCCTGGATCGCCCGGCGGCACCGTGATCGGGGTCAGGAAAAACCCGCCCGGTCCTCCGTCACTCGGAAACATCCCAGCCTGCCTTCCGCGCTAGGGAGTTGCCTGGCCGGTGGCAATGGTCCCCGGCATTGCACTGGCATCTGTGCCCGAATAGGCGATCGACCCACTCGAAGTGGCGCCGCTCAACCTGGTCGCGCAGTCGTCGAGGCAGCCCAGAGCACCGACCAGCATCGACTGCAGGAGCGAGAACGCTCCCGCGGCTGGGTCCTGGCAGCCGGACGCGGCGCCCGCCGCGCCCCCGAGGCCACCCCTGATCGATGATGTGTTGCCTGCAACGCCAGAAATCTGAGTAGCCATCGCGTCAATAGCGGCAGTGTCGACAGAAATGGCACCGCCGCCGGATCCGACTAGCATCCCGGCCCGCCTTCTCTGGAGCTGGCGCCCGCTTGGGCGTCACGGTCAAATATCACTATATCTGGGTCCAGCCTCCTTAACCCAGCCGTTTGCCGCAGCGTCCGAATCAGCCGAGTCACTACGCCTCGGGAACGACGTTCACCAGCTTCGGCGCCCGCACGATCACGGTCTTGATTCCCCGGCCGTCCAGTGCCCTGACAATCCCGGGCGCGGCCAGCGCCAGCTCGCGCAGCTCGTCTTCGCCGATCGACGGCGAAACCGTCAGCCGGTCCCTTACCTTGCCGTTGACCTGGACCACGCAGGTGATCTCGCGCTGAACCAGCAGCGCCGGGTCCGCGGCCGGCCAGCCAGCCAGGGCGACCGAAGGCTGGTGGCCCAGGATCTCCCAGCACTCCTCGGCCGTGTACGGCGCGAACACCGACAGCAGCACCGCCAGCGTCTCCGCCGCCTCCCGCACCGCCGGATCATCGGCGCCGGGCCCCGAGTCGATCGCCCGCCGGGCCGCGGTCGCCAGCTCCATCAGCCTGGCCACCGCCACGTTCAGCCTGGTCGACTCGATCAGCCTGGTGACCTCCTCGATCGTCCGGTGCGTCACCCGGCGTAGGTCGCCATCACCAGCCTGAACCTGGCCAGTCCCCGACCCGGCACCCACGTCGGAGGCGATCCTGACCACCCGGCCGAGGAACTTCACCGACGCCTCGGGCCGCACATCGGCCCAGTCGATGTCATCCTCGGGCGGGCTGGCGAACACCATGGTCAGCCTGATCGCGTCCACGCCGTGCGCGGCCAGCTGCTCCCCCAGGTTGACGCCGTTGCCCAGCGACTTCGACATCGCCTTGCCCTGGTTGACCACCTGGCCCTGGTTAACCAGCGCCACGAACGGCTCAGTGAACTCGACCATGCCCATGTCGTGCAGCACCTTGGTGAAGAACCGGCTGTACAGCAGGTGCAGGATCGCGTGCTCGACGCCGCCGATGTACAGGTCGACCGGGCTCCATCGACGAACCGCGTCCACCTCGAACGGCCCGAATTCGTAGCTCGGCGAGCAGTACCGCAGGAAGTACCAGGATGAGTCGACGAACGTATCCATCGTGTCGGTGTCGCGCCGGGCCGGGCCGTTGCACTTGGGGCACTGCGTGTTGACCCAGTCGGTCGCGGCGGCCAGCGGCGAGATGCCCTTGGGCTGCAGATCCTGGCCGCGCAGGTCGGGCAGCCGCACCGGTAGCTGGTCGTCAGGCACCGGGACTTCGCCGCAGCCGTCGCAGTACACGATCGGGATCGGCGCGCCCCAGAACCGCTGCCTGGACACCAGCCAGTCCCGCAGCCGGTAGGTGACCGCGGCCCGCCCCAGGTCCTTGGCGCCCAGGATCTCGGTGATCGCGGCGATCGCGGCGTCCTTACTCAGCCCGTCCAGCGGTCCTGAGTTCACCAGCACCCCGTCGCCCGGAGTCGCCTGGCCGGTCTGGCCAGGGTCGGGCCGGTCAGTCTGCACGACGACCTGGACCGGCAGCCCGAACTGACGAGCGAAGTCCAGGTCGCGCTGGTCGTGCGCGGGTACCGCCATGATCGCGCCGGTGCCGTAGTCGGGCAGCACGTAGTCCGCCGCCCAGACCGGAATCCGCTCGTCGTTGACCGGGTTGATCGCATGCCGGCCCAGGAACACCCCGGTCTTGGGGCGCTCGACGGACTGCCGCTCGATGTCGGTCAGCTTGCTGACCTGGCGCAGGTAGGCGTCCAGCTCGTCCCGCTGCTCGGGAGCGGCTAGCTCGGCGGCCAGCGGCGAGTCGGCCGCGACCACGAAGAACGTCGCTCCGTACAGCGTGTCCGGCCGGGTGGTGAATACCGTGACCGGCTCGTCCCGGCCCTCGATCGCGAACTTGACCTCGGCGCCCTCGCTGCGGCCGATCCAGTTGCGCTGCATCAGCAGCACCCGGTCCGGCCACTTGCCCTCGATCGGCACCATGTCGGCCAGCAGCCGGTCGGCGTATTCAGTGATCTTGAAGTACCACTGGGTGAGGATTCGCCGGACGACCTCGGTGCCGCACCGCTCGCAGCGACCGTCGACTACCTGCTCGTTGGCCAGCACGGTCTGGTCCTGCGGGCACCAGTTGACGTAGCCGTTGCCCCGGTAGGCCAGCCCGCGCTCGTAGAACCGCAGGAACAGCCACTGGGTCCAGCGGTAGTACTCCGGGTCGCAGGTGTTCAGCCGCCTGGTCCAGTCGAACGAGATCGCGTACCGGCGGAACGAGGCGGCCTGGGTCTCGATGTTCTTGTAGGTCCAGTCGGCCGGATGCGAGTTGCTCCTGATCGCCGCGTTCTCCGCGGGCAGGCCGAACGCGTCCCAGCCGATCGGGTGCAGCACGTTGAACCCGCGCTGGAAGTAGTACCGTGCGATCGCGTCGGCCACCGCGTAGGCCTCGGCGTGGCCCATGTGCAGGTCACCCGACGGGTAAGGGAACATGTCCAGGACGTACTTGCGCGGCCGTGCGTCGGCCGGATCATCGCTAGCCTCGAACAGCCGCATCTCGTTCCAGGTAGCCAGCCACTTGTCCTGGACTGCGCGCGGATCCCACTTCTCCGCGGCTTGGTTTTCCATTGCTTTCCTCGCGATCGTCTCCAGACGGGCTTCGCCCCCGTCAACCTAGGACTCCAAACAAAAAACCCCTCGTTGCACGAGGGGCGGCCGCTTCTCTGCGGGGGTTCCAGGGGTCGTCCCCCGGGCTAGCAGAGCAGCGGCTAGCTAAGGAGCAGGTTGCTGCGACGCACGTGCATAGGGTATCTCACGTCGGCGAAGCACGCCATCTAAGCCCGATGCCCGCTAACCGGGTCGGTCTGGCCCAGCCTTTCAACCTGCCTTGACCATGCTCTGACCAGCCCTCGATAATGGCGTCTCGGTTCAGCCAGCAGGGTCAGTCGCAATTGCCCAAATTTCGTCGCTGGCGATCCGACCTGGGCAAACGGGGGTTAGCTCTGGTCTGCCGTAATGCGTAAAGTAACGGCGGGCCCCATTCGGGGGAATGATGGATATTCGACGGTCCGGTTATTCGCGTGCGGGTGGCCGCAAGCGGGGCAAGGGCAGAGCCGACGCCGAGTTCGGCGTCGGCCAGCCGGACGCTGACTTCTGGCAAGAAGACGCCACCGTGCGACTGCGTCCGGCGACGCCTGCGCCGCCAAGCCAAGACTCGAAATCGGACCAGGCTGCTGAGAGTCATGACGACTTCGAGGACACGGACAAGTTCGTGCGCCCGGTCATCACCGACGAGGTCCGCCTGCCCGGCAACGGGAGATCGGGCGGGCACTCGATCGCGGTCGTCGGCCTGGCCTGCCGCTTTCCCGACGCCGACGACCCGGCCGGGTTGTTCAACGTGATCATGTCCGGGCGGCGGACGTTCCGCCGGATCCCGCCCTGCCGCGTCGACCTCGCGGACTACTACAGCTCAGACCCAGCGACCGCCGACGCCACTTACAGCACCAGGGCGGCCCTGATCGAAGGCTGGCGGTTCGACCGGGCGGCGTTCGGCATCTCGCAGGCCACCTGCCACAGCGCCGACCCGGCGCACTGGCTGGCGCTTGAGGTTGCGGCCAGCGCGCTGGCGGCGGCCGGCTTCCCGAGCGGCGCCGGCCTGTCCAAGGACCGGGCCGGAGTCTTCGTCGGCAACACGCTCACCGGCGACGGGTCGCGGTCTGGCCAGCTCCGGCTGCGCTGGCCGTACGCGCGGCAGGCGCTGGCGGACGCGCTGTTCGAGGCACAGGCACCGTCCGAACTAGCCGACCGAGTACTGAATGCCGCGGCCGGACGCTATTTGTCGCCGCTGCCGCCGGTCACCGAGCAGACGCTGGCGGGCGCCACGCCAGGCTCGATCGCGGCCACGATCTGCGCGCAGTTCGGCTTCACCGGGGGCGGCTTCGCCGTCGACACCGGCGGTGCGTCCTCGCTGACCGCAATCGCGTCGGCGTGCTCGGCCCTGGTCAGCGGTGAGCTTGACGTGGCGATCGCCGGCGGGGTGGACGTCAGCCTCGATCCGCTCGACCTGGTTGGCCTGGCCAAGACCGGCGTCCTGGCCACCGGGGACGTGCGGATCTACGACGAGAACCCGACCGGCTTCCTGCCCGGCGAAGGCTGCGGCCTGGTGCTGCTGATGCGTAGCTCCGACGCCCGCAAGGCGGACCTGCGGATCTACGCGGAAATCCTTGGCTGGGGCAGTGCGGCCCGCGGACTGCCGTCCGCAGGCCCCACTGCCGGTGTTTGCCAATCTGGTGCTGCCAGCGGCCACCGCGATAGTCGAGCAGCCGATCCGGCCGGCCTGCTGCAGGCACTGCGCCGAGCCTATGAGCTTGCCCAGGTCGACCCGGCCGACGTTCAGCTCATCGAGGGCTGCGGCCTCGGCACCGGTCCGGCCGACGAAGCCGAACTCGAAGCGCTCGCCCTGCTGGCGACCAGGCCGCGACGGGCCGCCCTTGGCTCGGTGACGGCCAGTATCGGCAATACCAGGGCCGCCGCCGGGGCGGCCGGCCTGATCAAGGCGGTGCTCGCCGCGTGCAACGGGGTGATCCCGCCTTCGGTCGGCGTTGGCAGTCCGCACCGATTGCTTACCGAAGCCGGATCGGGACTCTGGGCGCCGACCGCACCGACGCCGTGGCCAGATGGCATCCGGCAGGCCGGAGTCACCGCCCGCAGCGCCGACGGGCTGAGCGCGCACCTGGTGTTCCGTACCGCTTCGACCCGGTCGCCAGGCCCGGCGATGAAGCCAGGCTACGGGCGGGTACCGGTCGCCGATTACCCGCCGTCGGCCTTCTTGGTACACGCCGCTGACCGGGCCGAGCTGACCGAGATCTTGTCCAGGATCGCCGACGTCGCGCCCTGGCTGTCCGACGCTCAGTTGCAGGATCTCGCCTGCCAGCTTGCCGTCGAGGCGGCCGGGAACGGCCAGGGCCGGGCCAGAGCCGCGATCGTGGCGACCAGGCAGGAGCAGCTGGCCAGGCTGGCTCGCGAGGCGATCATGATGCTGCCGAAGCTGACCGGGAGCCTGATCAGCACCAGGCCGGGCATCTTCGTGGCCGACAACGCCGACGGCCGGGTCACGCTGCTGCTGTCCGGCCAGCCGGCCGGCGACGCCGAACTGCCCGACCAGCAGCTTGGCCGGACTCTGGCCGTGCTGCGCAAGCTCGACCAACTCGGTGTCCAGCCCAAGGCGGCGGTCGGGCACGGGATCGGCGAGCTGGCTGGCCTGGCCTGGGCGGGCTGCATCGATCAGGCCGAGGTCATCGCGCTCGGCCGGCTGCGGGCCGCCGCGCTGGCCGCGCCGGTCACCGCGGCGCCTGGGAGCCTGCGCAGCACGCTTGATGAGTACGCGACGTTCGAGTTCGGCCCGCCTCGATGCCGGCTGGTCTCCGGCTGCATCGGAACTCAGCTGACCGACGCCGACGACATCGCCAAGATGCTGACCGCCGAGTTGCTCGACGCCAGGTCGACCGAGCCGGGCGCCAGGCTCTCGGCGGTAGAGCTGTGGCCGGCCGGGATGTCCAGGCCGCAGCGGCTGACCGCGGCGGTCAGGTTTGGCGCGATCGGCGCGACGTTGCTGCTGCAGACTGGCCGGGATCGCGACCTGATTCGGGCAATCGGCCAGCTCGGGTCGGTCGGCGGCTCGGGCGCCGGCCAGCGGCGACGAGTCCCTGTGGTCAGCATTGACGATCCGGCCGATGACGGGTCGCTGGCCAGGGCGGCCGCCGCGCTGTTCGCGGCTGGCGCCCTGACCAGGCCGGAGTTGCTTTACCCGGAGCGGCCGACCCGGCCGATCGACATCTGGCGCGAGCAGGTCTTCATCACCAACCCGTGCCAGCGGACTGCGCCCTTCCCCGAGTCCGAGCGGGCGGAGGCTGGCGGGCAGGACGTCCAGCGGCTGCGGAACCAGCGGTTGCGGAACCAGCGGCCGCGTACCCACCGACCGGAAGCGCAGGCGCCGCAGGCACCCGCCATCTCGCCGGCGGTCGTGCTGCCTGAGCCGCGCACCGCCGCGCTGCCAGCGGCGACTGGGCCTGCTGAACCGCTGGCCGCACCGTCCGCCGCACCGCTGCCGATTGCGCCCCGGCCGACCCAGCGCCAGCCAGCACTGGCCCAGCCGACACCAGCCCAGCCGACGCCAGCCCAGCCGACACCGGCCCGGCCCACGCTGACCCCGCCCACGCTGACCCAACCGCGGCCTGTCCTGCCCCGGCCTGATCGGCCTCAGGAAACCCAGGCTGAGCCCGGGCGAGTCCCGGTCGCCGGGGTCGGGCCCTGGTCGCGCTGCTACGCCGAGCAGTTCGTGCTGCCGACGGATCTGATCGAGCCGCCGGGCGACGGAGCCTGGCGAATCCACACCGGCGGGTGCGAAGCTTTCTCCTCGATAGTCAATGATTTTTACGAACATAATCCGGCGGCCGGCCGAACTCTGGCGGTGCTAGGCACCCTGCACGACGCCGGAACAGTGCCGGCCGCGCTGACTGCCGCTCGCGACGCGATCACCACCGGGCGGCTGGTCGCGGTGAGTCCTGACGCCGGGCTGACTGGCCTCTGGGCGAGCCTGCACGCCGAGCATCCGCTGACCGGCGTGGTCGTCATCCGGGCGCCGCTGACGCCGGACAGCCTCAAGGCGGCCAGCCAGATCGCGGCCGTGCCCGGTCAGTACCGAGAGCTGGCGATCGGGGCGGACGGGACGATCACCGAGCCGGTCATGGCTCCAGTCGACCTAGCTAGCAGCGGGACCAGCTTTCCGCTCGGTACCGGCGATGTCGTGCTGATCAGCCGGGGAGCGGGTGCGGCTGGGCTGGCGTTCGCGCAGGTCGTCGCGCTGTCCGGGGCGGCTATCGCGGTGATCGGCCGGGACCATCCGCATCGCGACGACGCGGTCATCGGCACACTTGAGCAGCTCAGGACGGCCGGTGCGGCGGTCGGCTACGAGATCGTCAACCCGGCGAGCGCGGCGGCGCTCGGCGCGGCCGTGCGCCGGATCGAATCGCGCCTCGGCCCGGTCACCGCGATCGCGCACGCGGCCAGGTCCGCACCGTCCCGCCCGGTCGCCCAGCTCATGCCCGGCGAACTGCAGGCGCAGCTTGACGATCAGAATCAGCTGCTCGACCAGCTGGTGGCGGCCGCAATCGGGCCGGGCGACCGGCTCAGGCTCATCGTCACGTTCGGCTCGGTGATCGGGCGCTACGGGCTGGCCGGCGAGTCGGCGACCGCGCTGGCCAGCGGGGTGATCGCCGATCACGGCGAAAGACTCGCGGCGGGATGTCCCGGCTGCCGGGCGGTGCACGTGGACTGGCCGGTCTGGTCAGGCAGCGGGCTAGGGGAACCGGCGGGCCTGGCCCAGGCGGCGGAATTCGCCGGGTTCGCTGCGATGCCGGTCAGCGAGGGTTCCCGGCTGCTGCTCAAGTTGCTCGGCCGGCCCGAGTTGCCGTCCAGGGTCGCCGTGCACGGCCGGGCCGGGCACCAGACTCCGCGGCCGGTCGCCCTGGCCGCCCGTGCGGCCCAGCAGGCCGGGCCCTGGCCGGTGCCGCGCGGGCGGTTCGCCGAGCGGGTGGTGCTGCACTATCAGGGCGTCGAGCTGATCACCGAGGCGACGGTGAGCCCTAGGACCGATCCTTACCTGACCGACTACTTCACCGACGGCGTCTGCCTGCTGCCGCCGACGCTGGCCGTCGAGGCGATGGCGCAGGTTGCCTCGGCGCTGGCCGGTCAGCCGCTGCGAGCCGCGACCGGGATCTCGATGACCTCGCCGATCGTGCTGTCCGGCCAGGCCACGGCGGTGCTCAGGATCTGCGCGCTGCGCACCGAGGAGACGATCTCGGTGATCATCAGGTGCGACCACACCGACTTCGCGGTCGACCACTTCAGCGCGGCATTTGACTGCGCGGCCCAGCCTGGTGCCACGGAGCCGGGGCCGGCCGAGTTCAGCCCGGGCGCGGGCAAGCGCGGCGGCCTGGGCAAGCGCGGCTCGTCGGGCAAGCGGGCGGGCGGCCGGTCAGAGGCAGGGGCCAGCGAGCTCGACGCCGCCGAGATCTACGGACTGGTCTGCTTCCAGACCGGCCGGTTCCGGCGGCTGACCTCGGTGCGGGTGGCCGGCTCGCGGACGGCGATCGGGCTCGCGGACGGTTCTGACCAGCCGCCGTGGTTCTACCCCGCCGCTCCGGCCGCCGATGCGGCTGGGCCGGGCCTGCTGCTCGGCGATCCTGGGATTGCCGATGCGGCGCTGCAGTTGGCTCAGGTCTGCGTGCCTAACCGGCGACTGCTGTTCGCCGGCTGCGAGTCGGCCTTGTTCGGCGACGGCCCGGTCGACGGACTGGTGACGGTCACGATCAGCCAGGCTGAGCTGGCTGCTGCGGCTGGTAGTGGTGCGGCGGCAGTGCCGAGGCCGCGGGAGGGCGAGCCGAGCCCGGTGGCGGTCGCCCAGGACGCGCAGGCGGAGACCGTCTGGGATGTCGAGGCCACGGACTCGGCTGGGCATCTGGTCGCGACGCTGCGGGGGCTGCGGATGCGTGACGCGGGGTCGCTGCCGCGCACCGGTCCGTGGCCGGTGCCACTGCTCGGCTGCTTCCTGGAGCGATCGGTGGCCGAACTCGGCCTTGGCCCCGACCTTGAGATCAGGGTGAGCCGGCGGTCCGATTCCGCCGATGGCCGGACGGGCGACGGCTGGGTCAAGGCGGACGCGGGCGACTCGGGCATCACCGGGCTGTTCCTGCGGGTCAGGGCCAGCGGGCCGGTCGGCTGCGGCTGGCGGGCGGTCAAGCCGGCTCGCAAGTCAGCGGCCGCCGAGCGAGCGGAGGGCTGGCTGGCGGTACTGACCGGTTCGGGAGCCGGTGACCAGGGCATCGACCCGGTCGTCTTTGACCACCCGGCGTACGGCGGGCCAAGCCACGACGAGCCTGGATTCAGCGAGGCCGGCGCGACTGAGGCGCGGCGAGCGCTGGCCCGCGCCATCGCCTCGTGCGCGGGGGTCCGCGGCACGGGAGCCGACCTGTCGGCCCAGGTACGGCCGGTAGCCGGCGCGCACTGGCTGCTGCTCAGGGACGGCGCCGCGACGATCGCCTGCGTGCTGGTCAGCGTGACCGGGCAAAGCCACCCGGTGGCAATCGCCATCATGGCGGGCTCACCGGACCGCGCCGGCCAGCCACCGCGACCACCGCGACCGCGGCGCTCGGCCGAGTCGGGCCGCCGTCAGGCGCGGGCCGCCGCCAGGTAACTGGACCCGTGCGCGACTTCGCGCAGTTGTGATTCCGAGACCGGGCCGGGCCGCAGGACTTCGACGTCCGGGCCGGTCACCCGCACCAACGTGGAGCCCGTCTGGTAACTGATCGCGTCATCGTCGGCGACAACGTGCACGGTCTCATCGGCCGGCCAGTTCAGCGACTCCAGGTCAAGCTCGCTGACCAGGGCCGGGGCGGCTCCGCTGACGTTCAGGCTGGTCGCGGTCAGCGGCGTGCCGACCTCGCCAATTACCTGCAAGGTGGCCGGATGGTCGGGCACCCGGATGCCGACGGTGCCATCCATCGTGACCAGCCGGTCGGGCAGCATCGGGGTCTTAGAAACCACGACCGATACCGGACCAGGGGTGAATTCGCCGAGCAGTCGCAGCGCCTGCGGGGTGAGCTCGCCTATCTCGGCGGCCATTGCCAATGACGCGCAGGCGACGTGCATGACTTGCGCGTGATTACGGAACTTCACCGCGAACGCGCGCTCAACCGCGGACAGGTCGGTGGCCAGCGCCGCGAGCATATAGCCGGTCTCGGTTGGCAGCACGGCCAGCGAACCGCGCCGAAGGCTGTCCGAAATTCTGGCCACCTCGGAAAAGGTGATAGTCCGGCTTACCGGACGAGGCCTGGTGAATTCGAACCGCGTCATTGAGCTTCCTCTCGCCTCGCTACCCAAGCGGGCACCGTCGCCGGCCGCCATGCTAGCGTGACCGCTGCGCGCACGCGCCTGGTCGCGGGCGCGGGCATGGCTGGTCAGCTTGGATAGGAGAGGTGCCGTGCAGGTCTTCGACTGCCTGAAGGACGAGACGCGTTCTCAGGGCATCGCCGCGGCCGTCTCCGCCATCTTCAGCCAGAACCTGGTCGTGCTGCCGACCGACACCTCCTACGCACTGGCCGGATATGCGTTTGGCGAGGCACCGGCCGCCGCGATTAGGAAAGCAAAGGCGATAGGCGAAACAACGCCGCTGCAGGTACTGATTGCCGATAAGCAGGTACTTGACGGAATATCAATGCAAGCCCCCGAGCATGCCCGGATGCTCGCCGATGCGTTCTGGCCCGGGCCGATGACGCTGATCGTGCCCGCCTCGCCCTCGCTGCGCTGGCACATCGGCGGCGATGAGCGGTACGTCCAGGTACGGGTGCCCGACCAGGAGGTGGCGGTCGAGTTGCTCGGCAAGACCGGACCCCTAGTAGTCTCGGCCGCCCGCCCGGCAGCCAGCGAGATCGTGGAAGGCCAGAGTTCGGTCGGCGATCTCGAGGAGCACACGGCCGTGTTCCTGGACTGCGGGCCGATCCCGCCCGGCGTGCTCAGCACGGTGGTGGATTGCACCGGCGGCGAGGTCACGATCCTGCGCAAGGGCAAGATCACCGTCGGCCAGATCGTCGACGTACTCGGCTACATGCCCCTGGTACTCGGCTAGCGCCGCACCGCAGCCCACTTTCACGCAGCGCGACCATCCCAACCCGGGCGAGACGGCCTCCCACCGGTCAGGCGCAACCTCCCACCGGTTAGGCGCAACTTCCCCTTGGTTGCGATGACTTCCCACCGGGTGCGCCGGGAAATTATCCGATATGCGTCATTTGCGACCTCCCTAATCAATGGGAAGTCATCGCAACCGGTGATAGGTGGCGCCTAACCGGTGGGAAGTTGGGCTCGCGGGCCGTGGCAACTCGGCGAAACGCGCACCGGATGGGCCAACTGCGCATCCGGCCCACCAAGCCGCCGCACCGGCCGGCACTCCTGCTGTAGTAACCGGGAAGCCGTGCCGTCGCAGGTTTGTCGCTGGCGGAATGTCCCGGTTGGGTGACCGGGGTCAGGTGATCCTGGTTGCGCGACTGGCGCGCGGCCAGGTGGCGGGCGCTTGTCACCGGTTGGACGCGACTTCTCACCGGTTGGACACGACCTCTCATCGGTTGGCGGGCACTTCTCATCGGTTGGCGGGCACTTCTCACTGGTTAGACGGAATGTTTACCCGGTATGCGGCATTTGCGACCCGGGTAATCATAGGGAAGTGCTCGCAACCGATGAGAAGTCGCATCTAACCGATGAGAAGTGGGCCGGCGTGGTGGTCGCAAACCCGGCGAACCGCCCATCGGCCGGGGGGCACCGCAGTAGCCGACGCGCTGGCGGTCGGAGCGCTGCGCGGGGGACCGCGCTCTGCGGTTGCGCGTGGTCGTCTGACACCATGAGACATTGAGGTGATCTGACCAGAAAGGCGGCTCTGTCGTGACTACGTCTGCAGCCCATCCGACGCCGATCGCAGGCGAGCTCGACATGTCGCAGAACGATTTCTGGGTGCGGTCCCTAGCCGACCGGCAAACCATGTTCGCGCAGCTCAGGGCTCTCGACGCGCCGCCGTACTTCGACCAGCCCGAAAGCCCGTTCTCCGACGACGCGGACGGCTATTACGCCCTGGTCAAGCACGCCGACGTGGTCGACGCCAGCCGGCACCCCGAGATCTTCTCCTCGGCGCGGGGGGCGACCAGCCTCGTCGACCTGCCGCCTGAGTTCAACGAGTACTTCGGATCGATGATCAGCATGGACGACCCGAGGCACGCCCGGCTGCGCCGGATCGTCTCTCGCGCGTTCACCCCGAAGATGATCAAGAAGTTTGAAGAGGACGTACAGCTCGCCGCGGCGGGCATCGTCGATAACCTGATCGCCGCCGGTCCGTGCGACTTCGTCCAGCACGTCTCGTCCAGACTGCCGCTGAAGATCATCTGCGACATGATGGGGATCGGCGACGAGCATTTCGACATGGCGCTGAAGAACACCAACCTGATCCTGGCCGGCGCTGATCCTGAGTTCCTCAGCGAGGATATGGACGAGGCGATAACCCAGCTCCTGACCGCGGGCTCCGACCTGGCCGGCCTGGTAACGGACCTGGCCGCCGCCAGGCAGCAGGACCCGGGTGATGACCTGATCACGGCGCTAGCGAGCGCGAACGTCGATGGTGAGCAGCTCACCCCCGCCGAACTCGGCTCGTTCTTCATCCTGCTGGTCGTCGCGGGTAACGAGACCACCCGCACCGCCCTCTCGCACTCGCTGATGCTGCTCACCGAGCATCCCGACCAGCGCGAGCTGCTGCTGGCCGACTTCGAGGGCAAGATCGGCGGGGCGGTCGAGGAGATCGTCAGGTACGTCTCGCCGGTGATCTGGATGCGGCGCTCGCTCACGCGCGACGCCGAATTGAATGGCTACCAGTTCCGCGAAGGCGAAAAGGTCGCGCTGATGTACTGGTCGGCCAATCGCGACGAGTCCGTGTTCGCCGACCCGATGCGCTTCGACATCACCCGCTCCCCCAATCCGCACGTCGGATTTGGCGGTGCCGGACCGCACTTCTGCCTGGGCGCCCATCTGGCCCGGCGCGAGATCACCGTCATGCTGCGCGAATTGCTGCACCGGGTGCCGGCGATCAGGGCCGCCGGAGAGCCAGATCGGCTGCTGTCCAGCTTCATCAACGGCATCAAGCACCTGCCCTGCGAGCTGAGCTAACCCCCGAGTCAGCCGCCTGCGTCGGGCTGACCTACCCTCAGCCCGCCCCTTACCTACCGTCAGCCCGCCCCGTACCCACCCTCGGCTAGCCCGGCTGAGCTAGGCCATTTCGCTGAGCTGTGCCGGGCGAGCTATGCCATTCAGGCATGAATCAACGATCGCATTCAGTCACCGTCGGCTTCATTTTGGTAACTGAACGTAGTCTTCCCTGGATAGCGTGTATAACTAGAACCTCAGGCGGCACAGTTTCCTTTCTGTTCTCGCAGCTTTCTGGCCAGAGCAGACCGGGAAAGGCGCCGTCGGGGGGAATGGGGGAAGCCGCACGTCGCGGAGGGGGGCCTTCGTCCGGGGGACGTGGTGCCGTCCTGGCCCGCCGGCCAGGACATGGCACGCGCCATGACGGGGTCGCGACGGCGCGGCAGGGTCATTGTCCTGCGGATGGTGCCGCCCGGGGGCGCGGCTCCATCCGCAGGACAAGATCAGTCCTCCACCCAACCGGGCCAGTCCGCGGACCGTCACCCCGCCCGCACGGGCCAGTCAGGTCACAGCTCGGTTAGTACCACCGGGCCGGTCTCGGTCACCGCGACCGTGTGCTCGGCGTGAGCGGCCCGGCTGCGATCACCGGACCGGATCGTCCAGCCGTCGTTGTCGATCACGTAACGGTCGCTGCCCCCGGCCATGAACCACGGCTCGATAGCGATCACCAGCCCAGGGGTGAGCTTGAGCCCATGTCCCTTCTTACCCTCGTTCGGCACCGACGGCGGTTCGTGCATGGCCCGGCCGACCCCGTGCCCGCCGAAGTCAGTGCTGATCCCGTATCCGCCCGCCCGTCCGACCAGGCCGATTGCCGCCGAGATGTCACCGATCCTGGCCCCGGCGACCGCCGCCTCGATGCCGGCCCGCAGCGCGGCCGTCGTGGTGTCGATCAGCCGGGTGTCGTCGGGACTGGGCTCGCCGATCGTGAACGAGATCGCGGCGTCGGCGGTCCAGCCGTCGAGCGTCGCCCCGAAGTCGATGCTGACCAGGTCGCCGTCGGCCAGGCGGCGCCGGCCGGGGATGCCGTGCAGCGCGGCATCGTTCACCGACGCGCAGATCACCGCAGGAAAGGGCGTCGGGGCGAACCTGGGCAGGTAGCCGAGGAACGGAGAGGTCGCGCCTGCGCTCGCGAGCACCGATCTGGCCACCTCATCGACTTCAGATAGCCGAACCCTCGCGGCCGCGTACTTCCTGGTCGCCGCCAGTGCCTGGGCGACCACCCGGCCGGCCGCGCGGATCGCGTCGACCTCGCCGGGCGTTTTGATCTCTACCATCGCGAACTCAGCCTACGGCAGGGCGCTGATCGCGGTCGCGAGCGCGAAGTCCGCTTCGGTCAGCCCGCCCGCCGAATGCGTGGACAGCGTGAGCGTGACCTTGTTCCAGGAGATCGCGATGTCCGGGTGGTGGTTCGCGGTCTGGGCCAGGTACGCCACCGCGCCAACGTAGAGCATCGCGCCGGAGAAATCACCGAGCTTGACCGTGCGGGTGATCTCGTTCCCGGCTCGCTCCCAGCCTGGTGCCGCCGCGAGCGCAGCGCTGATCTCGTCTTCGGTAAGCAGCCTCATTGCCCTATCGTCGCAGGTGACCTCGATCAGTGCGAGGCCGCCGCCACGGCGCGGCAGGCGAGGCACCGGGGCGATAGGCTTGGCCAGCATCGCCCCGCTGATCCGAGACTCGCCGATCCGAGACATCCGGACGTTTGCCGACTATTCCCCCGCTGCCCAGGGAGTCACAGATGCCTGAACCGCGGTCCGAGGCGCTCGCGCGTACCCCGCTGTCGGCAGTGCACGAGAGCCTCGGCGCGACGATGACCGACTTCGCCGGCTGGCAGATGCCGCTGCGCTACCGCAGCGAGACCGCCGAGCATAACGCGGTCAGGACGGCGGCCGGCCTGTTCGACCTGTCCCATATGGGCGAACTGCGGGTGACCGGCGACGAAGCATCCGCCGCGCTCGACTACGCGCTGGTCAGTGACATCTCCGCGATCCGCCCAGGGCGGGCCAAGTACACGATGATCGTCGCCGAGGACGGCGGGGTCATCGACGACCTGATCGTGTACCGGCTGGAAGACCAGGACTTCCTGGTGGTCGCCAACGCGTCGAACGCCGTCACGGTGGCCACCGAGCTGGCTAAACGGGCGGACGGCCGGGCCGCGCAGGTGCAAGACCGCACCAGCGACTATGCGCTGATCGCCATCCAGGGCCCGAGGTCGGCGGCCATCTTGTCCGCACTGACCGACGCCAACCTCGGCGAACTGCGGTACTACGCCGGCTACCCGTCCGAGGTGGCGGGCCGGCCGGTGCTGCTGGCCAGGACCGGCTACACGGGCGAGGACGGCTTCGAGATCTTCACCGACCCGCAGCACGCACCCGAACTCTGGTCGGCCCTGACGCAGGCAGGCCAAGCCGACGGGCTGATCCCGGCCGGTCTCGCGGCCAGGGACTCACTGCGGCTCGAAGCCGGAATGCCGCTGTACGGCAACGAACTCGACCGGCAGCTAACCCCCTACGACGCGGGCCTTGGCCGCGTCGTCAAGCTGGACAAGGCGAGCGACTTCGTGGGCCGGGCGGCGCTCGCGGACCGAGCCGGCCAGCCCAGCCAGCGGGTGCTGGTCGGCTTGACCGGGCTGACCAGGCGAGTGCCACGGCACGGCTACGAGGTGCTGTGGGACGGCGCGCCGGCCGGCACGGTGACCAGCGGCGGGCACTCCCCCACGCTCGGCAAGCCGATCGCGATGGCGTACCTGCGCGCTGATGCCGCGAAGCTGGCCACCGACGCCCTGGAAGCCGGCCAGCCCGACGGCAACGGGCGGCTGGCGATCGACATCCGCGGCAGCGCCGAGCCCGTCGCGCTGACCCCGCTTCCGTTCTACCGCAGGCACGAGAAGGGATGACAGAGATGAGCGTTCCCGAGGAGCTCTACTACACCGCCGAGCACGAGTGGGTTGCCATCTCAGACTCGGTCGCCCGGGTAGGGATCACCGACTACGCCCAGCGTGCGCTGGGCGACGTCGTCTTCGTATCGGCGCCGTCGGCCGGCTCGCGGGTGACCGCAGGCGATCCGTGCGGCGAGGTCGAGTCGACGAAGTCGGTCAGCGATCTCTACTGTCCGGCCGACGGTGAAGTGACTGAGGTCAACCTGGAGGTCGACGACGATCCCGGGCTGGTCAACTCCGACCCGTACGGTGCGGGCTGGCTATTCAAGATCAAGCTCGACAGCGACGATCAGCCTCCCGGCCTGCTCTCGGCGGCCGAGTACGCGGCGCTGATCCAGGACGAGGAGCAGTGACGCAAGGTCACACCATCGAGGACCGCTCTGTCGACGAACTCAAGCGGCTCAACGCGGCGACCTCGCTGCTGGAGCCGCCGTTCGCCGTGATCGATCTAGGGGCCCTGCGAGCGAACGCGGCCGATATGACCCGGCGCGCGGGCGGAGTTCCGATCAGGCTAGCCAGCAAGTCGGTGCGCTGCCGGGTGCTGATCAACGACGTACTGGCGATGCCCGGATTCCGCGGGGTCCTCGCGTTTACCCTCCCCGAGGCGCTGTGGCTGGCCGAATGCCAGGTAAGCGACGACATCGTGGTCGCCTATCCGACCGTCGACACCGCCGCGCTGGCGCGACTGGCGGCCCATCCAGCGGCGGCGATGGCGATCACCGTGATGGTCGACTGCACCGACCACATCGACCTGATCGCAAGAGTGGCAGCGACGGTGACCGATCCGCATCCGGTCAAAGTCGCGATCGACATCGACGCGGGCTTCCTGGCCTTCGGCGGCCGGCTGCGCGCCGGCGCGCGGCGATCACCGATCCGCACCCCGGGCCAGGCGGCGGCGCTGGCGAAAGCGATCGCCGGCCGGCCCGCACTGCGGCTGGCCGGGATGATGGCCTACGAAGCCCAGATCGCCGGCGTCGGCGACGATCCGCCGGGCCGACCCGGCTACGCCAAAGTCATCCAGGCCATGCAGCGCCGGTCGGTCAGCGAACTGGCCCGCCGCCGGGCCGCGATCGTCGCGGCCATCGGCGCCGTCACGCCGCTCGGCTTCGTCAACGGCGGCGGCACCGGCTCGATTCAGACGACCGCCGCCGAACCCGCGGTGACCGAGATCGGCGCGGGCTCCGGCCTCTATCAGCCGACGCTGTTCGATGCCTACCGCGCGTTTACCGGGCAGCCTGCGGCTCTGTTCGCGCTGCCGGTGGTGCGCAGGCCAGGGCCGGGCGTGGCCACCGTACTCGGCGGCGGCTACCTGGCCTCGGGCCCGGCCGACGCGGCGAGGCTGCCGAGCCCGTACCTGCCGGCCGGACTGCGGCTGGACAAGAACGAAGGAGCCGGCGAGGTACAAACACCTCTGCTCGGCGCGGCCGCCGGCGACCTGCGGCTGGGCGACCGGGTCTGGTTCCGCCACGCCAAGGCCGGCGAGTTGTGCGAACGCTTCAGCGAACTGCAGCTAGTCGACGGCGACGCGGTCACCGCCACCGTGCCCACCTACCGCGGCGAAGGAAAAGCGTTCCTTTAGCCGGCCCGAACCAGCCACAGCACCTGCTCGGTCAGGGCTTGCGCCTGCGCCCGAACACCCGGTAGATGACAATGCCGGTCAGCGCCAGCGCGACGGCCGCCGCCGCGAGCTGCACCTCGGGCTTAGCCAGTTCTTCGCTCGCCCGCTCGCGCAGCCGCTTGACGTTGCTGCCGGGGCTGACCCGGTCGGCCAGCGTGTCGATCGTGCGGGCCAGGCTTTGCCGAGTCCGCTCGATCTCGGCGACGATCTCGTCGGAGTCGCGTTTGGATACCCGGCCGTTAGCGACGACCGAGCCGGCCAACGCCCGGCCGTTGGCGGCGCTGGCCGCGCGAAGCTGTGCCTGGCTGTCCGGATCGGCCATGAGATACATCCCTTCTGAGGCTGGAACACCGTCGTGCCTAGCCTTGAGTCCTCAGTCTTCCAGTACCCGCCGCGCTCCGCATGCCTACCCCGGCTTAGCCAAAGGGGCGGCAGCCCGGCCGCGAAGCCGGACTGCCGCCCCGGAAGAGGGCGCTTAGCCGCTTAGCTAGAGAACTGGCTCGATAGCGCCTGCGCGGCGTTCAGTACCGCCTCGCACCGGCCCTGCAGCTTGTTGACATTCCTGATCTTCCGGCCGCCGAACTCAGCGGAGTTCAGGCTGCCCTTGATCTTGATGGCGACGGTGTCCCGCCACCCCTCAAGGTTGCGCAGCGCGGCGACCGCGTTCGTGTAGGTGGCATCGCCGGCACTCTGGCTGTTGATGGCACCGGTGTCAGCGATGAGGGTGTCGGCCCCGAACTGGCCGACGCTCGAGTTGAGCTGCTTATAGCACTCACCGAGGTCGGTAACGCCCGGAGCGGACAGCGCCGAGTTCGGGTTGGTGAGGACCTGGGTGATGACCCGGCCGTCCGGGGTGTACTTGTCCGAGAGACCGGTCAGGTACAACATGGTCGGCCTGATGTCGGCCTCGTCGGCCCACGGGCCGTTCAGGTGGGTGTCGGTCACTTCGGTCTGGCCGCTGTTCGCGCCGGCCGAGTTCGGCCCGGCGGTCGGCGGGTTGTCAGCGCCAAGCTGCTTGACCCCCGGCCCGACCAGGCCGATGTAGTTCGTGTTGATCTCAGCCGCGTAGTCGCCGTGGTCCCAGGCAAACCCGGTGTTCTGGGTCACGCAGGTGCTGCCGCAGTTCTGGACGGTGCTCGTCGACAGGAAATAGTCCGGCTTGGCGAACATCGCGAACGTCGGCGTCCGCCTCGGGTCGGCGTTGACCATGTGGAGTATGGCCTCTTCCGTCGGATCGGCGATGAAGTTGTCGATCGGCTGGGTTGTGCCGGTATACGGGTTGGGCGCGGTCAGCCCCGACACCAGGTGCTCGAGATTTCGCACCGGCGCCGAATTCGGATCTGGCTGGCCAGTTAGGTAGAACTCGGGCGCAGTGTCGTTCTCCAGTGCGTACGGGGTGGTGTTGCCGGCCGCGTTCAGCAGGCCGGTCATGTTGCCGGCCAGCTCGCCGAACGAGCCCGCCGGGTAGGTGCACAGCACGTCAGGAGTGACCGTGTTGCCGCTGACCTTCGCCCCGTCGCAGTTGGCCGGGGTCGGCTGGACCGCGCGGCCTACGTTCGCGCCGGCCTCGTGGTCGCCCTCATCCGAGCTGAGCACGAACAGCGTGTTCGACCGGGTGATGCCGTCGGCGGCCAGCCGGGAGAAGAACACGGAGAACGCCTGGTTGTAGTACTGCGCCTGGGCGATGTAGCACGCGCTGCCGCTGCCGAGCGCCGCGGGAGCGTGGAAGCAGGGACCGCCAGGAGCGGACAGCGACGGGATGGATTCGTCGCCGTGAATGTCAGAGACGTACATGTTGACCACCGGCACGCCGTTCTCCAGCATGTCGGCCGCGTAGGCCATCGACTGGGCGGCGTTGATGCTGCCGAAGCCAGGGAAACCGGGGGCGTTGTTGAGGAACGCGCCGTCGATCTCGTTCCCGTTCAGGTCGACCAGGTTGCCGGCCGCGTTGGTGACCGGGAAGCCGTTGTGCATCAGGTTGGCGGTACCGGCGCCAAGCTCAGGCGCGAGGTACTTGTGGCCGAACAGCGCGTCGAAGCCCTGGTAGCTGCCGGGCTGGTCGGGCAGCAGGTCGGGCACCTCGGTGTGGGTCGCCGAGGTCTGGCCGAACTTCACCGCCGTGGCGTTCGCGCAGAACGCGTTCTTCTTCGCGCAGTGCACGGTGAGGCCGACGTAGTCAGCCGTCTCCTGGTCCTTGAACGAGTCAGGGTCGGCGGCGAGTTGCTTGGCCTCGGGCGAGTTCGGGCCGAACAGGTCGTTGATGTCCGGGTTCGTGTTCTCCAGGACCTCGTTGTCAGTCGCGATGTCGCCCACGTTGCAGCCGGCCTTGGTGAACGGCACCCACGGCGCGGGCGTGATCTTGTCGGGCGTGATCGGCGCCGACGAGGTAGCCGGCGGCACCGGCGAGTACACCAGGTTCGGGTTGGTGTCGTGACCCGGGTTCGGGTTACTGATGTCCGGGATCGGGTCATTCCAGTACGAGAACATCGAAGAAAGGTCGGTCGTGCCGTCGTTGTTGTAGGAACGGTAGCTGTTGGCGATCGGGTCGCCGTGCCGGTCGCCGTACAGGCCGGTGGCCGTGGTCAGCAGGTCATCGCCGGTGTGCGCGATCAGCGGCGTGTGGCTGTTGGTGAGCATCGTGCCGTTGCTGTCGAAGAAGTTGAGCAGCGCGGGCATGAGCTCGAGGTCAGACGGGACGTTCGGGTTGTCCCTGAAGTAGTGAACGTTGTCGAACCCGATCCGGACCACATGCTGGATGCCATTACCGAGATGACACGTGTTCTTGCTGGTGTGCTGCGGGACGTTGACCGCCGTCAGGGTGCCCTTGGCAGCGTAGGCGGTTCCCGACGCCGCCCCCGCTATGGCCAGCGAGCCGGCGATCAGCGCGCCGGCGGCCGCAGTGGCCGAGACCGCCCCGACCAGCCTGCTGCCGCTTTGGTGCAGCATTCGCATCCGTTCCTCCTCATGTGCCGCATTCCGGCTACTGCCGGAGCGTCCGGCAGGTCACGCTAAGTGCCGGAACCAAACTCAAATCGACGAGGCGGCAACTAACAGGCCAAATCCTTCCCGCCCCGTCACAGGCATCTTGCGCGACCAATGCGGGATCGGCAATCCCGCATTCGCAACTTTTCTCGGCCCAACGTCCTGATCTGGGACGATGCGCTCAGACCCGGATAGGATCGGGCGTGTGGCAACAGGTGACTCGATGACGGAAGCGGTGATCTTCGACTGGGGCGGCACGCTGACCCCCTGGCACACGATCGATCACGTCGCGCTCTGGCAAGCGGTCTGCAGGCCGCACTTCCCGGCCGACCACGAGCAGCGGGCCAGCGCCGCGCACGCGGCCGAGATGGCCGCCTGGCAGCTAGTGCAGGCTGAGCGCCGAAGTTCCACCATCCGGAGCGTGCTCAAGGTCGCCGGGATCGACCCAACCGAGGCCCTGTTCGCGACCTATCTCGCGCAGTGGGCACCGCACACGTTCACTGATCCGGCCGCCGCCGCGACGCTGCGCGCCCTGCGCACCGCCGGCCTCAAGATCGGTGTCCTGTCGAACACGCTCTGGCCACGCGACTGGCATGAGGACGTATTCCGCCGCGACGGCGTGCTCGACCTGATCGACGGCGCGGTCTACAGCAGCGAGATCGACTGGGCCAAGCCCCACCCCGAGGCGTTCCGCGCCGCGATGACAGCGGTCGGCGCCACCGACCCGAGCCGGTGCGTCTTTGTCGGCGACCGCCCGTGGGATGACATTCACGGCGCGAAGAGCGTCGGCATGCGCGCCGTCCTGATGCCGCACTCGCAGGTGCCGGCGTTCAGCGAGACCGAACCGGACGCCATCATCGGCGGCCTGTCCGAGCTGCCGGCCCTGATCGAGTCGTGGTCTCCTGCCTGACGACCCGCCTCTGGCCGGCCAGCTAAAAGCCTGCGCAAAATTTATATAAAAAATCTTGATTTATTTAGAAAGCATTGCTCAGGTTGAATCGCCCTTCGACTCCCTGGCCGCCCAGCCGAATACTCCCTTAGCCATCGTCGAGGTCGATGCCTGTACCCGAGCGAGATTCACCAGGCCCCGAACCCGCGCGATACCAGGATCATCTGGCGCGGCCAGCCAGGCTAGCTCGGCCAGATGGCCGGCCAGCCGCAGGTCTGTCTCGGTCTGCGAAGGCTCAGCCAGCGCCTCCGCCCGGTCCGCCAGCGCCTGCGCTCCCCCGGCCAGCGTTGCCAGCTCGGCCGCCAGCGCCCGCTCAGGCGCGGGCTTCAGGCTCGCCGGGTTGCCGTCCCACCAGCCGCCGTACAGCCGCCAGACGTTCCGCACGATGAACTCAGGCTCGTCGTACACCGGCTTCAGATAAGGCCGGTCCATAAGCTGGGCCGGCGGGACCACGCCGAAGATGGCGTCGTCGAGCCGCCCGCCTTCGTTCATGATCGCGAGCGTCTGATCGACCAGCGAGTCAAGCAGGTCGGCGGTGTCGGTCAGCGCCTGCCTGACCCGGTCGGCGCCGATGATCGGCAGCCCGTGCCCCGGCAGCAGGTACTCGGCCTCGAGCGCGATCATCCGGCGCAGCGCGGCCGCCCACTCCTTCGGGTAGCGCTGGACCTTCTGCGGGTTACCCGCGTTCGGCGAGGCCCAGATGAACAGGTCACCGCAGCACAGCACTCGCTTGTCGGCGACCCAGGTCACGGTGTGGTCGTCGGTCTCGCCTTTTTCGTGCCGCAGCGCGAAGGTGACGTCGCCGACCTCGACGTCGAGCTGGTCGCGATAGGTCAGGTCCGGGTACCGGTACTCGACCGGCCAGCGCAGGTGCGGCACGCCGAACTGGCGCCGGTTGATCACCTGGTTGTACCCGGCCGTCAGGATGTACCGGTCGAACCGCGGCGGCAGCGCCTCATGTGCGATCACCACCGGCGCCGGCCAGCCCTGAGCGGCCGACTCAGCCTCCCAGACCGGCACTCCGAACACGTGGTCAATGTGGCCGTGGCTGTACACCGCGGTGTGCAGCCGTTCGCTGGTCCAGCGCCGCAGCTCCTGATGCACGGATTCGGCCATGAACTCGGCGGCGGTGTCGACCAGCACCAGCCCGTCGCCGGTCGCGAAGGCCGTGACGTTCGCGAACGACGGCACGAACACCACGCCGTCGCCCACCTCGGCAAAGCCGCCAGAATGCCCGACCGGATTACTGTCGGCGGTCGAGATCTCCCCGCGCCAGAACCGGTCAGCAACCTCAAGTACGTCCGACATGCCTGACCCGGCCTCCCGCCCCTGACAGCCGTCTGGGCCGGCCGAGTCACCCCGGCCGGCCCAGACGCCAGCTAATCGCTAAACCCTAGTCGGCGGAAACCGGCACGTGCATGGCCTCCAGCTCGGCGGCGACCATCTTCTCGTGCGCCTCCTCATCCCGGCGGGCATCGCGCGGCCGCCAGCGGCCGCGCAGGATCGGGACGCTGAGCAGGAACAAGATGATCCCGTCGAAGCAGAACCAGTACCAGGTCCGCCACTGACCGTCGGTCTGGTCATTGGCTGCCGACACCGGGCCTGAATGCGCGTTCACGAACGCCAGGACCTTCGGCGGGATCGCCTGCAGCTCGGCGAGCTGCTTGGCGTACGGCTGCACCAGGGCGATCGATGCCGCCGGCACCGCCGCCAGCGCGGTGAGCTGGGCCGCGAACGGCTGGATCTTCTGCAGATCGGAAGCGTGCGCGACAACGTCGTTGATCGCCACCTTGTTGGCCGAGATCGTGGACAGGATCGACAGTCCCTTGGCTCCGCCGCCGGCGGCCTTGATCGCGGCGTTCAGCAGAGCGGGCGGGATCTTGTTCGCGTTCTTGTAGGTGGCCAGCTTGGTGAACAGCGCCGGATGAGCGGAGAGCACCGCGATCTCGGGCGCGAATTCTTGCGCCTCAGCGATCTGCTTCGAGTCCTTCTGCGCGAGCGCGACGATGCTAGCGTGCGTCCCCGCGAACCCGAGCGGCTTGCTGTACCGCTGCGCGGTGGAGATCACGTCTGGATGCGATCCCGCGAAGTTAAGCACCGGATACTGCTTGGCGTAGCCTACGAGCGTTCCGCCGTAGTTGACCAGCGGCGTCACCGAGGTAACCACGTGCGGGAGGATCAGGAAGGAGACGGCGATCACGATCCGGATGATCCAGCCCCAGATCGCCAGGCCGGTCGCGGTCAGGGCCGGGTTGCGGTCCTCGACGGTCTCGGTGAAGCTGGCCATCCACGGGGTGTAGGCGACGCCGAGCCCGAGCGACAGGACCGCGATGATTACCGCCAGCGTGTAGTAACTCGGGTGGTGCCCGATCTGGTTCAGGTAGACAATCGTCATCACCGCGGCCAGTGAGCCGCCGACGATCATGAACGGCTTTCGCACCCTGAACCGGTCCGAGATTATGCCGATCCCGATGACGGCGATGACGTTGAAGCCCCAGTTCCAGTTGCCGAGCCCGTTGGCCTGCTGGGTCGTGAAACCGAAGACGGTCTGGAAGAGGATGGTCGCGAAACCGACTGCGGTGTAGTAGATGAGCAGCATCAGCGAGATCGCGAGAGCAGACACCACGATGTCCGCCTTGAGCAGCTGGCGGAACGGGTTCTTCAGCGCGGCGGCGAGGTCGATTCCCTTCGCGCGGGCCTCGATCAGGACCCGGTCCTGCATCGTGACCATGAGCTGGTCCCGCAGCCGCGGCGACAGCTCGCGCAGCGAGATCAGCGCGATCACGAACACCACCAGGCCGGCGATCCCGCAGATCACGTACTCGTGCGTCCAGAACCGGCTGCTGGGAATGATGGCCGGAATTGTCACGGTGCCGACGACCGACACGATCAGGCTGCCGAGCACCGGGCCGGACGTCCAGAAGCCCATGGCGGTGGCCCGGCCGACCTGCGGCGAGAAGTCGCGGATCAGCGCCGGAGTCGCCACCAGGCAGATGCCCTCGACCACCCCGACGACAAAGCCCTCGATCGTGTACGTCCACTTGCTGGTCGCGGCCGGCAGGATGAAGCACACGAATATCCCGGTGAAGAACAGGCCGAACACCACCAGGTTGGCTCGTCCCAGCCGGTCGGTTAGCCCGGCGAACAGCGACCCGAACGCTCCGATCAAGTTGCCGATAGCCAGCGCCGTGACGAAGAACGTGAAGCTCATATGCAGGTTCTGCAGGATGAGCGTGGAGACCGAACCGCCCACGTACAGCTCGTAATACAGCATCACGGTGGCCAGCACCGTGATCGCCAGGTAAGTAACCCGGGCGCGGTTCTCCGGGTAGTGGTCAAGCTGACGGCGCCATAGGAACGACAGCCCGCTCGGTCGGTCAGAGACCACTTCCTCTGCGGTCGCACTCATTTGCGAACCTCACCATTGTCGTGACAGGGATACGCCAGGCAGCCCCTAGGCGTTGAGGTCAAGCTACCTGCACGTTTCGTGCAAGTTCAATAGGGCTCGCGCCGGTTTGGCGACCGTATCATCCCGGGTCGGCCAAACCGGCAGCGAAGCGGACGAAATTTAACTGCCCATCGCGGCGAGTTCGGCTTCCACCAGCGCCTCGTGCTCGGCCTCGTCCTTGCGGGCGTCGGACGGCTTCCACCGGCCGCGCAGCAAGGGGATGCTGAGCAGGAAGAAGATGATTCCGCCGAAGCAGATCCAGTACCAGGTCTTCCACTGCCCTGGCGCCTTTGCCGCTGCCGCTGAAACGGCCGCCGCATGAGCGGCCACGAACGCGTCGACCGACGGCGGCACCTTAGCCAGCGCCGTCAGCTCCTTGGTGAACGGCGTCACCTCGGCGATCACCGATGGCGGCACCGCGGCCAGCGCCTTCAGCTGGCTGCCGAACGGAGCCAGCTTCTGCAGGTCAGGAGCAACCGCGATGACTCCGTCGATTGCCGCCTTGTTGGCGTTGATCTTGCCGAGCAGCGCGATGCCCTTGGCGCCGCCGCCGGCCGCCTTGACGGCCTGCGCTGCCAGCGCGGGCGGGATCTTGCTGGGATCCTTGAAGGTAGCCAGCTTGGTGAACAGCACCGGCTTGGCCTGGATCACCGCCAGCTCAGGCGCGAACTGCTGCGCGGCGGCGATCTGAGCCTTGTCCTTCACCGCCAGCGCGACGATCGACGGATTGGCCCCCGCGAACGTGAGCTCCTTGTTGTATTTAGTGGCGTCGGCGACAGCCTGCTTATGCGTGCCCGCGAAGAGCAGGGCCGGGTACGCCTTGACGTCCGCGCCGACCTGCGCGCCATAGGTCACCAGAGGGGTGACCGACGTGATCACGTGCGGGATGATCAGGAACGCGACGCACACGACGACGCGAATGACCCAGCCCCAGATCGCCAGGCCCGTCGCGGTCAGCGCCGGATTGCGCGCCTCGACGGTCTCGGTGAAGCTGGCCATCCACGGCGTGTAGGCAATGCCGAGCCCGAGCGACAGCGCCGCCAGGATCAGCGCCAGCGTGTAATAGCTGGGCTTCTGGCCGGCTTGCATCAGGTAGATGATCGTCATCACGGCCGCGAGCACGCCGCCGATCACCATGAACGGCTTGCGCACCCTGAACTTGTCAGAGATCCAGCCGACACCGATTACCGCGATGACGTTGAACCCCCAGTTCCAGTTGCCAAGGCCGTTGGCCTGCTTGACCGTGAACGGGAAGACGGTCGTGAAGTAAATGACGGCGAAGCCGACCGCGGTGTAGTAGATCAGCAGCATGACCGATACGGCGAAGGCGGAGATCACGACGTCCGGCTTGAGCAGCTGACGGAACGGGTTCTTCAGCGCCGCCGCGATGTCGATGCCCTTGGCCCGGGCCTCGATCAGCGCCCGGTCCCGCATCGTGACCATGAGCTGGTCCCGCAATGCCGGTGACAGCTCCCGGAGCCCGATCAGCGCGATCACGAACACGACGATGCCCGCGATCCCGCAGATCACGTACTCATGGGTCCAGAATCGGGGGTTGTGCACGACCGCCGGGATCGTCCAGGTGCCGACGACCGCCACGATGAGGCTTCCGAGCACCGGGCCGGATGTCCAGAAGCCCATCGCGGTGGCCCGGCCGACCTGCGGCGAGAAGTCGCGGATCAGCGCCGGAGTCGCCACCAGGCAGATGCCCTCGACCACGCCGACCACGAAGCCCTCGATCGTGTACGTCCACTTGCTGGTGGCAGCCGGCAGAACGAAGCCGACGAACACGCCGGTGAACAGCAGGCCGAACACCACCAGGTTGGCCCGGCCCAGCCGGTCAGTCAGCCCGGCGAACAACGACCCGAACGCGCCGATCAAGTTGCCGATCGCCAGTGTCGTGACGAAGAACGTGAAGCTCATGCCGAGGTTGGGCAGGATAAGGGTGGAAACCGAGCCGCCTACGTACAGCTCGTAGTACAGCATCACGGTGGCCAGAACGGTGATCGCCAGGTAGGTGACCCTGGACCCTGTTTCTGGATATGAGCCGAGCTGGCGGCGCCATAGGAAGGACAGCCCGCCCGTAGACCGTTCGGAGGCCAGATCGTCTGCGGTCACACTCATGTGGACCTCGCCATTGTCGGGATGGTGATTACGCCAGGCGGCTCCTGGACGTGAGGTCAAGATAACTGCACTCACCGTGCAAGTTCAATAGCGCACGCATCGCGCAACCACGAGGCCGCACCGTTCTGTGCCCGTCAGTCTGTGCCCGGCAGTCTGTGCCCGGCAGTCTGTGCCCGGCAGCATCCTGCCGCCCGGCGATCTCGTTGCCCGCATCAGCGCCGGGAGCGGACCCGCCCGGGACAATGACCGCCCAGACGCACCTCCCGCCCCAGCTGCCACACCAGTCGACCGCATTTTTCATGATCGTCGACACATATCCCTGATTAGAACGACATATCCCTGGTTAGGTACCACGAGATCGGAATCAACCGGACAAAATTTGTCCCTAACCGGGGCTAAGGCGTTCCAAACAGGGATAAGGCACTGATCCTCGGCTGTCGGCTCCCTTGGTCCGGGTGCGCACTGCGGGCGGCCGCATTCATGATCACCCGGATTCCGGGTGAATATGCGGATTCACATTGGTTATAGGGGGTGAATGCGCATATTCACCCGGCATCCCAGGCCAGTATCACCAGGCCGTAACCGACGGCACGCCCACGACTTAGGTAATGACGTCAAGACCCGTGACAAGTCCCGCCGGCAGCGGGCCGACCGGCGCCGGCTGACCCAGTTCCCGCCAGATGCCAGCCATCCAAGATCAGCGCGAACCCGACGGCATCGCCCGATCACGCAACGCCGTTCAGGCCAATGGATCACAGCCGTGACCTGCCCAACTGCGGTCCGGCGAGGCTGAACGCGGACCGCCCAGGACACGGCCCGACCCGCGTCCGCCCTGATCGCAGCACCGGGCAACGGATCCGCCCCAACCAAGATCAAAATAAGCTAGACGCCATTGCGTGATCGTGTGGAGTTTTCGCCTGACGGCGATTTAGCCGTCAAATAGACCGAAAACTCGACACCAAGCGAAAACTCATCACCGAAAACCGGACATACGACCCCAGTTTTCATGATCGTGGCGACTTTCCGACGACCATCCGGGTAAATCGCCATGATCACGGCCGCCTCCGCCGGCTCCGCGGCGGACGATCAGTAGGCGAGCTGGAACCCGGCCTGGGAGAACAACGCGGCGAAGGTGTTGCGGACTAGTTCGCGCGCCCGGAGCGGGCTGAGCCCCAGGTCCGTGCGCAGCGACTCCCAGAACGCCCAGATGCTGATCGCGTGCAGCGACTCGACCAGCTGATCCCGCTGATTGCCCTCAAGCTGACTGAATTCCGGCGCGAACACCGTCTCCAGCTCAGTCCGGCCCGCCGCTGTCTTCTTGTTGTGGTCGGACCGCAACTCCGATGAGGACGGCGCGTGCACGCGAGCGGCCCGCCAGGTCGGGGTCATCTCCTCCAGCACCCGAGCCCGCTGGCCTACGAAGGTATCCACCCGCGCGCTCAGCGGCTGGTCGGGCTCGATCTTGCGAACAAGGGACCGCAGAATCTCGCTGTCTCGCTTGACCGCCTCGACGAGCAGCGCCTCCATGTCCGTGAACTGCTGCCAGACCGTGCGCAGCGACACCCCGGCCCGCGCGGCGATCCGAGGCGCGGTCGGCCGCAGATCGCCTTCAGAATGCAGCGCCCGCATCGCGTTGATAATGGCGCGCTTGGTGCGGTGCGACCGAGCCGCCCGGCCATCGACCGGCTCGACATCGTTCTCAAGAAGGTCAAGGAAGTCAGGAGATTCGTCGGCCGACGCCTCGGCCTGCCTCGTTACCACCTCGTCATACTAATCCCGCCTACCAAATGACCACGCTCCCCGCCCCCCGCCGCAGCCTCCGGCCAAGCTCGCTCACCTCCGCGTCATCGGCCCGCCATCAGCTAGGGGTCAGGTGTTAACAACGGTGCCCATAATGGGACTCATGCTGACTCGCCGAACCCTTCTGAAGCTAATGGGCGCTTCTGGCGTCGCGCTCACCGGTTCTGAGCTCCTGGCCCAAGCGGTGGCTCAGGCGGCCCCCGCACACCATCCCAAAGGCTCGAACGGCATCCAGAACGTCGTCATCCTCATGATGGAGAACCGTTCGTTCGACCATTTCCTGGGCTGGCTGCCTGGCGCCGACGGACGACACGACCTCACGTTCCTGGCCCCAGACGGCAACTTCTACCCGAACTACCCGCTGGCGCCGGACTTCCAGGGCTGCGGCTACAGCGACCCTGACCATAGCTGGGAGGGCTTCCTCATCCAGCACAACTTCGGCAAGATGGACGGCTTCCTGCAGCGGCCCACTGCCCCGGCCGGCAACCCGGGCGTGACGCTGGCCAAGGCCAACACCTTCCCGATCGGGTACTACACGAACCTGCACAAAGAAGGCAAGCACAAGACGCTGCCCGACCTGCCGGTGATCGGCGCCCTGGCCGAGAACTACACGGTGCTCGACCGGTACTTCTGCTCGTTCGCGGGCGAGACGTTCCCGAACCGGTTCTACCAGCACGCGGCCCAGACCGACCGGGACCACAACAGCGGAACCACCAGCAAGCTGCCGACGATCTGGGACATGCTGTCCCCGATCCCCAACACCCAGGGCGTCCCGACCGGCGGCTACTTCTTCCGCGACCTGCCGTTCCTCGGCCTGTGGGGCACCAAGTACCTGCCGTTCTGGCGCCCGTTCTACACCGGCGAGCCCAACGCCGTCGGCATTACGCTGCCGGGCAAGTCGTTCATCGACACCGTCGCCGCGGGCGAATTGCCGAACGTCAGCTTCATCGACCCGGCGTTCGACACCGAGGGCAACGGAACCTCAGCCGACGACCACCCGCTGGCCCACATCGCGCTGGGCGAGCGGTTCATCGCCGACGCTTACCACGCCTTGGCCGACGCCGGCTACCTCGACAACACCGTCTTCATGGTCACCTTCGATGAGTGGGGTGGCTTCTACGACCACGTGCCGCCGCAGCAGGTCATCGACAACACTAACCCGGCCAACGTCGACCACACCGGTGACAGCGCCACGCCGACCGACGGTCAGCTGATCCCCGACTACACCCAGCTCGGCTTCCGGGTCCCGGCGATCGTGGTGTCCAACCTGGCCCACCGCCGGGTCTTCCACGACGGCCCGTTCGAGCACACCTCGACGCTGGCGCTGATCGAGTCCACCTTCGGCCTGCCCGCGCTGACCGCCAGGGACGCCAACGCCAAGAACCTGTCGCAGGTGCTCGAGCACCGGCCGCGCCACCGGGTCCCACATGGCACGATCCCGACCAGCGACCAGGTGCCGGGCCCAGCCAACGACGCCGCCGCCGTGTGCAGCGCGGCCAGCGTCCAGTCCACCTCCCCGGCCCCGGTCGGCTCGGCCGGCGCCAACCACTCCGAGCTGGTGCACCCGCTGGCCCGCTCGGGCTGGCCCACCGGCTCGGGCATGGTCGGCTTCGGCCAGCAGCTGAAGAAGAACAAAAAGCTCTAACCCTTTTCGGCATAACGCTTTGCGCCCGGGTCGTCGCGGGGCGCGGACCAAAACCCGGCCCGCGTCCCGCGACTCTCGCTGGAATTAGACCTGACCTGGCCTCAGGAACTCGACTATGCCGTTGACGCGGCGGCCTCCCGCTCCGGTGAGCAGCCCGAGCGACGCCTCGTTCAGGTCGTCGATTTCGTAGGTGACCTCGGCCTTTCCGCGCCCGTACAGCACGCCGAACACTCGCCCCAGCATCGCCGTAGCGACACCCCGACGCCGGTAAGGCGGCAGCACCGCGACCAGCCCCAGCCTCGGCAGTCCGCGCCCGACCCAGACCCGGACCAGCCCGATGTACCGAGCGCTGTCGGAATCAACGGCGACCACATAGGTAGCCGGGTCGAAGTCCGAAGAGTCGAAGGTTTCCTCGCGGAAATCGGCCGGATCCCACACCCAGCCTTCGCTGCCCGGCACATGCTCGCGCAGCGCCTGATCAAGCAGCCTGAGATCCTCTTCGTCGGCGTCAATCGCCGAGATGAACACCACGCCGTCGGGTGGCTCAGCCTTGACCAGTCCGGTAATGGCCGGGTCGGTCGGGCTCCGGAAGTAGCCTTCGCGCCGGTTGACGACGAAACCAAGGCCAGCGAACCTCGCCTGGCTCTCGGTGTCTTTCTCCCCCACGTTCAGGTAGAGGTCGCTGCCGTCGACCCCGGCCGCGACGGCGTCGAGCAGCGGCCGGTAGGCGTCGTCGCGGCAGGACTCGAACCCGATTCTCCACCTGCTGTCGGGCATCAGGCGCGCCCGGATCGTTCCGACAGTTTCGGCACCGTCGAATGCCCGCCAGGTCAGCCCGGGCGAGACCCGCACGATACGAAGATCATCCACGGTGCCGAACCGTAACACCGATTCTGGCGATCTGACGACTAATGGCTTATGGTCTTGCCAGGTCGTAGGGGCAGATCGTAAGGGTGGCAGATGAGCGTCATACGAGGACGGGTCACAACGGGCATCCTGGCGGCCGCTCTCGGCGTCGCAGGCTTGTCGCTCCCAGGGCCGGCCCAAGCTTCAGGGCGCCCGGCCGCGACCACGCCGCCCACCGTCAGGGGCTGGGGCATCAACGACGACTTCGCGCTCGGCAACGGCAGCCTGAACAGCGACAGCCTCACGCCGGTCAAGGTCAAGCTGCCCAAGGGCACCACCGTGACCTCGGTGCGCAGCGGCTGCGACGACGGCGTCGCTTTGACCAAGGCCGGCCTGCTCGCCTGGGGCGACAACACCTACGGCCAGCTCGGCGACGCCACCAGGAAGACCAGGAAAACACCGGTCCACGTCAAGCTGCCGAAGAACACCACCGTGACCGCCGTCCGGGCCGGCTGCGACGACACGATCGCGCTGACCAAGACCGGCACGGTGCTGGCCTGGGGCCGCGACGATCACGACCAGCTCGGCAACGACGTGACGAAGAACAGCGGCCAGCCGGTCCAGGTCAAGCTGCCGAAAGGCACCAGCGTGAAGTCGATCAGCGCCGGTTGCCAGCACAACCTGGCGGTCACCAGCTCAGGAAAGGTATACGCCTGGGGCGAGAACGCCATCGGCCAGCTCGGCGACGGCACGACGAAGCCCAGGAAAAATCCGATCGTGGTCAAATTGCCGTCGGGAACCGTCGCGACCGGGGTATCGGCCGGCTGCCATTTCTCCTTTGCGCTGACCAACAACGGCCTGTTCGGCTGGGGCGACGACACCCTCGGTCAGCTCGGTCTGGCGCCCGTGCCGAGCGAGCCCACCCCGCAGCTCATCCCCATGCTGTTCCGCGGCACCGGCCCGGGCTCGATCACCCAGCTGTTCGCCGGCTGCGGGTTCACGGTCGCGCTGTTCTCCAAGGGCGCCGTGCTGGCCTGGGGCGATGACTCGGCCGGCCAGCTCGGCGACGGCGGCAATACCCTGTCCTACAAGCCGGTCACCGTGATGATCCCGCCGGGCGAGAAGGTGCACTCGATCAGCGCCGGCTGCGTGGACGGCTACGCGCAGACCAGCACCGGCCACGTCTACGCCTGGGGCGTCGGCGATTCCGGCGAACTAGGCAACGGCGGCAACGCCACCACCAGCAGCACGCCGGTCCAGGTCAAGCTGCCCGTCAACCTCAACCCGATCTCGATCGGCAGCGGGCCGGCCGCCTTCCGCGCCTTCGCGATCACCATCAAAGCCACGTCCTAGTGTGGTGTCTCGTTCTAGCCGGTGGTTGATGTGAGTGCGATTAGCCTTCGTGCAGGGGGTCTGTGTGGCGTTCGTGCCAGAACCGGATGGGCTACCGGCAGGGAACCGGCAGTTATCCGAGGCGCCGTAGCGCTGTCTCGATCGTGACCTCGACCCGGGAAGTCATGCCGGGCACGTCGACGGGACGGCGCCCGGCGACCTGACCGCGGAT
>DASYAT010000303.1:0-3139 GCA_036501205.1 Streptosporangiaceae bacterium | reverse complement strand
CGACGCCCCCGCCTGATTCTGGCTGGCCAGAATCTTGGTCACCGGCACCTTGCGCAGGCACGCGGCCGTATTGCCAGCGCAGCCGGCCTTCGCGGCAAAGGCCCGCCCGGCGGCCTCCGCCTTGGCCAGCGTCGCCGGCTTCAGGGCATAACCTCCGCTTTCCGCGATCGCCTTCGCGAACAGCCCGTGCGCACCCGGGGAAGCCAGTTGCAGCAGCACGCTCTGTCCTCCGGCCGACTCACCGAACACAGTGACGTTGCGCCGGCTACCGCTGAACGACCCGATGTTGCGCTGCACCCACCGCAGCGCCGCCTGCTGGTCCATCAGCCCGTAGTCGCCGGTCGGACCGCCGCGATGGCTCGCGAGCGCCGAATCGGCGAGAAAGCCCAGCGCGCCGAGCCGGTAGTTAATGGTGACGACGATGGCCCCGTCCGCGACCAGGCCGCTCGGGTCGTAGTCGTTGCTCTCGCCGGCCACCAGCGCGCCGCCGTGGATCCATACCATCACCGGCATCCCGGCCGCCCGGTGCCCGGCGGGCGCGAACACGTTCAGGTAAAGGCAGTCCTCAGACGTGCTCGGCTGGCCGAACACCCCCTTCGACTGCGGGCAATGCGGCCCGAACTTCGTGGCCGCCCTGACGCCGTCCCAGCCTCCAGGCAGCGGCGCCGGCGGCTTCCACCGCAGCGGACCGACCGGCGGCGCGGCGTACGGGATGCCCAGGTACTCATCGACACTGCCGACCCGCTTCCCCCGGATCTTGCCGTTGGCAATGCTGACCACCAGCGAGGAGGCCAGCACCCGCGAGGGCGAATGCGAGGGAGCCGCACGGTTCCCCGTGCAGGAAACGGCCCCGGCTAGGACAACGCCGACGGCAGCTACCGCCGCCGCCCGTCGACGATTCCGGCCACCCGGCATGACGACTCCGATCGGCAATGGACTGATACGCGCCACTTTGCCAGGAAACCCTGGCGACGAAAAGGTTGCACGGCCAATGAAATAATCTCGCGCCAAGGCTCGGGCCGAGGGCTCGCGTCCAGGGCTCACTGGTACCGCAGCAGCTGATCCCGGCCGTGCGCCACGTATTCGGCTTCAAGCTCAGCCTTCCGGTCAGCCGTCATCAGCTCATACGACGACCCGGTCCGCTCGTAAAGCGGGTCGTCGCCGTTCCAGAGCATCCGCCGCAACGCCGGCTTGCTGATCTTGTGCGTGGCCGTCAGCGGCAGCAGCGAGGTGACCCTGATCAGCGCAGGCACCCACTTGATCCCCAAGTCGGGTTGCTGACCAAGGAACGACGAGAACGCATCCGCATCGAACTCACCATCCCCGACCTCCAGCGCCGCCATCACCTGGTCTCCGGTGACCGGATCGGGCACGGCGTAGACGGCGGCCGCGCGCACGCCGGGAAAGCGGACCAGGATCTGCTCGACCGGCGCGGCGGCGAAGTTCTCCGAGTCGACCCGCAACCAGTCGGCGGTGCGGCCGGCGTACCAGAAGAAACCGCGATCGTCGGTATAGCCGAGATCGCCGGTCCAGAAGTCGCCGTTACGCAGCCGGTCCGCGGTGGCGGCCGGGTTCTTGTAGTACCCCTCGAAGCGCGCCTCAGCGCCGCGGGACACGATCTCGCCGATCGCCTCGACCCGGTTCAGCATCACACCGCCCGGATCGAACCGGGCCGGCGGGCAGACCTCACCGCGCGAGTCGACGATCTCCACGGTGAACCCCGTCTGCGGGGTGCCGAGCGAGCCGTCAGGAGTTCCCGGCATCGCGATGATGTAGCAGGTGCCCTCGGATGAGCCGTAGGACTCGAGCAGCGGGCAGCCGTACCGCCGGGAGAACTCGGCCCGGTCCCGGCTCGACGCCTCGGTCCCGAAGCCGAACCGAAGCCGGTTGTCCGAGTCTTCCGGGCTCCCGGGCTGCGCGAGCACGTAGGACAGCGAGCGGCCGACGTAGTTGAAGAACGTCGCGCCAAACCGCCGGATGTCCGGGCCGAACCCCGAGGCGGAGAACTTCCGGCGCATCGCGAACGCCGCGCCATTGGCCAGGCAAGGACCCAGCGCGCTCATCAGCGCGTTGCCGTGGAAGATCGGCATCGCGTTATAGGCAACGTCCTCGGCGGTGAACATGATCGGGGTGACCTGGCAGACGTACGCCCAGCGCCCGGTCGAGCAGATCACCGCCTTCGGCGCCCCGGTCGAGCCCGACGTGAACAGCAGGAGCAGGGTGGTGCGCGGGTCAAGGCCTTCGGCGGTCGCCTCGGGCACAGCGTCGCCATGGCGCAGAAGACGGTCCGCGTAGTCCGTACTTCCGATTTTCAGGGAGAAAGATGTGCGGTGGTCTTCTACGCCAGCCAAGAGGTGACCGTAGGCGTCGTCGGTCACGATAAAGGCGCAGTCGGTGCCGCGGATGTCGCTGGCCAGCTCGGCTCCCCGCCGGGTCGGATTGATGCCGACCACGGTCGCTCCGCACAGAGCGGCTCCGGCGATCAGGAAGATGTACTCGGGCGTGTTCTCCAGCAGGACGCCGACGTTCCAGGGACGGTCGGGCGGGCGGAGCTCTTGCAAGAGCGCGGACCGGATTGCGGCTTCGGCGACCAGCTCCCGCCACGACCAGCGCTGGTCCTCGAAGAGCAGTGCGGTATTGCCGTCGTCGGCTCGGGCTAGCAGCAGCTCGGCGATCGTCGCGTACTTGGGGGTTACTGCCGCGGCTACCGTGACCGGCTGGTCGCCGGCTTCGCCGGTCGCGCGACGGCGGAAGAACTCCTCATCCCAGATTGTGGCTGTCATCGCTCGCCTTTCTTGACTGGCCCGGTTGATGACCGGCCTGTGCCGCCGGCATCCATGCAACCGCAAATCTTTATCCCATAAAAATCAGTACTCGAAGGCCGGGGTGAGCGGGCTCGGGCGGTCGGCGAGCGGCGGGCTTGTCCCCGGCTGCGTGGGATACTGATCGCGATCGCTCAATGGGAGGCGTTATGGCTGAAACCCGGCAGGTCCCGCCTGGCGTCGACCCGGCCCGGCCGAGCTCGGCGCGGATCTACGATTACCTGCTCGGCGGCGACCACAGCTTCGAGTCCGACCGCATGGCGGCGCAGCGGCTCAAGGCGCAGATGCCGGAGGTAGCCGACACCGCGTGGGCGAAC
>DASYAT010000302.1:0-3920 GCA_036501205.1 Streptosporangiaceae bacterium | reverse complement strand
GCCCCCAGACGGAGTTGTTCTTCGAGGTGGTGGTACCCGCGTGCCGGTCGCTCGGGTTGCTGACCAGGCTGAGCAAGCCGCCGTTGCTCGTTAGCGACAGGCTCTCGGGCTGGGCCGGGTAGACGAAGGGCCAGGTGGATCGCGTCGTCGTGTGACCGCCCTTGGTGACCGCCGGCCTCACCACAGCTATCTCGCCGCTGCTTCCGCGGCACGCGTTGAGAGCGTAGGCGAAAACCCGGAGGCCTGGGCTAGCGGCCAGCGCCCCCGACCTGGTGTCGTACCCCATCGTGGGCGAGCCGGGTACGGTACTCCCCAAAACTGTTGTCAGGCCCGGATGGCCGACCTTGTTGACACTGACGAGATCGAACGAGGTTTTGCACGCGCGCGAACTTCTGCCCACCTCGACGATGAAAGCCTGTGCGCTATATCGCGCGACTGCGGCGAAGAACAGACCAGGCCCAGGCGACGCGATCGACCCGGTCACCCGGCCCGTCTTCGTCGAGATCACCTCCAGCCGGGTATCGAAGACGTTGCCGGCCTGGGGGACGACCGCGACCAGGTACGCCGGCCGCGTCGTCGAGGGGACCCGGCCGCCAGGGAAGGCGCCGGCCAGGCCGGAAGTGGCCGGATGGTTCTGGTCGGATCGCGGCCAGATTTTCGGGGCCACGACCGCGCCCGCGACGATCAGAGCCAGCGCGGTCGCCGCGGCGAGCGGGACCATGACACGCCCCCGTGGCTGCCGCTCCCTGGTCGGCTGCCAGGCGGTCGGTGACTCGAACTGGCGCACTGTCGCGACGGTCTGGGCGTCGGCTCCGAACGCGTCCCGCAGCCGGTCTTCCATGTTGCTCATGACTCCTCCTTCAGCTGACGGCCGAGCGCGGCGAGCGCGCGGGACGCGGTGGACGTGACGGTGCCGCGGCTTACTCCGAGGGTCGCCGCGATCTCGGGGTCGGGCAGGTCCAGGTAGTAACGGAGCACCAGCACCTCGCGTGATCGCCGCGGCAGCCGGACCACGGCGGCGAGGACGGCGGCGCGATCGGCCCGGTCAAGGACGGCGGCCTCGGCTGACCCGCCAGGCAACTCGTGGAGCACCGGGGCGGGCCTGGTCCGCTGCCTGCGCAGCGCCGACCGGGCGTTGTTGATCACGGCGGTCCGCAGATAAGGCAGGATCCGGTCGTGATCGTGTAGCCGGGGCAAGGCCCGGTACAGGCTGAGGAAGGCGCCTTGCACCACGTCCTCGGCCGCCTGCCGGTCCCGCAGCAGCAGGTTGGCCATCCTGACCAGGGTGAGGGCGTGTTCGCGGTGCAGGTCGGCCACGACCTCGTCGGTACTTCGCCGAACTCCCGGGGGGTCGGCTGTCATGTTTTCCCGCATACTCCTAACACGCCGCTGACCCCGTTCTGCTGAGTCGCGCTCTGTTGATTAGCTACACCGCCAGGAAATCCTGGAGCCGGTCGAGTGGCCAGGCGTTGATCACGTCGTCGGCGGTGAGCCAGCCGCGCTGGGCGGTCCCGACCCCGTAGCGGAGCAGGTCGAGCGAGCCGACCGTGTGCGAATCGGTGTCGATCGCGAATTTCACCCCGGCGTCCCTGGCCGCCTTGATGTGGTCAGAGGGCAGATCGAGCCGCTGCGGCTGGGAGTTGACCTCCAACGCCGTCCCGGTCTCCGCGCAGGCGCGGAACAGCTCGGAGAAGTCGACGTCCACGCTGCCCCGCTTGCCGAGCCGGCGGGCGGTCGGATGCCCGATGACGTGCACCTGCGGGTTCTCGCAAGCCCGGATGAACCGCCTGGTCATCTCGTCCCGAGGCTGGTCAAAGTGCGAGTGCACCGAGGCCACGCAGATGTCGAACCCGGCCAGGATGTCTTCTGGCCAGTCGACCGTGCCGTCCGGGCCGATGTTCAGCTCGGTGCCGTGCAGCAGCCTGAGCCCGTCCAGTTCGTCGTCGAGTCGGCGTACCTGCTCCCGCTGTTCCAGCATCTTGTCGAGCGTCATTCGCTGCATGAACAGGTTCGGTGCGTGGTCGGTCACCGCGAAGTACTCATAACCGTGAGCCCGGGCGGCCTGCACCATCTCCTCCAGCGTCCCGACGCCGTCGGTCAGGTTCGTGTGCGAATGCAGGTCGCCCTTGATGTCGGTGAGCTGGATTAGCTTCGGCAACTGGTGTCGCTGGGCGGCCTGCACTTCGCCGTTGTCCTCGCGCATCGGCGGCGGCACCCAGTCCAGGCCGAGCCGCTCGTAGATCTCCTCCTCGGTCGCGCTGACGAGCAGGTTGCCGGTCTCCACCTCGAACAGGCCGTACTCGGACAGCTTCAGCTTCTTGCGCACCGCGATCTCGCGAGTCGCCACGTTGTGCGCTTGCGAGCCGGTGAAGTACTGCATCGCCGCGCCCCAGGACTGGGCCTGCACCACCCGCAGGTCCACCTGGATGCTGCCGGGGTGCCCGACCTGCTCGGTGTCGATCCGCACCGAGGTCTTCGTCTCCCCGCTCGCCACGACCGAGGTCACCTCGGGCATCGCGATGAACGCCGCCATCAACGGGGCCGAATCGGCCGCCGCCGCAAGGATGTCAATGTCGCCCACGGTCTCCCTGAACCGGCGCAGCGAGCCCGCGAACTCGCAGCGCTCGCAGCCGGGCACCGCGCCGATCACCGCGACGATCCGGTCCGCGATCTGGCTGGCCACGTTCAGCGGGGCGCGTTTGTCAAGGCCGCGCATGATCTCGATGCCGCGCGCGATCTTCTCCTCGCTCCTGGCACCGAAGCCCTTCAGGTCGCGCAGCCCGCCTTCCTCGATCGCGGCTTCGAGCTCGTCGATCGATCCAATGCCGAGGTCGGTGTAGAGCTGGAACGCCCGTTTCGGGCCGAGGGCCGGGATCCTGGTCATCGTCCTGACGCCCTCGGGGATCTTCACCCGCAGTTCGTCGAGCTGGCTGATCGTGCCGGTCTGCTGGTACTGCACGATCTTCGTCGCGATCGACTTGCCGACGCCGGCGATCTTCTGCAGGCCGGCCTCGTCGAGCTGGCTGACGTCCCCGCTGAAACCGGCGATCGACTTCGCGGCCTTCTCGTAGTTGCGGGCACGAAAAGCGTCACCACCGGTTATTTGGAGCAAATCGGCATACTCTTGGAGCAGCTCCGCGACTTCGTCATTGGCCCTTGGCATGATGGCATTGTCCCTTAGCCAACACGGTCCTGAGTTGACGAGAGCGGTGACGATGAGGCACGTCGGCCCCGACGGCTACTGGATAAGCGACGATCCCTCGCTGATCGACATCGACCGCGTGCACGCCTGGATCAGCCTGGAAAGTCACTGGGCTAAGGGCCGGCCGTATGACGCGATGGTCGCGGCGGTCAAGAACTCAATCGTGTTCGGCCTGTATGCGCCCGACGGCGCCCAGGCGGGGTTCGCTCGACAGGTGACCGACAGGGCCACCTTCGCCTGGTTGTGCGACGTCTTCGTCGACCGCGCGCATCGCGGCCGTGGCCTCGGCGCGTTCCTGGTCCGGGTCGCGACCGATCACCCAGATGTCGCTGGGATCAGGCAGGTGCTGAGCCGGGCCCCCGAGCGCACCCTGTACGACCATTTCGGCTTCGTGCCGCTGGTCGCACCCGAACGCTGGATGGAGCGCCGCCCGAAGCCCACCGGTTAGCTAGTACGTGCGTACTCGGGGCTGTGAGCTAGTACGTGCGTACTCGGGCCGTTAGCTAGTTTGGTGTCTCGTTATAGCCGGTGGTTGATGTGAGTGCGACTGGCCTTCGTGCAGGGGGTCTGGGCGGCCTTCGTGCCAGAACCGGATGGGCTACCGGCAGGGAACCGGCAGTTATCCGAGGCGCCGTAGCGCTGTCTCGATCGTGACCTCGACCCGGGAAGTCATGCCGGGCACGTCGACGGGACGGCGCCCGGCGACCTGACCGCGGAT
>DASYAT010000301.1:0-43832 GCA_036501205.1 Streptosporangiaceae bacterium | reverse complement strand
GGAGCTTGAGCGCCACCGTCCGGTCAAGACGCTCGTCGTGCGCGCGGAACACAACGGCCATGCCGCCCTGACCGATCTTTTCCTCGATCAAGTAGCCCGCGATTTTCGATCCGGCGCCAAATTGCGCGGACATCGGCAATGCCTGTGCTGACTCCTCGCTCACCATGCACTCCCGCACGCGAACTCGGGTTCAAATACACCTATGTGGCCATAGAACATACGACGGGCCAGAAGAATACTTAACATGCGCCCCTTTTCCAGTATCGGATGTGACCATACTCCGGCGCAATGCACCCGTCAGCACCACCCAACCACAGCGTAAGGATTCGCATGCGGCGCGTCACGGGACTGGACCGCTCGGTCCAAGTCAGGGGGACGAAGCGCGGAACATATCACGCATGTCGGCTTAAACTGGCTTAACGTAGACCGGTTAGCTGGATCCGAAGATCACTGAACGGGCCGCCAGTCTGAACTTCACCAAAAGCCCGATACATACGCAGGGTAAATCCGTTCTACAGTTGCTTCATGAGTCCTGAGTTCGGCAACTCTCCCGCAGGTCCAGCCTTGCGCGTGCGCACCCCTGATTCGGAGCGCTCGCTGGCCGCTGGCCGCAGTTACTTCATCGGCCGTGACCCGCAGGCTGACATCGTCGTGAATGACTCTCGGGTCTCATGGCGCCACGCGGTCCTGCGGCTGGATGGGTCCTCCTGGCTACTCGAAGATGTCGGGTCTACCAACGGGACCTTCCAGGGCAGCAACCGGGTGCAACGACTGTCCATCTCCTCGACGTGCGCGGTGCGGCTTGGTCACCCCAACGACGGGCCCGCGCTGTCTTGTGAGGTCGCAGCGGCCCCGGCAGGCGTGCGCCAGCCCGGACCGGTAGTACCAGGGGGCGGCATTCTCCCGACCGGCTACGCCCAGACTCCGCAGGGACCGCCACCGCCTAACCCGGCCGTCCCGCGCGTGCCCGGAGGCGGATTCGGCGGCGGCGGCGGGCGCGGCGGCTACGGCGGGCCGCCACCCGGTCAGTCCGTGCTTGCCAACGTCGACCGGATGCCGAGCGCTGTGTTCCAGCTTCCGGCCCAGCAGCAGCAGGCCGCGCTGGCGAAGATCGGCCGCGCCGCCGACAACCACCTGGTCGTCAACGATCTGTCGGTCTCCAGGTACCACGCCGAGCTGCGCCGGGATCAGCGCGGGGGCTTCATCATCGTTGACCTCGGCAGCCATAACGGCACGTTTGTCAACGGCCAGCGAGTCGGCACGGCGCCAGTGACCGAGCGAGACATCATCAGCGTCGGCCCGGCCACGTTCAGGCTGGTCGGCGACACCCTGCAGGAATTCCTCGACACCGGCGACATCTCCTACATCGCCAACGACCTGACGGTCACGCTGCCGAACGGCCGGGTGCTGCTGGACCACGTCACGTTCCCGCTCGGCGAGCGCTGCCTGATGGGCGTGATCGGACCGAGCGGCGCCGGCAAGTCCACCTTGCTGGGCGCGCTGACCGGAATCGCCCCGGCGAATCACGGTACGGTCCTGTACGACAACCGCGACCTCTACATGAACTACCAGGAGTTGCGGAACCGGATCGGCCTGGTGCCGCAGGAGAACATCCTGCACACCCAGCTCACCGCCCGCAAGGCGCTCGGCTATGCGGCCGAGCTGCGGTTCCCGAGGGACACCAGCAAGGCCGAGCGGATGCACCGGATCGATGAGGTGCTCGGCGAGCTCGCGCTGAGCAAGCACGCGGAGACCAAAACCGCGGCCATGTCGGGTGGCCAGCAGAAGCGCGTGAACGTCGCGCTCGAGCTGATGACCAAGCCGTCGCTGTTGTTCCTCGACGAGCCGACCTCCGGACTGGACCCTGGCCTGGACAAGTCGGTCATGGAGCAGATGGCCCAACTGGCGCACGACGGGCGCACGATCATCGTCGTCACCCACTCGGTCGCGAACCTGAACCTGTGCGACCGGCTGCTCGTGATCGTGCCCGGCGGCAGGATCGCGTATTTCGGCGCGCCTCAGGACGGGCTCAAGCACTTCAACCAGCCCGGCTGGGCCGAGGTGTTCCAGGCGTTCGAGTATCAGCCTGACCGCGACTGGGCGGCCGAGTACCGCAACTCGCAGTACTTCCAGCAGTACATCGTGGCCGGAATGGAAGGCGCGGCCGCCGCCCAGCAGCGGCCACCCCGCCAGGCGCCGGCGGTAGCTCCCAGCAGCAACCGGGTCGCGCAGATGTCCACGCTGGTGCGCCGCTACATGGCCGTGCTCGCCTCTGACCGGGGCTTCCTGGTCCTGCTCATCGGCGTCATCGTCGGCCTCGGCGCGATGGTCAGACTTTTCCCGCTGACAGGCGGGTTCACAAATTCTGCGTCGAACGCGGCCGCCGGGCACTTCAATAACGGCGCTCAATCGGTCTTGCTTATCTTGATACTTGGCGCCTGCTTCGCAGGCGCGCTCAACTCGGTAAGAGAGATCGTGAAGGAAAGACCGATCTACTCCCGAGAGAGATCCGCCGGCCTATCCGCCGGGGCGTATCTCATGTCGAAGCTGATCGTGCTCGGCGTGATCAGCGCCTTCCAGGCCGTCCTGCTCGTCCTCATCGGCCTCACCGGCACGACGTTCCCGCCGAAGGGAGCGCTGCTGGGGCTACCGCTGGTCGAGGTGATGGCGTCAGTGGCCCTGGTCGGCGTCGCCTCGATGGCGATCGGCCTGCTGGTGTCCTCGGCGGTGAGCACGGCTGAGCGGGCCATGCCGCTGGTCTTCCTGCTGGTCATGGTCCAGGTGGTCACCACGGGCGGCATCTTCCCGATCCACGGCAAGGTAGGTATCGAGGAAATCGCCTGGTTCACGCCATCGCGATGGGGCTTCGCGGCCAACGCGGCCACGACCGACCTGAATACGATCGGCGGCTTCACCGCCGGCCACAACGCGGACCCGTACTGGAACCACACGGCCAAAGCCTGGATCATTGACATGGGGGCGATGGCGGCGCTGTTCGCCTTCTACTCGGTCATCACCTGGTGGCGGCTGAACAAGCTCGGCCCGCTCAAGCGCGGTCAGTAGGCAATCCCGACCAGAAATTCATTTTTGGCAGAAAATTTGCGCAGGTCTTCAGCCTGCAGCCCAGAGGCCGGTCACCCACCGCCGGACTCGCATGCGGAGGCGCCCCTGGCCTAGTTGGCCAGGGGCGCCTTCTGCTTGCCCAGCAGGAACCTACCGATGGAACCTGAACAGCAGATCGAACGGCCGCAGATACGGCGTCGGCCGGAAGTGGATATAAGCGGGATCCACCAGCACGAGCTTGCCACCGGAAGAGAAGATGTTGAACTTCTGGCCAAGCGCGGCAGCGGAGCGGTTCAGGTTGGCCGGCCGCAGCGCGCGGTCGTCCCAGCGGCCGGTGTGCATCCGGTGGAGCAGGACCTTGACCGCCGCGACGGTCTCAGCCGGGGTGAACGCGCAGTGTCCGGCCCGGTGGACGAACACCTGGCGAAGCAGCCGGCCTCCACCCGCGCGATGCACGACGCGGTCGTACGCCTGCTCGTTCTCAGGCACCACGATGCCGTCCCCAGTGGTGTGCAAGGTCAGCACCGGGATGTGGATCCGGCCGGTGAAGGCGATGTTCCTGGCCAGGTACCTGACCGCGGCCGGCACGGCCGAGATCCTGGTGGCCTCATTCAGCTTGCGCAGGTCGGCCCGCAGGTTAAGGCCGGCCGCCTTGTACAGCCCGATGACTTCGCGCCGGTCGGCCGAACGCCGGAACTGCTGGAAGAAGTTGACGCCGGTGGTCCAGGACGGGTTGCCGCCGGCCACCTGCTCAAGCTGAGCGCGGAAGTCGAAGACGAACGGGAAGTCCACCTGGCTGTCCCACAGGAACTGGTTCGCCTCCTGGCCAGCGAAGTCGTTCGCTGCCGGCTCTGGTGACAACGGCGTGAACCAGCCAGGGGTGTCGCCAAGCGCGGCCCCGAGCGCGATCCGAGCCTTTCCGGCCGCGGTGCCCTGGGCCGTGGCAAGCGCGCCCTCGGCTCCGGTCAGGTTGCCGCCGGGGTTAGAGATGTTCACGACACTGACCGACGGGTCGACCAAAGTCTGGAAGGCGACTTCAGAGTCAAGCGCGGTGTTCCAGGTCGCGACGCCGCCGGACAGCACACCGCACATGGGCAGCGCGGCATCGAAGACGCCTGGATAACGCTGGATCAGGCCAGCCGTGATGATGCCGCCGAGCGAGTGGCCCCACGCGATCGTGCGCCGAGGCCGACCGACCATCTTGTCGAAGGTACGCAAGGTGGTGATCTGGTCCGGCAACGCGGCCGCGATCGACCAGCCGGTCGTCGCGTACGAGGAGCCGGCCAGCGCGTAGCCTTTGCCCAGCAGCCAGCCGCCAGTGACCGGGTCGCCGACGTCGGTCGCCGGATTGGCGCTGCCGGGGGTGACGTAGCCGTGGCTGTAGAGGAACAGCGTCTTGTTCCAGTGCGCTGGCACTTCGATCAGGTAGGTGGCGCCATCGGCGAACGAACCGCACAGGACGGTGTCACCGGTGACGATCGGGCTCGGGCAGGTGGTCGTTGCCGGAGCAGCTCCGGCCGGCCCGGCCGCCGCGACAGCTCCTGCTAGCAGCAGCGCCGGGGCCAGCGCCGCCGTTAGTCTTCGCGCGAAGTTAGGCACTAGTCATCTCCTCGAGGTGGAGTCGCACCATTTCGTTCAACTTTGAAGGACTATAACTCGATGCGTTGATTTAGGGCAGACACCAAAGAGGCCGCAGACGGCGGCGCAGGCCTCCCAAGGAGCACTGCTCAGAGGCGCTTGGCCTCGACAATGCGGCGCAGGAACCGCCGCGTCCGCTCATCCTTCGGATCGGTGAACAACTCCGCCGGCGGCGCGTCCTCGACAATCGTTCCTTCTTCGAGGAAGCAAACTCTGCTGGCGATATCCCTGGCGAAGCCCATCTCGTGGGTGGCGATCAGCATCGTCATGCCGCCGGAGGCCAGCTCACCGATGACCTCGAGCACCTCGGCGACCAGCTCGGGGTCGAGCGCGCTGGTCACCTCATCGAGCAGCAGGATCTGCGGCTGCATGGCCAGCGCCCGCACGATCGCGACGCGCTGCTGCTGCCCGCCGGACAGCCGGTCCGGGTAGTCGCTGGCCTTGTCGGCCAGGCCGAACCGGTCAAGCAGCGCGGCGGCCTCGGTCCTCGCCTGCGCGGCCGTCATCTTGAGCACCTTCATCGGCGCCAGCGTGACGTTGCGCAGCACGTTCATGTGCGGGAACAGATTGAACGACTGGAACACGATCCCGATCTGCCGCCTGACCAGGTTCTGATCGATGTTCGGCCCGGTGATGTCCTGCCCGAACAGGCGAATAGAACCGCCCTCGATCAGCTCGAGCAGGTTGATGCACCTCAGCAGCGTCGACTTGCCGGAACCCGACGCCCCGATCAGGCAGATCACATCATGCGAGTCAACCGCCAAGTCGATCCCGCGAAGCACCAGGTTCGGCCCGAACGACTTCCGCAGCCCGGTGATCTCGATGGCAGGGCTCATAGAACAGCTCCAGCCAGCCGCCGTCGTCGGTCGCGCTCCACCAGGCGATCGGTGAACCGGGCCAGCGGGATCGTCAGGATGAGGAACAAGATCGCGGCGACGGTAAAGCTCGAATAGTTGAAGATCAGCGAGGAGTAGATTCCCGCCGCCTGGTTGGCCTCGATCACGCCGAGCACCCCGACCAGCGCGGTGTCCTTCTGCAGCGAAATGAAGTCATTGAGCAGCGGCGGGATGATGTTACGCACCGCCTGCGGCAAGATCACGTACCGCAGCGAGGTTCGCTGCGACAGCCCAAGCGACCGGGCCGCCGCGACCTGGCTCCGGTGCACCGAGTTGAGCCCGGCCCGGTACACCTCGGACACGTAGGCCGAATACGACAGCACGAGCGCGGTCACGCCGTAGACCACGTCCGGCTGGTGCGAGATCACCGGCAAGCTGAGCGCGGGCACGCCGAGCCCGAGCGCGAGCACTACCAGGATCAGCGGCACGCCCCTGAAGAAGTCGACGAAGATCGTCGCCAGCACCCGGATCGGGAACAACGCCGGGTGGGTGGACTGCCTGATCAGCGCGATGAACAACGCGATCGGCAGGATCAGCACCTCCGCGACCAGGAACATCCTGATGTTGAGCCAGATCGCCGCGCCGACCGAGTAGTAGCCCTTCTTCGGGTTGCCGATGAAGGCCTGCCACATGTTGTGCGGAGAGAAGAACGCGTGCTCCACCGAGCGCGCCCCCGGCGCGAGCAGGAAGATCGCCGCCAGGACAGCCAGCACCACGACCGTGCTCAGCGAAGAGACAACCGCTCCCCGCCGCCCGCCGCCGGTGAACAGCCGCGGCCCGCGGCCGGTCGTGAAGCTGCCGGCGGGGGTACCCGCCGGCTCGCTGGCCAGGTTGTCGGTGTTGTAGGTCAAGCTAGGGCTTGATCGTCGGGAACTTCAAGTAGATCCCCAGCCACTTGTGCTGCAGCGCGGTCAGCGTTCCGTTGCTGGTCAGCGCGGCCAGCGCCGAGTTCACGCAGTTGACCAGTTGGTTGCCCTTGGCCAGCACGAGACCGTAGTGCTCGCCCACGGTCGGGAACTGGCCGACCAGCACCGCGTGCTTGAGCTGGTCCGAGGCCATGAACTGCGCGGTCGGCGTGTCGGTGACCAGCGCGTCGATCCGGTGCGCGGCCAGCGCCGAGGCGGCCAGCGCGAGGGTGTTGAACACCTTCGGCGTCTTGGTCGGCGCGATATTGGCGTTGATGAAGGTCAGCCCCGTGGTGCCGATCTGGTCGCCGTACTGGTAGGTCTTCAGCTGAGCCGGCGAGTGCTTGGCGACGATCGGCGTGCCCTTGAGCGCGACGATCGCCTGCTGCACCGGGTAGTAGCTGTTGGAGAACGTGACCACCTGGGCGCGCTGCGGCGTGACCGAAACCTCGTTGATGTCGAAATCAAACGCCTTGGGTCCAGGGGCGTAGGTGCTGTTGAACGGCTCGTGCACCCAGGTCACTTCGGACTGGCTGAAACCCAGTTGCTTGGCGATCGCGTAGGCGACCGCGCTCTCGTAGCCCTTGCCGTTAGTCGGGGTGTTGTTCACGAACCAGGGCGTGTAGACCGGGTTGTCGGTGGCGATGGTCAGCACGCCGGACTTGAACAGCAGGTGGCTGAGCCCCGATTTCGTGCAGCTGGTCGTCGCCGTACTCGAGTTGCCCGAGCCCCCCGATCCGCTCGGAGTACTCGACGACGACGAAGAGCCGCACGCTGTCAGCCCCCCGGCCACCGCCACTGCCGCAGCCGCCACTAGGAAACGTCGCATTGAACCCACCCCACCTTGGTCACCGGCCGTCACCCGGGCCGGTGACACCAGCGTATTTCCCTACAAACGAGGGAGGTTATTCTACCGGCTCAGATCCCGCCGTCCGGCTGCGGCCCGCCCAGGATGTAGATCTTCGTACCCGTGGTCGGGCTGATGTGGATCAGCTTGTGCAAGAACAGCGAGATGTCCATCGGGATCCGCACGCAGCCGTGCGAGGCGGCGTTCAGCGGCACGCCGTCGTTGCTGAACGTAGAGGTCGGGTCCGGCATGCCGTGGATGGCGAACGAAGTCCCGATAAAGAACACCGGGTTATACATGAAACCGCCGAAGGTGGAATCGGCGACCGCTCCGGGAATGTACTCCAACGCCCGGTAGGTACCATCCGGGGTGACCCAGCCGCAGCCATCGTCACGGCACGCGGCCGCCGAGGAGATGTGGCTGATCAGCACGATCTTCTTGTTGTGGTAGACGACCAGCACGCCGTCGTTCTTGTTGACCTCGATCCGGGTCCAGTGCGCATGGCGCACCAGCACCTTCGGCGCCTTCGGGTGCAGCATCTGGCGCTGCATGTACGGAGTCACCTTGTCCGCGTTCGACGGGATCGCCTTGCCCGACTGGACCTCCTTGAACGCCCAGACCGCCTCCATCGTGTCCCACCCGAAGTGGCCGTCGGCCTTGCCCGCGTAGTAGTGCAGGAAGGTCAGCCGCTTCTGCACCGCCACCACCGCGGGTCCGTGCATCCCGAACGTCAGCGTCTTGTTGGTCGGCTTGTACTTAGAGCCAGCCTGCGCGGTGCTAGTCATTCGTACGTGCGCTGCGGTGCGGGCTACGCTAGCCCCCGCCAGTGGCGCCGTGGCCAGAACCGTCGCCCCGATCGCGGCTACGCTGCCGAACCCGGCCAGCAGCCGCCAACTTCCGTGCCCCATCGTGTGCTCCCGTCGGTACTGCAAACCGCCAACATCAAAGTCGCCCAGAAGATCCACTAACTAACTATTCCAGCCTCTAGACTCCAATAGCCAGCATCAGGTTGCGGGCGTTACCAAATCTCAAGGTAATGACCCTACGCACGAGCAACGGGTGCGCCTGAACCGTGCGGGTGTGGCGGTCCGTTACATGGGTATCTCTTCGGTCGTTGTTCACCTTTGCGTTCCCGTCTGTTCCGCTGGGGCGCAGCGCGATCGTGGCGGCAGGGCCTGCTGATTCAGCTCGCACGTGGACATGCCGTTGCCCGCCGGATCGCATCGCTTGACCTAGTGCTGGGCATCAGGTGGAGATCGGCCCGTGCGATCAGATCCGGAGGCACAGTGAGCGCTGTGGTTGGCGCCGAAGTAGCGACTGACGGCTTGGGCGACGCCGACGTGGTACGCGCGCAGCTCGATGACCTGGCCGCCGAACTTGGGTTCTGCCTCAAGCAGCGCAAGAACGGGCGAATCGCCCTGACCCGCACCGACGGCGTCGACCTCGCGCCGTGGCAGGAGAACTATCCGTACCCGGCCAGGCTCGCTCGCAAGCCGTATGAGCAGATGAAGCGGACGCTCCAGATCGAGTTGCTGAAGCTGCAACGAACGATCAAGGAATCCGGCGACCGGGTCCTGATCATCTTCGAGGGCCGGGACGCGGCCGGCAAGGGCGGCGCGATCAGGCGCATCGCCGAGAACCTGAACCCGCGCGGACTGCGAGTCGTAGCCCTGGAGAAGCCCGCCGCCCACGAGCAGGGCGACAATTACCTGCGCCGGTTCCTGCCGCACCTGCCACTGCCCGGCGAGATCGTGATGTTCGACCGGTCCTGGTACAACCGGGCCGGCGTCGAGCACGTGATGGGCTTCTGCCAGCCGGATGAATACGAACGGTTTCTCGCCGAGGTGCCCGAATTTGAGGAGGGCCTGATCACCGAGGGCATCAAGGTAGTCAAGTTCTGGTTCTCGATCACCAGGGCCGAGCAGTTGCGCCGGTTCGTCGACCGGCACTCTGACCCGGTCAAGTCGTGGAAACTCAGCGCGATCGACCTGGCCTCACTCGACAAGTGGGACGAGTACACCAAGGCCAAGGAGGTCATGTTCCGTCACACCGACCTCCCGGGCGCTCCTTGGACCGTGGTGAAAGGTAACGATAAGAAACGTGCCCGACTTGAGGCGATGCGTCATATATTGTCGGCTTTCGCTTACACAGGTAAAAGCCTGGATCTCGCTATCGAGCCCGACCCGCTGATCACGTGGCCCGCGAGCGCGCTGCCCGAACTCGCGCTCGACGACGACGAGGCGGCCGTCAGCCCGTTGCCGCGCGGCAAGATCGCCCGGCGACGCCTGGCGACGGCCGGCTAAGGCGAGGCGCCGATTGCAGCGCGCAACTGGGTGACCTGATACAGGGCGATCCCGGCCGCGACGCTCGCGTTCAGCGACTCGGCGCCGGTGATCGGAATCCGCGCGATCTGATCGCAGCGCTGGCTGACCAGCCGGGATAGGCCTTTGCCCTCCGAGCCGATCACCAGCACCAGCGGACCGGTGGCCAGGTCGAGCGAGCCGATGTCGGTGTCACTGTCGGCATCGAGTCCTACGATGAACAGGCCGGCCTTGGCGTAGGCGGCCAGGGCCGACGACAGGTTCGGAGTCTGGGCGACCGGCACCCGGGCGAGCGCGCCGGCCGAGGCCTTCCAGGCGCCGGCGGTGACGCCAGCCGATCGCCGCGCGGGCACGAGCAGGCCGTCGCCGCTGAACGCCGCCACCGAGCGCGCGACCGCCCCGAGGTTGCGCGGATCGGTCACCCCGTCCAGCGCTACGACGAGCGGCAGGCTGCTGGTGGCGATCAGGTCCTCGGCGTGCGCGTACGAATACGGCCGGATCCGCAGCGCCAGGCCCTGATGGATGGCCCCGCCGGTGAACCGGTCGAGCTCGGCGCGCCCGGCCTCGACGACCGGGATCCCCCGGTCGGCCGCGAGCTTGACCGCTTCGGAGATGCGCTCGTCCGCGTCCAGCCGCGGGCCGACGTGCAGCGCCGTGGCCGGAACGTCCGCGCGCAACGACTCGAGCACCGGGTTGCGCCCGGCTACGATCTCGGCCACGTTGCCGGCGCCGCGCGCGCCCCGTACGGGTGACGTCCGAACATAAATGCCTTTGTCGGGAGAAAGATTTGCGCGGCCTGAATCCGTCCGGCGAGCCGGCATGCCGTCGCGGCCGGTCCCAGACCAGGCTGGAGCCGAATCGGCAGCGCGGCGCGATCCCCGCGCGCCGCCGGATGCCGCGTCGCGGCCGCCAGTCCCAGACCGGGCGGCGGCCGCTGCGGCGGCGGCTCGGCGCTGGGCCGGATGCCCCGGCCTCGCCTCGGCGGGCGGCGTCGGGCCCTTGCCTTCGAGCTTGCTCCGGCCGTAGCCGCCGGTGCCCGGGCGGGGCTTTCCCGATTTAGCGATGTTCTTGCCGGCACTGCCGCGGCGACCCCCGCCCTGCTTGCCGCCTGCCTTGCCTCCTGAATTGCCGGTCATCGAGCCAACTCCCAACGCGGTCCTGAGGCAGTGTCCTCGACGACGACACCCGCCTGCTGCAACTGATCCCTGATCGCGTCGGCGGCCGCGAAATCCTTACGTGCCCGCGCGGCCTGACGCTGGTCCAGCGCGACCTGGACCAGCGCGTCGACGACGGCGGTGAGATCCGAACCGCCGCTCGCGGTGAATGGCGGCGCGAACGGATCGAGTCCCAGCACCGCCAGCATGGCGAGCACGGACTCGGCTTGCTTGGTCGCGCCGGCGTGGTCGCCCACGGCGAGCGCGGTGTTGCCTTCCCTGACCGCCTCATGCACGACCGCGAGGGCCTGCGGAACCGCGAAGTCGTCATCAAGCGCGGCGGCGAACGCGGTCGGCAAGCTGCTGGCCGACGGCAGGCCGGTGCTGGCACCGGGCAGCGCCTCGGTGGACCGTCCGGCTGGGTGCGTCCCGGCGACCTCGATGGCCCTGGTGACAAAGCCCTCGATCCGGCGGTAGGCGGCCACGGCCTCGTCGAGCGCGTGCTCGGAGTACTCGATGTCGGACCGGTAATGCGCCTGACCGAGGTAGTAGCGCAGCTCGGCCGGCCTGACCTTGGCGACCATCAAGTCGACGAGCAGCGAGTTACCCAGCGACTTGGACATCTTCACGGTGCCGGTCCTGACCAGGCCGTTGTGCATCCAGTACCGGGCGAACCCGTCTCCGGCGGCACTCGACTGGGCCAGTTCGTTCTCGTGGTGCGGAAAGATCAGGTCGATGCCGCCACCGTGAATGTCGAACGTCGTGCCCAGGTACTTGGTGGCCATCGCCGAGCATTCCAGGTGCCAGCCGGGCCGGCCCTCGCCCCACGGCGTCTCCCACGCGGGCTCGCCGGGCTTGCGGCCCTTCCACAGCGCGAAGTCGCGCGGATCGCGCTTGCTGTTGCCGTCGGGGTCACCGGGGGGATCCGGGGGGTAGTCCCCCCGGGCTAGCGCTGTGGCGGCGGGCTCGACATTGTCGACGTGCTGCCTGGAGAGCGCACCGTACCGGTCGAACGAGCTGACATCGAAGTACACGTCGCCGCCGGCCGGGTAGGCGTGCCCGGCGTCGATCAGCCGCCGCATCAGCACGATCATCTCGGGGACGTGGCCGGTCGCCCGCGGTTCCACGTCGGGCGGCAGGCAGCCGAGCGCGTCGTAGGCGCGGGTAAACGCCCGCTGGTTTCGCTCGGCAACGGCCCACCATTGGACGCCTTGCTCAGTGGCGACCCGGAGGATCTTGTCGTCGATGTCGGTCACGTTCCGGCAAAACGTCACGTCGTACCCGGTCACCTTCAGCCAGCGGACGATAACGTCGAAGCTGACGCCCGACCTGATGTGGCCGATGTGCGGAGGAGCTTGCACCGTCGCGCCACACAGGTACAGACCGGCCTTACCCGGTACAACCGGGACGAACTCGCGCACAGAGCGCGTAGCCGTATCGTGTATTCGCAACGTCATCCGTCTAGGCTACGGGATTCCGCGTGGCCGTCCGGCCGGTCTAGCCGGAGGTCAGTCCACGTAAAGGACGACGTTTTCCGGGATGATCCGGACAATCACCCGCTGCTCCCCTGGCCGGTCGCCAAATGGCTCACCCGTGTACTTAATCGAGAGCTCGTTGATCAGATGCGCCGACGGATCATCGGTGAGCGTCACCCGGCCCCTGACCTCGGCGTAGCTGTACGGGTCATCGGCCGGGTAAACCAGCGCGCTGGCCCGGCCGTCCTTGGTCAGGTTCCCGTACTTGCGACGGCCCTTGATCGTGGAGAACAGCACGTCCTCGCCGTCCAGCTTGGCCCAGACGACACTGAGCTGCGGCTTGCCGTCCGGATCGATCGTCCCCACGGTCACGAAGTTGGTTCCGGCGAACAGCGCCTTGGCCGCCTCCGGCAGCGTGATCCGCGGACTGGCGTCCGCGGATCGCGCTGCTGGTGTTTGCCCACCATGGGCGACCCGGCTCTGGTGATCGGGAGCGGAACCCTCAGCCATGCTTTCTTCCTCTATCTGCTTTTGCTTTTATCTGTTTTGGGCTCTGTCTGCCCGGGCCCAACTCCACGCGTACTCCGTGTCTTCAGCGGCGGCGGCCTGGGCGGCGAGGTGCAGCGGCCGGAACGTGTCGACCATGACCGCGGTCTCATCGGTGCTCGTACGGCCGGCAGCTACCCCGGCGATCACCGCTTCAACCGCGCCGGGCGTCGGGCCGTGCGTGAAGCCGGACGGATGCAACGTCACCGAGCCGATGCCGACACCGGAGCCGGCCCGCGCCGAGTAGTCGCCCGCCACATAGAACATGAACTCGTCCGAATCGACGTTGTGATGGTTATAAGGGATAGGTACCGATTCCGGGTCGAAGTCGAACGGCCGCGGGCAGAACGAGCAGATCACGAAATTAGGTCCAGCGAATGTCTGATGCACCGGCGGGGGTGCGTGCGTTCGCTTCACGATCGGTTCAAAATCGGAGATGTTAAAGGCATACGGATAAAGGCATCCGTCCCAGCCCACAACGTCGAACGGGTGGTAGGCATAGGTAAGCCGGCTCAGGCCGCCACGGTTGCGTACGATCACGGGCACGTCCGCTCCGTCGCAGAGCAGCGGGCCGGCTACCCCGCGCAGGTCGCGCTCGCTGTAGGGGGCATGCTCAAGGAACTGGCCGGTGTCGGACAGGTACCGCTTCGGCGGCCTGATGTGTCCGCGCGCCTCGATGACCAGCGCGTTCACGTGGCCACCGGAACCGGTCGGGATCCAGCGATGAATAGTGCCGCGCGGGATCACGACGTAGTCGCCGGCCCTAGCCTCGATGGCACCGTAGACGGACTCAAGCCTGGCGGCGCCGGACTGGAGGTAGACCGTCTCGTCGCCGATGGAGTTCCGGTACAGCTCGGACTCAGCGTCGGCGGCGACGAAGGAGATGGTCACGTCCTCGTTGCCGGCCAGCGACTGCCGCCCGAGGACCAGGTCGCCACCGGTGGCGAGTTCACCGGTGCGGTAGTGCCTGGGCAGCAGCGGATGATTGGGCGCCAGTTTGGCCGGGCCTGGCCCGTCCGCTATGGCCTCGCTTTTGACGATCGCGGTCGGCGGATGAACGTGGTACAGCAGGGAAGAATCGGACGAGAAGCCCTCTTCGCCCATGAGCTCCTCGGCGTAGAGGCCACCATCGGGTCGATTGAAGCGGATGTGACGCTTTCTGGGAATCTCGCCGGTAACCCGGTAGTACGGCATATCGTCTCCCTTGACGTCATGATCGTCAGTTTTGGGCTCGACGCTCCCTGTCCCCCCGGGCCCCAGCACCGCGGTGATCGGCACGATTCTTGCCTGTCTTCACGACTATATGACCGCAGACTGAGCAGGAAGGATTGCCGTGGCTAGGAGAAGGGACCAGCGTGCGGCCGGCCAGGCTGGGCCGCCGCATGACCAGAGCGCAGCTACGGTGGCCGTCGGCCAGCACCGGCGGGTCGAACCCGGCGGCGAGAACGGCGGCCGGGTTCTGCGCCTGCTCGCACTGATCGCCGTCGCCGGCGGCGTGATCGCGCTCACCGCCGGCGCCTGTGTCCTTTCTTACACGAGCGTGCACGACCTTGCGCTGGATGCGGGCGTCTCCGGCTCATTGGCCAAGATCTACCCCGGCGTAGCCGACGCGATGCTTGTGATCGCGGGCTGCGCGGTCCTGGCCCTGCGCGGCGCGGGCCTGATCAGCAAGATCTACGCGTGGCTGTGCTTCATCGTGTTGCTGGCGGCAATCGCGGCTGGCAGCGCTATTCGGCCGGCCGGCATCCACGTCAACAAGCACTGGGCCGAAGTCACGGCCGCGATCTTCCCGTGGGCCCTCGTGCTCGTAGCGTTCGGCCTGCTGCTGGCTCTGCTGCGGCACGCCAGGCGCCGGCGCCGGGTAATCGATGCGGCCGCGTCCCGGCAGGCGGAAGCACCGTCGCCGCCGGTCGCTCCTCCGCTGCCGCCCCTTCCCCCGGCTCCGCAGCTTCCCCTGGCACCGCAGCTTCCTGTGGCTCCGGAGCTTTCCGTGGCTCCAGAGCTTTCCGTGGCTCCGGAGCCGCCTCCACCGCCAGCCGCGATTTCCCCGGTCCTTCCTGAGGCGCCGGGCAGCTTCGAGCCGGGCAGCTTCGAGCCAGGCGGCTGGCGACTTACGACCGCCTCCCCAGATCCAGGCGACACCGAGCCCGAGCCGGAGCCGGATTCAACCGACGGCGGCTTCGACCCGATCACGCACGAGGCAGCAACCCGCTGGCCAGATCCAGATCTCGCACCCCAAGGCCCGACCGGCGACGGCTCGATCGCGCCCGACCACCCGAGCCCAGCCAGCCAGACCGTCCCCCGCGAGCGCCCAGCGCCACTCTTCGCCGCCGACCAGCCAGCGCTCCACCCAGAGCAGCCGGCAACAACCGACCCAGGCACCGGAACTGGCTGGCCCACAGACACGGTCCCGGCCAGTGCGATCCCGGCCGATGTGATCCCGGCCAGTGCGGCCCCGGCCGATGCGGTCCCGACCGATACGGCGTCAACCGAGCCAGCCACGTCGCCCTGGCTGACCCCGGTCCCGCCGAGTACACCGGAGCCCGAACAGCCGCCATCCTGGATCCCTCGCCCGCTGTCGGCCGATCAGCCCGCCCCGCCAGCCGATACCGCACCATCGCTGTCGAACGAACCACATACGGGCCCCGGCCACAACCGGCCCGCCGGCATCTCCCAGTCGCTGTCGGACCCCGTAACCCCGGCTGCCGAATCGGCTTCGACGCCGACCTGGTTCCCCCGATTGACGCCCGACCAGCCAACACCGCCCGACCAGTCATCCCCGCCCGAGCAGCCAACACCGCCCGAGCAGTCAGCACCGGCCGGCCAGTCGACACCGCCCGACCAGCCAGACCCCACCGCGCAGCCAGCGGAAGACTCGTCCTCCGAATCCACCCAGCCAATGCCGGTCTCGAGCCAGCCAACGACCTCGCCCTGGCTGACCCCAGTCTCGCCCGCTCAATCCCCGTCGCCGCAGCCCCCGCCAGCAGACCCCGATGTAAGACCAGACAGCCGCCCAAGGCCAGTCGTCCGCCCAGCCGAAATGCAACTCCGCGCCCGGACCCACCGTCCCGCTCACGCGGCTCCGCCCTCACCGGCAGGTCAAGAGCCGTCGGCCGAGGACCAGCTTCCGGCCGACCAGACCCAGCCCTCCCGCACCGACACAGTCCCGACGGGCAGAAAGCCAGCGCACGCCCGCCCGGAGGAAGACACGCCGGCAACGTCCGAAGACGCCCCAATCGCCCCAGATCACACCGGCGACGCAGTCCCGCACAGCGACTTCCAGGCGGCTCCCACTGCCACCGAACCAACTGCCCCGCACCCCAGCAGCACAGCTCCAAGCAGCACCGACCCCGGCAGCACCGACCCCGGCAGTGTCAGCAAGCCCCGACGGAAGGCTCGCCCTAAGCGAGAATCCAAGGCCGACAACGGCCAGGGCGAACGACCGACGCTAGACCGCCCGCATAGCTCCCCCACGCCCCCAGATAACTAGGACTCGTCGGCCGGGGTGAAACCACTGATGCAGATGATGCAAAAGGTGACATTGTGGTTGCATCAAGGGTCCCCAACCAGCCTCAGGGGTGAGCTAACCAGATGAATGCGCATATTCATCCCCCGAAAACCAGATGAATCAGCATATTCATCTGATCCTGTGATCCGGTCATGAGATAGCGATGCGTTCCCGATGATGTTATTGGGCTTGCTGTGACTCAGGTGGTTAGCTTCGCCCGCCGTACCCGAACCCGGGCCGGTCAGCCCGACGCCGACCCAGGCCGGAGTACAAGAGCGGTAGCAATAGCAGCGGCGCCTTCGCCTCGTCCGGTCAGCCCCAGTCCGTCGGTCGTGGTCGCCGACAAGCTCACCGGGGCTCCGCCCAAGGCCGAAGCCAGGACAGCCTGGGCTTCTTCGCGACGTGGCGCGATCCGGGGCCGCTGGCTGATGATCTGGACCGACACGTTGCCGATGACAAAGTCAGCCTCGGCCAGAAGCTCGACCGTCCGACCGAGTAGCACCGCTCCCGACGCGCCGGCCCACTCAGGCCGACTCGTACCGAACTGACTGCCGAGATCGCCCAGTCCAGCCGCAGAAAGCAGCGCTGAACAGATGGCATGCGCCGCTACATCGCCGTCAGAGTGACCTACAAGGCCAGGTTCGCCTGGCCAGTGCAGCCCAGCCAGAAACAGCTGGGCATCTGCACCGAACTTGTGAACGTCAACTCCGATACCAACCCGCAGCATCGGATAACCCAGTTGGCTGCCAGGGAGATCGGTCAGCTCGCCAGGATCTCGTCAAGCAGCGTCTCGGCTTTGTCCTCGTTGGTCTTCTCGGCTAGTGCAAGCTCGCTCACGAGGATCTGCCTGGCCTTGGCCAGCATGCGCTTCTCACCAGCGGACAGACCGCGCTCACGGTCACGGCGCCAGAGATCCCTGACGACCTCGGCCACCTTGTTGACGTCGCCGGAGGCGAGCTTTTCAAGGTTGGCCTTGTACCGGCGCGACCAGTTCGTCGGCTCCTCGGTGTAGGGCGCCCGCAGAACTTCGAAGACCCGCTCGAGGCCCTCTTGCCCGACGACGTCACGTACACCGACAAGTTCTGCGTTGTCTGCTGGCACCCTCACCGTAAGGTCACCCTTGTCGACCTTGAGTACGAGGTAGGTCCTATCCTCGCCCTTGATCGAACGGATCTCGATTTCCTCGATCCGAGCAGCCCCATGGTGCGGGTAGACGACGGTGTCGCCGACCTTGAAAGTCATCTGGCACGTACCCCTTCCGCTGTAACTAGCGTACCACGGCGGAGGGTGAACAATCGCCAGGCTTGAGGCCATAGGTGCAGGTCAAGGCCGCTTTTGGATACTGTGAATGACGGCTCCATGCCATCAAGATGCTCCCCCCGAGCTCCGGCTCACCGGACGCCAAGGGCTTTGCTGCGGCGAACCTCCGCCACGAGAGCCGCTACGCGTCTTACCAGCTTACCGCCTGGTGAGGCCTAGGCAGCCACTGAACAGCTACCACTGCTCACCCAGGGTTAGATCGGCAAGCCACCGCTTACGTCCGTTGCCAAGCAGGCCCATACTGAAGACACAGGCCCATACTGAAGATCCGGGGCCTGGGTAGCAAACACCGGCAGTGCGGTGGGCGGACGCCAGACCGCACTGTAACCGAACTGCGGAGATACGCGTGAGCCAAGGCGGTGAAGCGGGGCACGACGACTACGGGTTGCCGCCAGTGGACATCGAGATCCCCGATGACGCGCGCGAGCTTTACCGTGACGTCCAGGCCTACCATCGTGAACTCCGCGCGGTGCGGCGACATCAGCGCAGCGTGCGCTGGCGCGCGCCGCTCCGCCGGTCGGGCATCGCGATCCCGCTGCTGGCCGGGTGCCTGGTGGCGGCACTGGTCGCGGTGATGATATCGGCAGTATTCACCTCGAATCCCTATTTCAACAACCAGCGTCCGTCCGGCCCTGCGGGCTCGCCCAAGGGCAGCAACCCGGGCTCGCGGTCGACCAAGGCCAACTCATCGAACGCCCCTTCGGCCTCGCCTGCCAACGGCGCCGCCGGACCGGTGCCGACGGCGGGCCAGAACGTACTGCCAGGTAAGACGATTGACGTGGCGGGCAAGGCGATCGCGTTGCGCGGCCTGGTCAGCACGGCGCTGGCGATCGTCCCGATGAACTGCAACTGCGGCGCGGCCGTGCTCGACCTGCTCACCCAGGCCGGAACGGCGGGCGTGATCATCTACCTGGTCGGGCCGCGCGGGAGCACGACCACCCTCGAGAAGTTGCTGGCCGGCGCCTCGACGAGCGCGACCAAGGTTGCCAGGGTGGCGACCGATGATCAGAACGTTCTCGCCAGCACCTACAAACCGGAAGGCCTGACGGTGCTCTTCGTCGATGCCCGCGGCGTCGTGACGGAGGAGACCGCCCTTCGGCGGCCGTTCATGTTCGCCGACCGGCTGCGGATGCTCAAGACGCCGGGCTGACCGAACTGAATTCGCCGGCCGCGCCAAATTTGGCGGGCCGGCTGCGAGTCCTACCGCCTGTAGGGCTACGCTGCGGGATTGATCGGAAGCTGGTTCAGTCCTGCGTTCACACAAGTGATGAGGAGACTTCGGTGCTCCCGAACGGCCGCGGCAGCAGATATTCAGGCCGCATCCTGATCGCGGTGGTCGCCGCGCTGATTCCGCTGGTCGCCGGATGCGAGGCCGGCACCAACGCTCCCAGCCTGCACTGGCATCCGCCGACCGATGGCACCGGCCGCACCGTCGGCGACATTACGATCAGCAACGCCTTCGTGCTCGGCGCACCGATCGGCCAGCAGATTCCGGCCGGCGCGAACGCCGGCTTGTTCCTCAGCCTGGTCAACATCGGGAACACCGTTGACCGGCTGGTGAGCGTCACGGCGCAGGGCGTCGCCAAGTCGGTGCAGTTGCCTGATAACCGAGTCGTCGTGCTGGCCTCGCAGCACGCGGTGCCGCTGTCTGGCCCCAAACCGCAGATCGTGCTGATGAACCTGGACCACCCGCTGACCGGTGGCTCGGTCGTGTCGATCACGCTCAGCTTCAGCAGGGCCGGACAGGTGACGCTCATGGTGCCGGTGATGCCGAGGGCGCAGTATTACACCACGCTGAGGCCAGCACCGACGTCGACCCCGTCCGGGTCGCCCACGCCGAGCGGCACGGCCACCCCGGGATCGAGCGGTGGCCCGACGCCGAGCCCTAGCTGAGCGCCGGATCCGAGTTAGGTGCCGGGCTCGAACTTGTAGCCCAGGCCGCGCACGGTGATGATGTGCATCGGCCGGGCCGGATCCTGCTCGACCTTCGCCCGCAGCCGCTTGATGTGCACGTCAAGCGTCTTGGTGTCACCGACGTAGTCAGCGCCCCAGACCCGGTCGATCAGCTGCATCCTGGTCAGCACCCGGCCGGAGTTCCTGAGCAGAACCTCGAGCAACTCGAACTCCTTCAGCGGCAACTGCTTCGTTTCATTGCGCACCATCACCACGTGCCGCTCGACGTCCATCCTGACCGGGCCGGACTCGAGCACGGAGGTGCTCGGCTCCTCGTTTTCGCCCCGGCGCCGCAGCACCGCCCGCATCCGGGCGACCAGCTCCCGCGATGAGAACGGCTTGGTCACGTAGTCATCGGCGCCGAGCTCAAGCCCGACGACCTTGTCGATCTCGCTGTCTTTGGCGGTCAGCATGATGACCGGAACGCTGGAGCGCTCCCGCAGCGCCCGGCAGACCTCGCTGCCGGGCAGGCCAGGCAGCATGAGGTCAAGCAGCACAAGATCGGCCCCTGTCCGGTCAAAGGTGTCAAGGGCGGCCGGCCCGGTCGGGCAGACGGCGACCTCGAACCCTTCCTTGCGGAGCATGTACGACAGCGCGTCGCTGAATGACTCCTCATCCTCGACAACGAGAACCCGCGTCACTTGGCTGCCTCCTTGGCAGGTCGGTCCGTGTAGGCAAACACCGGCAGCGTCGTCGGTGGACGCGAGTCCGCCGGCCACGCTGCGGCGGCCCAGGCCGGTGCCTGGCCGCTGCTCATTTGGATACTCCTGGTTTGGATACCCCTGGCCTAGATGGCAACTGAAGCGTGAATGTGGACCCCGCACCCTCTTTGCTGGTGACGGTCACCTTGCCGCCGTGCGCGGCGGTGACATGCTTGACGATCGCGAGCCCAAGCCCGGTCCCGCCGGTAACTCTGGACCGGGCCGGGTCGACCCGGTAGAAGCGTTCGAAGATCCGCTCGAGATCCAGCTCAGGAATGCCGATGCCCTGATCGGTCACGCTCAGCTCGACCGTCTCCGGGCCGGTGCGCCTGGTCGACACGACCACCCTGGTCTTCTCCGGGCTGTAGGCGACCGCGTTGTCGAGCAAGTTGCGCAACGCGGTGACCAGCAGTTCCTCATCGCCCAGCACGAACAGCCTGCGGGTGCCGCCTGAGGCCAGCTCGATGCCACGCGAGCTGGCCTTCATCCGGCCCCGGTCGAGCGCCTCGGTGACCACGGTGTCCAGGTCGACGGGCGCGGGGTCAGGGATGGGCTCGGCGGCCTGGATGCGGGACAAGGTGATCATGTCCTGCACCAGGTTCGTCAGCCTGGTCGCCTCCTGGCGCATCCGGCCCGCGAACCGCCTGACCGCCTCCGGGTCATCGGCCGCGTCCTCGACAGTCTCGGCCAGCAGAGCCAGCGCGCCGACTGGCGTCTTCAGCTCGTGGCTGGTGTTCGCAACGAAGTCGCGGCGCACCTCCTCGACCCGGCGGCGCTCGGTCTGGTCTTCGACGAGCAGCAGCACCAGGCCGCCGCCGCCGACACCGGGGCCGAGCGGAGCGACCCGGACGGCGAAACTCGTCGTGCGGCTCGGGATGCCGCCAGTAGAGATATCGATCTCTCCCTCGCGGATCTCCCCGTCCCGGCGGACCTGACGGGCCAGCGCGAGAAGCTCTCCTACTACCAGCTGTTCGCCTTGGACCAAGCCGAAGGATCGAGCCGCTTCGCTGGCCTGAAGCACGCGGTCACGACTGTCGATAACCACGGCCGAGGAAGAGAGCACCGCGAGCACGGCCGAGAGGCCCGCTGGCAGCCGCACGGACTGTGACGCTGTGCTGGCCCGGGAGGACGACCCCCCGGAACCCCCCGAAGGGGTCCCGGAGCGAGGGGACCGCTTAGCGGCTGAGGGTGCGCCTGACCCGGGAGCGACGCCGTTCGTCCGCGCCGATCCGTTGGCAGTCATGCGACCGCCCGGGCTGCGGCCCGTCTGACCGCAATCACCCCCACATCCACACTTTGATGGTATGCGGAATGCCTGCTCGCGCGCATCTGCCCAGCGCCTGGCCTCGGCGCTATTTGCGGAGAGTTCATGCGTGCTACCACGCGAGTTCACGTCTCCGGCATCTGCCGGCCGATCGGCTGGGCCGCGTTGACCTGCAGTGACCCGGCGACGTGTTACTTGCCCTGATTGCGCACTGCCTCGACTGCGGCGGCGGCGGCCTTCGGGTCGAGGTAACTGCCGCCGTGGGTGACCGGCCGGTAGTGCTCGTCGAGGTCGTAGCGCAGCGGGATTCCGGTCGGGATGTTCAGCTCGACGATGTCGGCGTCGCTGATGTGGTCCAGATGCTTCACCATCGCCCGCAGCGAGTTGCCGTGCGCGACGATCAGCACAGTCTGCCCGGCCGCTAGGTCAGGCAGGACCGCGTCGTACCAGTACGGCAGCAGCCGGTCGACGACGTCTCGCAGGCACTCCGTCCGCGGCAGCAGATCGCCGGCGAGCAGCGCGTACCGGGGATCACCGGCCTGGGACAGCGGATCGTCGTCGGCCAGCGGCGGCGGCGGAACGTCGTAGGACCGGCGCCACCGCATGAACTGCTCGTCGCCGAACTCCGCTCGGGTCTGGGCCTTGTTCTTGCCTTGCAGGGCGCCGTAATGCCGCTCGTTCAGCCGCCACGAGCGCCGCACCGGCAGCCAGCCGAGCCCGGCGACATCGAGCGCGGTGTTCGCGGTCTGAATTGCCCTGGTCAGCAGCGAGGTGTGCACCACGTCCGGCCGCAGCCCGCTCTCGCTGAGCAGTTCACCCGCGCGGGCGGCCTCGGCCCGGCCCTGATCGGACAAGCCGACATCGACCCACCCGGTGAACAACCCCTCGGAGTTCCAGACACTCTCGCCATGACGAAGCAGAACCAGCGTTCCCATAGCCGAAAGCCTATCGGCGGGAGCCCCGCGAACACGTCGTAGCGCCCGGATGTGGCCCTGCCGGGAACACTGCGAGATACTTATGGGTTCCTCCCTCCCGGAGGTGTATGCCAGTGCCGCGTCGCTACCCGAAGCGAGTCGCGACGATCAGCGTCCACACATCGCCACTCGAACAGCCAGGAACCGGTGATGCCGGGGGCCTGAACGTCTACGTTGTCGAAGTCGCCAAGCGTCTGGCCGAGCGCGGCGTCGAGGTCGACATTTTCACCCGGGCCGCGGCCAGGGACCAGCCGCCGGTCGTGGAGCTCGCGCCCGGCGTCCTGGTCAAGCACATCGTGGCCGGGCCTTTCGAGGACCTGGACAAGGGTGCCCTGCCCGGTCAGCTCTGCGAGTTCACCTGGGAGGTGCTCCGCGAGGAAGCGGCGCACGCCCCTGGCCGGTATGACCTGATACACGGCCACTACTGGCTGTCCGGCCAGGTCGGCGCCGTCGCCAAGAAACGCTGGGGCGTGCCCCTGGTCCAGTCCATGCACACTCTCGGCCGGGTCAAGAACGCGGCGCTCGCCGCCGGTGACGCCGCCGAACCAGACATCAGGATCAGGGGCGAGGCCGAGGTCATCGCCACCGCCGACCACATCGTCGCGAACACCAGCGCGGAAGCGCAGGACCTGATCAGGCTGTACGCCGCCGATCCGGGCCGGGTAAGCGCGGTCACCCCTGGCGTCGACCTGGCTACCTTCAGCCCAGGGCCGCAGCGCGAGGCCAGAGCCAGGCTCGGGATCGCCGCCGACGCGATCGTGCTGATGTTCGCCGGCCGGGTACAGCCGCTCAAGGCACCGGACGTGCTGCTGCACGCCGCCGCCCAGTTGCTGGGTGACCAGCCCGAGCTGGCCGACCGGCTGGTAGTCGCCTTCGTGGGCGGCCCGAGCGGCACCGGGCGCAACGATCCCGACAGCCTCACCGAGCTCGCCGGCGTACTCGGCATCTCCGGCAACGTCAGGCTAGAGCCGCCCTGCCCCCAGCGCGACCTGGCCGACTGGTACCGGGCCTCGACCCTGGTCGTGGTCCCGTCTTACTCAGAATCGTTCGGCCTGGTCGCCGTCGAGGCTCAGGCCTGCGGCACGCCGGTGGTAGCGGCGGCGGCCGGCGGCCTGCGCACGGCGGTGCGGGACGGCGTGTCCGGCCTGCTGATCGACGGGCACGACCCGGCCAAGTACGCGGCGGCGATCCGGCATCTGATCACGGACACGGGCAAGCTCGCCAAGCTCGCCAGAGGGGCTCGACAGCACGCGTCCGGGTTCGGCTGGTCAGTCACGGTCGACAAACTGCTCGGCGTGTACGGTGCTGCCATGAGCGAGGTAGCGACTGCCGCTGCGGTGGACGCGTGACCGCTCCCGGTCGGCAGCTCGGCGAGATCCTGACCGACCTCGGGCTTGATTTTGAGTCGCCGGAACCTGGCGCGTATCTCGTCCGGCTGGAGGGCCAGCACAAGCTGGCGACGATGACCTGGCTGATCGCCGGGTCTCATAGCTTGCAGGTCGAAGCGTTCTTCTGCCGCCAGCCCGATGAGAACCACGCCGAGTTCTACCGGTACCTGCTCGAGCGCGGCAGCCGGATGTTCGGCGTGCACTTCGCGCTCGATCCGGTTGGTGATGTCTACCTGGTCGGCCGCCTGCCGCTGAGCGCGATCACTCCCGATGAGATCGACCGACTGCTCGGCTGCGTACTCACCTATTCGGACGAGACCTTCGACCAGGCCCTGATGATCGGCTTCGCCTCCTCGATCGTCAAGGAGTACGAGTGGCGCACCAAGCGCGGCGAGAGCAAGGCCAACCTGCGAGCGTTCGCCCGGCTGACCGGCGAGGATTAATCCCGCGGTGGCCACCTTCAAGGTCTTCGGCACCTCCGCCGTCCTCCTGGTCACCGACCCGGCCGCCGAGAACCCAGCCAGGGCGATGGCGGACGCTGAGCTTGCCGCCGTAGACCTGGCCTGCTCGCGATTTCGGTCTGATTCAGAACTTTTTAGGGTGAACGCTTTGCGCGGGTCGATTGTCCGGGTAAGCGAACTCTTCGCGGAGCTAATCGCCGAGGCGTTGCGGGCGGCCGAGCTCACGGACGGAGCAGTCGATCCGACGGTCGGCCAGGCGCTGGTCGCGGCCGGCTACGACCGCGACTTCGACGAACTGGCCGGACGGGCCGCGCCAGCCGGTCCTGGCGACACCGCCCCAGCCCCCGGGTGGCGCAACGTGCGGCTCGACCCGGTCACCAGGCACGTCCGACTCGACCACGGGGCCCAGCTGGATCTCGGCTCCACTGCCAAAGCCTGGTCCGCCGACCGGTGCGCGACCAGGATCGCCGCCGATCTCGACGTAGGCGTCCTGGTCAGCCTCGGCGGCGACATCGCCGTCGCCGGCCCACCGCCCAGCGAGGGCTGGCAGGTAAAAGTCACCGACAACCACGCCGCCGCCGACGACGCAGCCGGGCAGACCGTGACGATCAGATCAGGCGGCCTGGCTACCTCCAGCACGACGGTCCGCCAATGGCAGGCCGGGCAGCGCCAGCTGCACCACATCATCGACCCCGCCACCGGCGCGCCGGCCAGCTCACCCTGGCGCACGGTCAGCGTCGCCGCCGCGACCTGCGCCGACGCCAACATCGCCAGCACCGCGTCGATCATCAAGGGCAGCGCCGCGATCGACTGGCTCGCCGCCTCAGAACTTCCCGCCCGGCTCGTCGCCCACGACGGCGCCGTGACCCTCACCGCTGGGTGGCCGACCGACGCCCAGCTGGACGTCTGATCCAGGCCCACCAGAGTTGATCTGGTCGACCGGAATCAAAACCCCCGAAAATCTTTCTCCCTAAAGATCTTTAGCTTGGGAGCCGACCCCTCTACCCCCCGCGCTCCGCCAACCCGGCCGTCCGGAAAGCCGAATTCTGCGAGAATGCTGGCTTATCGGGTTCAGGCGGGTTCGGAGCGGAGGTAAGGGAAAAGATGCTGACCAGGCGGGCAGCACGAGTAGCGGCTCTAGGGCTCGCGATCACGTTGACACCGGCTGGGGTACTGATCGGCGGCTGGCACCCAACCCAGCCCGCCAAGGCGGTAGACACTGCCACCTCCAGCTCGCCCCGGACCGAGACCTGCTCGAAGACCATTACCGGCCGGGTGACCAACTGCCCGACTCGTCCCCCGATCCGGCTGATTCCGGCGGCCGCCCGCGATAACCGCAAGCTGGTCGCGCCGGTCACCAACCTGGCCGCGCTGGTCGACACCAGAACCTGGACCAGCGGCGGCGGGAACACCTACCCGGGCGCCCAGGCCCCGTTCGGCATGATCCAGTGGTCGCCGGACACGATGCCCGGCCGGGTCGACGGCGGCGGCTACACGTTCACCGACAAGAAGCTCTACGGCTACAGCCTGACCCACGTCTCCGGCACCGGCTGCCGGGCGGCCGGCGACGTCCCGGTCCTGCCCATGACCGGCGCGCTGCCGGCCGGCGACCCGACCAACGTGACCACCGCGTTCAGCCACTCCGGCGAGGTCGCCCAGGCCGGGTACTACGCGGCCCGCAGCAACGGCACCGCGACGATCACCTCTCAGTTCTCCGCGACCGCGCACGCCGCGATCGCCAACTTCGCCTTTCCCAAGACCAAGTCGGCCGATCTGCTGATCAAGCTGCGCGGCAGCCAGGAGGGCGCGCTCGCCACCCACGCCGTGACGATCGGCCGTGATGAGATCCAGGGCTCGGTCACCAGCGGCAACTTCTGCAACGAGCTCAGCGGGAAGGTCGGGCCGCAGAAGTACACGCTGTACTTCGACATCACCTTCGACCGGCCGTTCACCGCGCACAAGATCGTCACCGAGAAGGGCCGGACCGGTCCCGATGCGGTGTTCCTGACCTTCGACGCCAGTTCCGACCAGACGGTCGGGGCCAAGGTCGCCATCTCCTACGTGAACGCCGCTAACGCCGAGTCGAACTGGACGGACGAGATCCCGGGCTGGGATGTACAGACCGTACGAGCGGCCGCCCAGGCGAACTGGAACGCGCTGCTCGGCGAGATCTCGGTGGCCGGCGGCAGCGAGAAGGTGACCCAGGAGTTCTACAGCCTGCTGTACAAGGACTTCCTGCAGCCGAACATCATCAGCGACGTCAACGGCAAGTACCGGGGCTCTGACTTCAAAGTGCACTCGGTGAGCTTCGGGCACAGCCAGTACGGCATGTTCTCCGGCTGGGACATCTACCATTCGCTGGCCCAGCTCCAGGCGATGCTGGATCCGACGGCCGCCAGCGACATGGCCCAGTCCCTGGTCAACCTCTACAGCCAGAACGGCATCCTGCCCCAGTGGGGCTACCTGAATCTCGACAACTACGCCCAGGTCGGCGACCCGTCCGACGCGGTCATCGCGGACTACTACGCGTTTGGCGCCAGGAACTTCGCCACCACGACCGCGTTCAACCAGATGTTTCACCAGGCCACAACGACCGGCAACGTCCGGCCAGGCACAGCGCTGGAAAACAAGTACCGCTTCCTGCCGCAAGACGCCACCTATCCGTGCTGCGACGCGCACGGCTACGTGTCGAGCCTGCTCGAATACGACAACGCCGACTTCGCGCTGGCCCAGTACGCCAAGGAGCTCGGGGGGCACGCGTCGACCGCCGCCGCGCTGCAGCACCGGGCCAATAACTGGACGTTCCTGTTCAACAAGGCCAGCAACCTGCTGGTGACCAGGTTCAAGAGCGGCAAGTTCCAGTCCGGGGTCACGAAAATGGCGACGAGCCACTACATCGAGGGCACCGCGTACGAGTACCTGTGGGACGTGCCGAACAACTACGCCGCGCTGTTCGCCAAGCTTGGCGGGATCAAGAAGGTCGGTCCCCTGCTGCGCTCCTACCTGTCCAAGCCGAACGGCTTCGGCACGCACGCGTTCCTGGCCAACGAGTTCGACCTCGGCGAGCAGTTCGCGCCCGACTACGCGGGTTATCCGTCGGAGACCCAGTGGGTGGTCAATAACCTCAGGCGCAGCCTGTACCGGCCAGGCCCGTTCGGCCTGAACAACAACGATGACCTGGGTGCGGAGAGCTCGCAGTTCATCTGGGAGATGCTGGGCATGTACCCGGAGAACCCGGGCAGCGGCAACCTGGTGTTCGCCAGCCCCGGCTTCCAGCAGATCACGATCAGCTTGCCGACCGGCAATACGATCAAGATCACCGCTCCCGGGGCGACCGGCAGCAAGTTCTACGTCGACTCGCTGAAGATCAACGGGACGGCGTACAAGAAGCTGTGGATACCTTTCTCGACCCTGGCATCGGGCGCGACGATGAGCTGGACGCTCGGCACCAAGCCCGGTCCGTGGGGCAACGCCAAGGCCGACGCACCGCCGTCGTACGGGCCGCCTAACTCCTAGATCACCGGACGCCTTAGCATCAGCCGGGAAGGCAAACACGTCACATACCGGGGCGGAGGCAGTCAATGGGACCACTGGACGGCGTTCGGGTGATCGAGATCGCGAGCCTCGCGCCGGCGCCGTTCGGCTGCATGATCATGTCCGACCTCGGAGCCGACGTGCTCCGGGTCGAGCGCCCCTCAAGCTGCCGCCCTGACCTGCCAGAACCGGTCGACCCGCTCACCAGAGGCCGGACCTCGATCGGGCTGAACCTCAAAGACCCAGCGGGCGTCGAACTGCTGCTGCGGCTCCTTGAGAACGCGGACGTGCTGGTCGAGGGCTTCCGGCCGGGCGTCACCGAACGGCTGGGCTTCGGCCCGGAAGTTTGCGCGGCCAGGAATCCCGCCCTGATCTACGCCCGGATGACCGGCTGGGGCCAGTACGGCCCGCTGGCGCCAACGGCTGGTCATGACATCGACTACATCGGGGTGTCGGGCGCGTTGCATCCCATCGGACGAGCCGGGGAACGTCCTGTACCGCCGCTGAACCTGGTTGGTGACTTCGGCGGCGGCGGGATGCTGCTGGCGATCGGCGTGCTGGCCGCGCTGGTCGAGCGGCAGCGGTCAGGCCTTGGCCAGGTCATCGACGCCGCGATGGTGGACGGCTCGGCGCTGCTGAGCTCGTTCATCTACGGCTTGCGGGCCAGAGGCGCCTGGCGGGACGAGCGGGGAGTGAACCTCCTAGACGGTGGCGCGCCGTTCTACGACACCTACGCCACGTCCGACGGCAAGTACGTCGCGGTCGGCGCGATCGAGCCCCAGTTCTACTCCGCCCTGCTCAAGGGCCTTGGGCTCGAAGGAGCCGAGTTGCCGGCCCAGCTTGACCCGTCCGGCTGGCCGGTCGTGCGGGAAAGGTTCACCGAGATCTTCGCCGGCCGGACCAGGGACGACTGGACGGCGGTATTCGACGGCACCGACGCCTGTGTCGCGCCCGTGCTTTCCCCAGCCGAGGCCGCCGGTCACCCGCACAACGCCGCTCGCGGCGTGTTCACCGAGGTAGGCGGCCTCATCCAGCCCGCCCCCGCCCCCAGGTTCGGCCGGACGGCGGCCGGGCAACCGACGCCGCCAGTGCGGCCTGGCGCGGACACCGACGCCCTGCTCGGCTCGGGCGGCACCGGGCTAGGCCTGAGCACGGACGAGATCGCCGACCTGCGGACCCGAGGGGTAGTCGCCTGAGCGGTCGCGCCCGCGACGACGGAAACGGGAGCGGCGGGCAGAGCGCGGAGATCCTCAGGCTGGCGATCCCGGCGCTCGGGGCGCTCGTCGCCGAACCGCTGTTCTTGCTGGCCGACTCCGCGATCGTGGGGCGACTCGGCACCGCGCCGCTGGGCGGGCTGGGCGTCGCCGCGCAGGCGCTGACCGCCCTGGTCAACATCTCGATCTTCCTCGCCTACGGGACGACAGCAGCCGTGGCGCGTCAGCTCGGCGCGGGCAACCGGCAGGCCGCGATCCGGCAGGGCATCGACGGGATCTGGCTGGCCGGGGCGATCGGCATTGCGGTCATCGCGGTCGGGCTGCCGCTGGCCGGACCGATCGTGGCGGGCTTCGGCGGCACCCCCGCCGTCTCCAGCCAGGCCGTGGTCTACCTGCGGATCAGCCTGATCGGGGCGCCCGCGATGCTCGCGGTGCTGGCCGGCACCGGCGTGCTGCGCGGCCTGCAGGACACCGCGACGCCGCTGACAGTGTCAGTGGCGGCCTACCTAATCAACGTGGTGCTGAACGCGACCTTCGTGCTCGGGCTGCACTGGGGGATCGCGGGCTCGGCCTGGGGCACCGTGATCGCGCAGAACTGCGCGGCGGCGGCCTACCTGATCATGGTCGGGCGCGGGGCCAGAAGGGAGGGTGTCGGGTTCGGCTTCGACCTGCCCGGCGTGAAGGCGGCGGCGCGGGCCGGGGCGGCGCTGGTGATCAGGACGCTCGCCCTGCAGGCGGTCTTGATCGCGGCCACGGCGATCGCCTCCCGGGAAAGCAACGCGGCGATAGCCGCCCACCAGGTTGCTTTCCGCCTATGGAATTTGCTGGCGCTGGCACTCGACGCGATCGCTATCGCCGCCCAGGCCATCACCGGAAAGTATCTGGGTGCCGGTGACGTGGCCCGAACCAGGGAAGCGACCAGGCTGATGATCTGGTGGGGAGCCGGCTGCGGGGTCGTGTTCGGCTTGCTGCTGCTCGCGGCTCGGCCTTGGCTCCCCGGCCTGTTCGATGCCGCGCCGCCGGTCGCGCACCTGCTGCTGATCGTGCTGTTCGTCGTGGTGGCGCAGCAACCGGTAGCGGGCGTGGTGTTCGTGCTCGACGGAGTCCTGATCGGGGCCGGTGACCAGAACTACCTGGCCATCGCCGGGCTGATCACGACGGCCATATTCGCGGTCGCCGCCTGGATCGACGTGATGACCGGGGCTGGCCTGCTCGGCCTGTGGTTCGCGATCTCGGCCTGGCTGGCCGCCCGGTTCATCACGCTGACCTGGCGCGCACGCGGCTCGGCCTGGCTGGTGACCGGAGCCGTGCGCGCCTAGCCGGCTACCAGATCCTGGCCTTGTTCGGGGTCACCCTGATGAGGTGCGGGTAGTCCTGCGCCATCGTCTCTGGCGTCCAGCCGTTCCCCTCGATCATCGCGCCGTATTTGGCGAGATAGTCGTTGACCTCGCTGAGCGCCGGACCGGCCTCGTCGATCCTCGCGGTGCCCTCGATCACGACGATGCCGCCGCCCCGACCGTTGCCGTCCAGGTTCAGGCCGACCCTCGGATTGGATCTGATGCTGGGTGTCTTCGGCCCGGTTTTCGAGCCGTAGATCAGGAACTCCTCGCCGTCCCACAAGAACCACACCGGGCTCGACTGAGGCTGCCCCTTCGGATTCACCGTGGTCAGCCAGATGATCGTTTCTTCTTTAAGCCTCGTCGCGGCGGCCTCGTGCGCCGGCTTGGACAGATCAAGGATCATTCTGCGTTACTATCCTTCTCTTCGTACGGTTCTACGTGGGGTGATCCAGATGTCCGCCGTTCCTCTGATCTTCACAAGCGGCTGGGCCAGCGGGATCAACTCCTACGCCGTCGTGCTGCTGATGGGTCTGCTCGGCCGGTACGCCCACATGGGCTCGGTACCTCCGACCCTAGAGCGCACCGACGTGCTTGTCGTAGCGGCGGTCCTTTTTCTGGGCCAGTTCGTCGTCGGCAAGATCCCTTACGCGGACTCGGCCTGGGACGCGGTGCACACCGTGATCCGGCCCGTCATGGGCGCGGCGATCGCCGCGCTGATGGCCGGCCACGCCCACAGCCTGTCCCAGGCGCTGGCCGCGTCGATCGGCGGCGGCACCGCCCTGGTGGTGCACCTGATCAAGAGCGGGATCAGGCTCGGGGTGAACGCCAGCCCCGAGCCGTTCAGCAACATCGTGGTCAGCCTGATCGAAGATCTGCTCGTGGCCGGGATCGTGGTACTCGCCTTGCTGCACCCGCTCGCCGCCGCGATCATCGCCGCCGTACTGCTGGTACTCGGCCTCGTCCTGGTGATAGCGCTAGCCAGGCGCATCCGCCGTGCCTGGCGCAACCGCCGGGAACGCCGCCGCCGACGCCAATCCGGCACAGTCCCGGCACCGTCGCGTTAGATTGGCGATCATGGGAGGCCGGGATCGGATCAGTCTGCTCGGGTTGCGGGTGTTCGGCCGGCACGGGGTGCTGCCCCAGGAGCGAGTCGACGGGCAGGACTTCATCATCGACGCCACGCTCTGGCTCGATCTCCGACCAGCCGCTTCCGCCGACGACCTCGAACTAACCGTCAGCTACGCCGACGTGGCGCATCGGCTGCACAAGATCGTGGCCGGCGAGCCCGTGCAGCTCATTGAGACCCTCGCCGAGCGACTTGCCGCCGCCTGCCTGGAGGATCATCTGGTCGAGCAGGCCGAGATCACGGTGCACAAGCCCAGCGCGCCGATCGGGCTGCCGTTCAGCGATGTGACGGTGACGGTGGTGCGAAACCGGGCATGATGTCCGGATGGCCGACCTGATCCTCCGTAACGCCCGAGTAGCCGGACAAGACCACACCTCCGACATAGTCATCGAAAACGGCCTGATCGCCGCGACCGAGCCTGAGGCCGCAGCCGCAGCCGCAGCCGGCCCAGCCACGGAGACCATCGACCTCCAGGGCCGCCTGGTCACCCCGCCCCTGGTCGAGCCGCATATCCACCTCGACGCGGTCCTCACGGTCGGCCAGCCAAGACCCAACGTCTCCGGCTCCCTGTTCGAGGGCATCGCCGTCTGGGCCGAGCGAGTCAAGGACCTCACCTACTCCGACGTCCAGGCACGAGTCCGCCAGATCCTGCGCTGGCAGCTTGCCAACGGCGTCCAGCACGTTCGCAGCCACGTCGACGTCTGCGACCCTGAGCTAAGGGCGCTAAGAGCCCTCGTCGACCTGCGCGAGGAAACCAAGGGCCTGATCGACCTCCAGCTGGTCGCCTTCCCGCAGCAGGGCATACTCGGCTTCGACGGCGGCAAGGACCTGATGCGCAAGGCCGTCGAACTCGGCGCCGACGTGGTCGGCGGAATCCCGCACTACGAACTCACCCGCGAAGACGGCGTGGAGTCGGTGAAATTCGCGATCGCCCTAGCCGACGAACACAATCTCCAGGTCGACATCCACTGCGACGAAACCGACGACGAGCACTCAAGGTTCGTCGAGGTCATGGCGGCCGAGACGATCAGGCGCGGCATGTCGGGGAGAGTCACCGCGAGCCACACCACCGCGATGCACTCCTACAACAACGCCTACGCCTACCGGCTGATCAGCAATATTGCCCGGGCCGGCCTGCACATGGTGACGAACCCGCTCGACAACGCGGTCCTGCAAGGCCGCTTCGACACCGGCCCGATCCGGCGCGGCCACACCCGCGTGAAGCAGCTCCAGGCGGCCGGCGTCAACGTCTGCATCGGCCACGACTCGGTGATGGATCCCTGGTACCCGCTCGGCTACGGCGACCCGCTCCAGGCCGCGTTCGTGCTCGCGCACCTGGGTCAGATGTCCGGCGACTCAGAACTGCGCCAGCTGATCGAGATGATCACCACGAACCCGGCCCTGGCGCTCGGCATCGCTGACTATGGCCTGCGCCCCGGCGGCCCGGCCGACCTGGTCGTCTTCGACGCCCCCACCGAGGCCGACGCGCTGCGCCTGGTCGCGCCGCGCACCCTCGTGCTGCGCGGCGGCAAGGTCGTCGCCCGGGCCACCCCGGCGCAGCACACTGTGGTCTGGAACGGCACCGAAGAACAAGTCAACTTCCTTCGGGAATAACGCATTGCGGGCGCCTTTCACCTAGTCGCGAGAGGCGCCCGCCTGCGGAGTAACTCAGCTAGCTGTCGCCGGCTGGTCAGGTATATGCAACGTCTCCTCCTTGGCGCTGTCCGGCTGCCAGCGGAAGAACAGCACGTACAGCAGTGCCGCGAGCACGAACCCGACCTCGAACGTGATGTCGCCGAAGGCCGGATGCGCATTGGGCACTACGCCGGTGTAATCGGTCTGCTTGGCGAACAGCCAGATCGACAATCCGGTAGCAGCCACCATCGCAACCACCCCGGCCCACGGATTGTGGTGACGGTCGAACAAGAACCCGTCGACCCGCTTGCCCCGGCGAAGGAACTGATCGGCGAAGAACACGCCGAGCCAAGGTCCGATCCAGTAGGCGATCACCAGCAGGAAGTTGTTGTACCGGTTGCCCGCATCGTGCAGGCCGTACAGCGCGAGGATGAAGCCTGCCACTCCGAAGACCAGCGCGACGATCGCCCGCCGCAACGCCAGCGGCAGCTTGATCCCGAGCGCGAGGAACGACATCGAGCCCGAGTACACGTTCAGCGCGTTGGCGCAGATCGCGCCGAGCGCGATCGCGATCAGCGTGACGTCGGCGAGCGGGGTGGCCAGGTGGCTGGTGAAGCCCGCCGTGGGATTGTCCACGAACTTGTCGATGCTGGTCACGGTGGCGCTGGCGGCGCCGACGATCTCGAGGACGACGCAGGACAGGAAGACGCCAAGGGCAGCCCACAGGCCGGTCGCCCGGCGGTCGGTGTCTGGCGGCAGGTAGCGGGTGTAGTCGCTGGCATAGGGGTTCCAGCCGGCCGCATAGCCGAACGCCGCCCCGAAGGTGATGAGGAAGCCGGCCAGGGTCCCGCCCGAGCCTGGCTGCCCGGGCGCGCCGAAGTTCGCCTTGGTCAAGATCACGACCGAGGCGATCGCGAAGACCACGACCAGGAACGGGAACGACCAGCGCTCGAACATGTGCACCAGGTTGTGGCCGAAGAACGCCACCGCGATCTGCAGCACCACGATGATCAGCAGGCACAGCGCCTTGGGCCAGTGCAGCAGCGCGTTGAGCGCGAACGCCCCGCTGACGCTATTGACCGCGAACCAGCCAACTCCGGCGACCAGCGCATTGACGCCCGCCGGGAAGATGTTGCCGAGGAACCCGAACCCGATTCGCGACAGCACCATCTGCGGCACGCCGTGCAGCGGCCCGCGGGCGGCCAGGAAACCCATCGACACCGACCCGACCGCGCTGCCGAGCACGATCGCCAAGGTCGCCATCCAGAACGACAGGCCGAAGAACCAGACTCCGATGACTCCGACGAAGATGGTCGCGAACTCCATGTTCGGCGAGACCCAGGTCCAGAACTGCTGATAGGGCTTGCCGTGCCGGTCGGCAAGCGGGATGAATTCGGCGCCGCCGGGCTCGACGGCGGCGACCTTGCTGCCGTAGACGCCTTCGCGTACCTCGGCTTCGATCACCGCCGTCGGCGCGGCCCTACTACTCGATTCGGTCACTTGGCGTCCACCCTCCCGTTGGGTCCGAAAGCCCGCAGGTTAACCATGCAGGCTCGACAACGGGGACGTCTAGTGCCAAAACCTCCAGACTCAAAGGAGACTTAGTGGCCGATCGCTAGTTCGATGATGCGCACGATTACCAGCACGAACGCCACGGCCAGGTAGGCCCACATCGCCAGCATCGCGACCCGGCGGCCGGTCGACATCTTGACCGGAGCGAGCATGGCCAGCGGCGGCATCCGCCAGTTCTCCTTGGTCTTGGCGTCCATGCTCTTGCCCGGGTGCGGCGCGCGGACCAGGCCAAGCTGGCGGCGCCGCCAGCCCCGGACTCCGATGACCGCTGCCGCGACCACGCCGAACGTCACGCCCCCGGCGAGGATCCCCATCACGCCAGTCGAGGAGACCGAGCCGAACAGCACTGAGGCCATCAAGATGACCGACAGCACGACCAGCGCGCCGATCACGATGCAGGCCGCGATGTTCGAGCCCTTGCCGTTGACCCAGGGTCCGAGTACTTCCTTGTCGTTGCACAGCATCAGCAGGAACACGGTGGCGCTCGGCAGCAGCACGCCGGCCAGCACCTGGACGCCGACCGTGAACAGGCCGAGCGGCGAGCCGGGGATCAGCACGACGATGGCGGCCAGCGCGATCAGCGCGGCGTACATCGCGTAGAAGCCCTTGGCCTGCTTGACCCCCCGGTGCAGCGAGTGCTTGAGCCCGAGGAAGTCGCCGACCGCGTAGGCGGTGGACAGCGAAACCGCGAACGCGCCGATCATCGAGGCGTCGAGCAGTGCGACCGCGAAGAGCGCGCCCGCCGCGTGCCCGGCATAGGCGGCTATCCCTGAGGCGAGGCCGGCCGCGTCGGTGAACTGCCCGTGGTGGACCGCGGCGAACGCGGCCGCGGTCGCGCCCATCAGCGCGGCGCCGCCGACCACGACGATCACGATCCCGATCCACAGGTCGGCCTTCTCATACCGCATGAACCGCGGCGTGATCCGCTTGTCGATGACGTAGGACTGCTGAAAGAAAAGCTGCCAAGGCGCGATCGTGGTGCCGACGATGCCGATGATGAGCAGCAGCACGGTGGACAGACCGCCCGAGCCGCCGGGGAGCGAAGGGATCGCGAAGCCACGGGCCATCTGGCCGACGGGGGGATGCGCGATCACGTACAGAGGGATCAGCAGCAGCGACCCGACGCAGAAGATCATCGCCATCCGCTCGAACCGGCGCAGGCTCCCGGTGGACGCAGCGAGCACGATCACCAGCCCGGCCAGGGCAACGCCGAGCACCTTGGGTACGCCCAGATAGCTGGTGGCTAGCGCGACCCCGATGAACTCGGTAATAAGAGTCAGCGCGTTCAGGATGAACAGGTTGATGACACTGAAGGCGCCCCAGAACCGGCCGAATCGCTCAAGCAGCAACTTGGCGTAACCCACTCCGGTCACCGCGCCGAGCCGCAGCACCATCTCCTGGTTCACGTACAGCACCGGAACCAGCAGCAAGAACGTCCACAGCAGCTTGGTGCCGTAGGACTGGCCAGCTTGTCCGTAAGTCGAGAACGCGCCGGCGTCGTTGTCGCCCACCATGACGATGAGGCCAGGCCCGACGATCGCCAGCAGCGTCTTCAGCTTGGCCGACATCGACCGGCGACTGCCGGTGTCCTCGGTCGAAATCGTCCCGAACGCACCCTTGATGTCGCCAACGGGAGCCGCGTCGACCGCTGCGGTACGGCTGTGCGTGGTCAAGTTTGGGCTGGTCGTGGTCATGACAACTAAGCCCCTTTCACCCGCGACGATGCGGGGTCCGGGAGGCACGCGCGATAGCGCTCAAAGAGCTTTAGCTGGCGGCCTGCCTTAGATAGCTGATGCAGGAGCGCGAGCGCGTGCCCGGTACGGGCAGACAAGACGGCAGATGGGGCCGGTGCCGGCCCGGTCTATCGTGTTCCACGACTCGCCTCCTCTCAGCCATGCGCCCAGCTAGGGCAGCAATGCACAGCGCCGCAAACACCTCAGCCGGGAGGGCGCACCGGGACAACGCCGGCGCAGGCACCTCTCTCGTTAGAGCTTTGGCACTCCACGGCGTAGCGAAAGCCTGCGCAGCCACTTGGCCTCACCCCTTAGGCCGGGGAGAGGTGTCCTGATCCGGAGCGTCTCTCGACGGTTGGGATCAGTGGCCTATGTCCGTGAAGACGCCTCACCGAACGAGGTGTCCTTCGTTTGAACCAACCACGAGCATGCCTGATCTAGTCCTGGCAAGTCAATTCCGGGCTACCCCACATCCCGACTATTCACGACTAATCCACCGCTAGTTACAGGTGATCTCAGTCACGTTTGCCCCGGTGGGAGTCGGGTGGCTCGGCGGCGTCCCTTCGACGCCAGTCGTCGGGGAGCGTGATTTCCAGCACGTCATCGACCGTGATCAGGCCGATCATGACTCGCTTCTCATCGACAACCGGGATGGTGATCAGGTTGTAGTCGCTCATCAGCACGGCTACGTCGACCATGTCGGTGTCCGCCCCGATCCGCACCGGGTCGTCGTCCCAGACCTGCGAGAGCTCGGTCCTGGGGTCGGTCTGCAGCAAGGTGACCAGCTTCGCGACGCCGCAGAGACGCTGACCGGCGTCCAGCGCGTGCACGCTGGTCAGTGCCTCGGCCTGCAGGCTCGACGCCTTCTTGACCGCTTCCAGGGCCTCGCCGACGGTGACGTCGCAGGCCACGGCCAGGAAGTCGACGCCCATCAGCCCGCCGGCACTGGTCGGGTTGAAGCCCATCAAGGTCAGCACCTTGGTCCGCTGGCCGATCGGCAGCAGGTCAAGCACCGGCTGCCGGCGTCGCTGGGGCAACTCAGAGATCGCGTCGACGGCGTCATCGGCCCGCATCCTGGCCAGCACCCCGGCGATCTCGGCGTCGGTCCTGGCCCCCAGCAACCTGGTGGCCAGGTCCTCGTCGAGTTCCTCGAAAACGTCGGCCTCAAGCTCGGGATCGACGTGCACCTGGCCGAGAATCTCGGTCTCCTCGGCTTTGGATGCCTCTTCGAGCAGGTCGGCGATCTGGGCCGGCTTCAGCCGGCTGATCCGCGCGAACGGCCCGCGCAGCAACGCGCTGCCGGCGTGCCCGATCAGCGGTTCGAAGTTGGCCCAGTCCTCGAACTGGTGCATCCCGACGTCGCCGGGCGAGATCATCCGCAGCAAACCTCGACTCCGGCGGTGCGTGTCCACGCCGACCAGGACCCAGTCATTGCCCTGACCGCGCAACTCGAGATCGACTGCCTTGATCAGGTGCGCGGTCGGCACGTCGATCAGCCGGTGCCCGAGCACGTCGGCGCGCAGCAGCACCTCGCCGTCCCGCCGCTCGAACCGGCGCAGGTCGAGCCGGGCGCTGGTCAGCTTGAGTACTTCCCCGTCGAACCCGCTAGCCTGCTCGAACGGTACGAAGACGTCGCGGCCGCCGACCGCCGCGACCAGGCCGCTGACGACGGGCTGGTCAGCGCCACGGAGCCGGACGATGACGTCGGCGAGTCGTCCGATCGACTCGCCCCTGCGGTCCGTGATCGGGCGGCCAACCAGATCAGACAGGTGCAAGACCCGTTCACCGCTCGTCTCCGACATCTCTACTCCCTACCCAGGATGGGAACACTATGTCTGGTCGGTCAGGCCGAACCGTCTTAACGCACCTGCACGTAACCAGGCCAGATCACGATGGTATGAAGGCCACGATCGGGGTCCTCGTGCGATGTCGGGGGTTCCAGACCGAGCGGAGGAGTCGCAAACGTGGCGGCTGGTTATGATAAGGCCGAAGGCGCGGGGGGTGCGGGGGGTCGTCCCCCCGCGGGTCACACCGAAGTTGGGCTACCCGATAGCCAAGATTACGTAGCCGAAAGCCTGGGCTACGCGATCAAGCGCCGGCTGCTCGGTCCGCCGCTGGTGAACGAGCAACTGGGCGAGGAGCGGCTCTCCAACGGGCTCGCACTCGGCGTGCTGGCCCCTGACGGCATTTCCTCCTCGGCCTACGGCACCGAGGAAATCCTGATCGAGCTGCTCAAGGGCGGCCTGGCGGTCGCGGCGTTCATGCTGATCCTGCCGCTGACGCTGGTCGTGCTGTTCGTGATGACGCTGGTGGTGCTCTCCTACCGCGAGGTCGTCAAGATCTACACCAGGGCGGGCGGCTCCTACGTGGTCGCGCGGGAGAACTTCGGGCCCAGGGTTGCCCAGGTCGCGGCGGTCGCGCTGCTGATCGACTACGTGGTCACCGTCGCGGTCCAGATCGCGGCCGGCACCGCCGCGGTGGCCTCGGCGGTGCCGGCGCTGAACCACCCAGCCGTGCTGACGGGCATCTCGATCTGCATCGTGCTGATCATGCTGTACGGCAACCTGCGCGGCATCCGCGAGGCGGGGCGAGCGTTCGCGGTGCCGACCTATCTGTTTGCCGGGGTGATGCTTCTGGTGATCGTCGTCGGGCTGGTCAGGGAGATATTCTTCACGCTGCCGCATTGGCACGTGACCAATCCCAAGCTGGTCTACGGCTACGGCGTCACCCCAAACCACGCCAGCCTGATCACGTTCGGCCTGATCTTCGTGCTGTTGCGGGCCTTCGCGAACGGCGGCTCCTCGTTGACCGGCATCGAGGCGGTGTCCAACGCGGTCAGCGCGTTCCGACCGCCCGAGGGGCTGAATGCCCGCAAGGTGCTGGTCACCGAGGGCCTGATCCTCGGCTCGCTGGTGGCCGGCATCTCCTGGCTGGCCCATGTCACCCACGCCACTCCGTATCTGAGCGGCGTACCGACGGTGATCTCGCAGGAGGCCAAGCTGGTCTTCGGCACCTCGGTCTTCGGCCACGTGATGTTCATCGTCGTGCAGGCCGCGACCGCGCTGATCCTCTACACCGGCGGCAACACGAGCTTCAACGGCTTCCCTTTCCTGGCCAATTTCGTGGCCGAGGACGCCTTCCTGCCCAGATGGCTGACCAAGCGCGGGCACCGGCTGGTGTTCTCCAACGGCATGATCGTGCTCGCCGTGCTCTCCTGCGCGCTACTCGCCATCGCCGGATCGAACGTCAACTCGCTGGTGCCGTTCTATGCGCTCGGCGTGTTCACCGCGTTCACGCTGGCCGGGTTCGGCATGGCCAGGTACCACCACCTGCAGCGGGAACGCGGCTGGCGCCACAAGCTGGTGATCAACTTCTCGGCCGGGGTGACCTCGCTGGTCGTGGTCATGATCTTCGCGGTCGTGAAGTTCACCGAGGGCGCCTGGCTGGTCCTGATCGTGTTCGCGGTCGGAGTACCGCTGCTGATCAGGCTGAACCGGCAGTACCGGATGGAGGCCGAGGTACTGGAGCAGATCGGCGACCGGCGCAGCTCATCGGGACCGCCGCCCGCGCCGAGCTACTCCCGGCGCACGGTGTTCGTGTTCGTCGACGACTTCGATCTCGCCACGCTGGCGGGCCTGCGGTACGCGCGCAGTCTGCGGCCGACGAGCATGCGCGCAGTGCATTTTGTCATCGACAACGTTCAGGCCACCAAGCTCAGGCAAGACTGGATCCGCGGCAACACCGGAGTGGTGCTCGATCTGGTCGACTGCCCTGACCGCCGGCTCGCCAAGGCGGCGGCCGAGATGGTGCTGGCCGAAGCCAACCTGCCCGGGGTCGGCGTGACCGCGGTGCTGCCCAGGCGCAGCTACACGCCGGTGCTCGGCCGGCTGCTGCACGACCGCACGGCCGACAAGATCGCGAGCGTGGTCAGCCAGATCCCGCACGCCGCGGCCACGATCGTGCCGTTCGACGTCCGCACCCGGGTGGAGCACCTGATCGCCAAGGACCGCGACCGCGAGAACGGGACCACCGCTGCGACCGGGGCACCGGTACCCCAGCCAGCCGAGGCCAAGGCCGCCGGAACCAAGCCAGCAGAAACCAAGCCAGCCGCGCGGACCGAGGCGCCGATCGCGCCGGAGCTTGGCACCGCCACGATGGCCGGGCAGCAGGACACCGCCAAGTACAACCGGCCCGCTCCCTCGGCGGCCGCCACCCCGATCGGCCGGCTGCCCAAGCGCGGCCGGGCGACCGTGGAGGGGCGGGTGCACGCGGTCGAGATCAGGCCGGTCGAGCGCAATACGGTGCTGGCTTGCGAGATCGTGGACTCGACTGGGCAGTTGACAGCGATGTTCTACGGCCGGTCTTACATTCCTGGGTTCGATCCCGGCGCCAAGGTGCGGCTGACCGGCCCGCTCGGCTCGCACGGGCGGGAGATCGTCATGATCAACCCCGCCTACGAGCTGCTCGCGCCGGGAAGTGATGAGTCGCCACCGTCGTGACCTAGCGGCTCCGCCCCTGGAACATCTAGCTACTGGCAAGTAGCATTTGCGGTAACGCGTCCCTGGGGAGCCGCCGTGAGTACTTATGACCACTACGTCACCGAAGTCAAGTCCGGCACCTGGGATGTACCAGCTACCGGTTTCACCAGGTTCAACTGGGAATACGACAATGGCCGGACCCGCCTGCTCGATCTTTATCAGCGCGGCAAGGACAAGCAGTGGGACGCGACCAAGCGCATCGACTGGGACCTTCCGGTCAATCCGTGCAACATCATGGAGCAAAGCGACGAGCTCAACCCGATCTACGGCTCGCGCCAGTGGGACAAGCTCAACCAGGCCGAGCGCGACGAACTCGGCATGCACGTATCGTCCTGGCTGTTCAGCCAGTTCCTGCACGGCGAGCAGGGCGCCCTGACCGTCGCCGCCCGCATCATCGAGACCGTGCCGGACATGGACTCCAAGTTCTACTCCGCTACCCAGGCGATGGACGAAGCCCGCCACGTCGAGCTGTTCAACCGGTTCATTAAGGACAAGATCGGCGTCTATTACCCGATCAATGACGACCTGGCCACGCTGCTCGGCGAGGCCCTGTCCGATGGCCGCTGGGACTTCCCGTACCTGGGCATGCAGGTGCTGATCGAGGGCCTGGCGCTAGCGGCGTTCGGCGTGCATCGCGACATGTCTAACAATCCGCTGGTCACCCAGCTGCTGGCATACGTCATGCAGGACGAGGCCAGGCACGTCGCGTTCGGCCGGCTGGCGCTGCGGGACTACTACGCCAACCTGACCGAGCCGGAGCGAGCCGAGCGCGAAGAGTTCCTGATCGAGGGCTGCTACCTGATGAATAGCCGGTTCCGCGCCGAGGAGGTCTGGGAGCGGCTCGACTTCGACGTGGACGAGTGCGTGGAGTTCACCGACAAGTCGCCGGTCCAGCAGGCGTTCAGGTCGCTGCTGTTCACCAGGATCGTGCCGTGCGTCAGGGACATCGGGCTGTGGGGCCCGAAGGTGCGGCACGCGTTCGCCGACCTGGGCGTGCTGAGCGCGGCCGACGGCGACCTTGAGCAGCTCATGGCCGCCGACGAGCAACTCGCGGAGAATATCGACGAAGCGAAGTACGCAGCCGAGCTGGCCGCCCGCAAGGCCGAGGTCGACGAGGCAATCGCCAACGCCGATAGTTAATCAGCCCGGTTATCCTGTCACGACTGCTAGACCTACCCCAGCGCTTTGGGCGGTGGGCGGGAGGTGTAGCGGGAGGGGCGGGGTGAACGAACTTAAAGTCACATTCGCTGGCCACACGTATAGCTTCAAGCCCGGCCAGACGGTCAGGATCGGCCGCGCTCCGGAGAACGCGGTCGTCGTTCCTGACTCGATGGTCTCGCGTGAGCATGCCCAGGTGCGCTGGCAGACCGACGGCTGGGTACTGGATGACCTGGGCAAAGGGCGCACGTTCGTCGGCGGGGTCGCGGTGCAGTCGGTCAGCGTGCACCAGCCCGTCGATATCCGGCTGGCCGCCCCCGACGGCCCTGAGCTGCGGATTGAGCTGGGCAGCGTCCTGACGACCAGTCCGCCGGGGCACGGCTGGTCGGCGACGCGGGCCCAGCCCGCGCCGATCAGCGCGAGTACCGGCAGCGGGACGCTCGGCTGGGAGGATGTCGAGCTGCGCTCAGCGGCCGCCGACCCGGTTACCCACATCAGCAGCGTCGAGACCGGCCCGGACGATGAGGACGACGAGGATGAGTCCAGGCACCCGAGCGCGGTTCACCGGGGCAAGCTGTGGCGTGGCGACATCTCTGGCACCCACTCTGGCCCGGCCCATCACGCGCGGCTCGAATCACCGGGTGGCGACTTCGCCACGGCCGTGCACATCTTGCTGCCGGTGCGGAGCTGGCTGAAGGACACTGGCTGGAAGCAGGGTTCGAGGCTGCTGGTCATCGCCTACGGGCTGCTGCCCTCGCTGTTCGTGGTGCTGTTCTCCGACACGACCGACGTGAACGTGCCCGGCTGGGCCTACAGCCTGGCGATCGCGCCGCTGTGGGCCGTCGCCTTCTGGCTGCTGATCAGGCCGGGCCGGATCACCAAGCTGATCGCCTGGCTGGCGGTCGCGATCGCCGCGTCCGTGCTCGTGCTGCTGCCGGTGATGACCCTGCCGTGGGAGAACGCTCTGGACAACACGATGAGCGCTCGCAATGTGTTGCCCTGGATATATGGTGTTGGCTTTGCCGAAGAGGTCACCAAAGCGCTCCCCATTCTCGTGGCCGCGCTGGCATTGCGGTGGATCTGGAAGACGACGCTGGACGTGCGAGTCTGGATGTTCCTCGGGACCATCGCCGGGCTGACGTTCGGCGTGCGGGAGTCCGCGTTGTACACGTCGAGCTACCTGATGCAGGGGCAGCACCGGGCCGGGCTGGCGATTCCGCTCATCCTGAGTTTCGCGCAGCGGGTGTTCGTTGACGGGTTCCAGCACGCGGTGTGGGCCGGGATCGCGGCGTTCTTCATCGGCATGGGGGTCAACTACCGGCGGCGCCGGATCCCGCTGATCATCTTCGGCATCACGCTGCCTGCGGTCCTGCACGGGCTGAACGACTGGAGCACCCAGCTCGCCAACCACTGGTTGTGGATCTTGATGGAAGCGGTGTCACTGCTGCTGTTCATCGGCTACACCATGTCGGCGGCCACAATCGAGCGTCAGGTGCGAGATAACCCGCTGTTCCGGGGCGAGTCAATGATCATGGAACGGGTCAAGCTAGATCCGGAGAGCGAGCAGG
>DASYAT010000300.1:0-32306 GCA_036501205.1 Streptosporangiaceae bacterium | reverse complement strand
GCCGGCATTACCTCCGCCAGATACGCGAGCTGTCGAGCCTCGCAGCGGAGAATAATGACAGCCCGATCTCGCGGCTGCTCATCGAAGGCTCGCTGCTGCACGTCCAGGCCGACCTGGACTGGCTGGAGCGATGCCAGGAGGAGCTGCTCTGACAAGGCCGGCGGCCGGCCTCCGGTCAGGCCAGCCGGCTGGGGTAACCGATGGCAAGGCCGCTATCGGCGTCGAAGAACTGCAGGTTGCTGGTGTCGATCGCGAGCCTCACCGGCTCACCTGGACGGATCTGGCTGCGAGCGCTGACCCGGGCGGTCCATAGCGACCTGCCGCCGGTCAGCACCGCGCTATCCGCGTCGCCGCCGTCGTCAGCCTTCTGGGCATCGGTGATGCTGGCATGGCGGACGGGCGGGGCCTGCAGAGAGAACAGCACGTGGATCTCGCTGCCGAGCTCCTCGGTGACCTCAGCGGTAGCGGAGATCACCGGCCAGCTGGAGTCGGCGAAGCCGGCGTCTTCAAAATCGGCCGGGCGAATGCCGAGGATGAGCTCGCGGCCAAAGTAGGCGTCCAGGCCGGGTCGCTGGTCCAGCAGGGTCGGGGGAATCCGCAGCATGTGCTCGGCGAAGACCACGGCGGGCCCGCCGTCGCGTACCAGCCGGGCCGACACGAAGTTCATCGCAGGCGAGCCGATGAAGCCTGCGACGAACAGGTTCGCCGGCTGGGAGTACAGCGCCTGCGGTGAGTCCACCTGCTGCAGCTGGCCATCGCGCAGCACACAGACCCGCTGGCCGAGAGTCATGGCCTCCACCTGGTCATGGGTGACGTAGACCGTGGTCACGCCCAGCCGCTCGTGCAGCTGCGCCAGCGACGCGCGCATCGAGACCCGCAGCTTGGCGTCGAGGTTGGACAGCGGCTCGTCCATCAAGAACGCCTGCGGCTCCCGCACGATCGCGCGCCCCATCGCAACCCGCTGCCGCTGCCCGCCGGATAGCGCGGCCGGCTTGCGCTGCAGGTACTCGGCGATGCCCAGCATCGTGGCCACCTCGCGGACCCGGCGCTTGATCTGGTCGGCGGGGAGCTTGCGCTGCTGCAGGCCGAACGCCAGATTCTGCTCCACCGTCATATGCGGGTAAAGCGCGTAGTTCTGGAACACCATCGCGATGTCACGATCCTTCGGCGGCAGGTGATTGACCACCTGGCCGCCGATGCTGATCGTGCCGGACGTGATCTCCTCCAGCCCGGCGATCGACCGCAGCGCCGTGGATTTGCCGCATCCCGACGGCCCGACCAGAACCATGAACTCGCCATCGCCGATCTGCAGGCTCAGCTTGTTCACGCCGGCGACCTCGCCGGAGTACACCTTGCTCACCCGGTCAAGGACGATCTCAGCCATTCTCTTGCTCCGCCCTGCGCCTGGGCCGGCCTTGGCGGCCGACCCTGCCAACATCATACATACTTGTTATACATTTCAAGTATGTATCGGCGCAACTGCGAGTTCAATCTGCCGCGGCCGCTGGCTTCGGCTCTGGTTCTGGCTCAGGCGGGCCGCGTCCAGCAGCCAGGCGCAGCGGATAAGCCCGAGGTGGCTGTAGGCCTGAGGATGGTTTCCCAGCGAGCGCTCGGAGACCGGGTCGTATTCCTCAGGTAGCAGGCCAGTCGGGCCCACGGTGTCGATAAATTGCTCGAAGAGGTCCTCGGCGTCTTCGATCCGCCCGGTCAGCACGTAGGCCTCGATTAGCCAGGTGGTGCAGAGATGGAATCCGCCTTCGTCCCCTGGCAGCGCGTCGTCGCGCCGGTAGCGGTACACGGTCGGTCCGAAGCGCAGCTCGGCTTCAATCGCGGAGACCGTGGCTCCGAATCGCGCGTCGGCCGGGTCGAGCAACCCGGTCAGGGCGATGTGCAGGCTCGCCGCGTCGAGATCGGTGCCGTCGTAGGCGGTGGTGAAGGCTCCGACCTCGTCCTTCCAGCCATTGTCGAGCACATCTGCGGCGATGGCGTCGCGTAGCCGCGGCCAGGAGGGATCGGCGCTGCGGCCGTAGCGCTCGGCCAGCCGCAAGGCCCGGTCCACGGCGACCCAGCACATGACCTTGGAGTGAACGTGATGCCGCGGGATCATCCGCTCTTCCCAGATGCCGTGGTCGGGCTCATGCCAGCGGCTGGCCACCGCCTGGCACATGGCGGTAACCAGGCTCCAGTCGGCATCCGCCAGCTTGCCCTGGTGGTCAGCAAGGTTCGCGATCAGCTCCACGATCGGCCCGAAGACGTCGAGCTGGACCTGCCGCTCGGCCAGGTTGCCGATCCGGACCGGCCGTGACCCCGCATACCCAGGCAGCGTGTCGATAACGGCCTCGACGCCGGGCGAGCCGCCGTCCAGGGCGTAGACGGGATGCAGGCGCTCCGGGCCCTGCAGGCCGGACAGGACCCGGTGCACCCAGTCCAGGTAGGCCGTGGCCTCGGCCGATGAACCGAGCGACACCAGCGCCTGAGCGGTGAGCGCCGCATCGCGCAGCCAGCAGTGGCGGTAATCCCAGTTCCTGATCCCGCCGATCGTCTCAGGCAGGGAGGTAGTCGCGGCGGCAAGGATGGCGCCGGTGCCGGTATGGCACAGGGCTCGCAGGGTAAGCGCCGACCGGGTGACCAGCGCCGGTTCCACGGCGGGCAGTTTCAGCTGTGCTGCCCACTGTGACCAGTAGCCGCCCGAGCGCGCGCGCCGCTGCGCCTCCGGCAGCGGATGGGCAGAGCTTTCCCGCGTCCCGCAGCGAAGTTCAAGGACCACCGGGTGGTCCGGGTGCGGCTCGGCCACCGCACGGGCCGACTCGTGTTGTCCGTCCGAGGCGATAGTCCAGCGGACCCCGGGGGAGCGCAGCACGATCGGATCGGAAATGCCCACCACGGCCAGGCCGTCCTCCACCGGCTGGAGCCGGACCGCCACCTGGCCGAACTCTGGCCTAGGGGCAAACTCGATCAGCGCCTTGGCCGACCCGCTGATCACCCGCACGAGATCGACGCGGTGCTCGTCAGTGTGATGATCGAGGTAGTCCGTCACCGCGAGCCCCGGCCACCGGGTTTCCAGCGTCATCGTGCCGGGCACGTAGCGCTGCCCGAGCGGCAGGCAATCGCGCAGCGGCCGGACCGAGAAGTGCCCGGCGGGCGGGCCTCCGAGCAGGTCGGCGAAGATCGACGCCGAGGCCGGTCCCGGAGAGCACTGCCAGCAGACTCGCGCGTCCGGCGTCACCAGCGCCAGCGATTTCCCGTTTCCGAGCATGGACAGGCGCTCGATCGGCACCGGCTGCTTGCCGAATAGCCAGGCCCGCCGTTCGTCGGCCAGGAAGGCCAGCACCTCAGCTACAGCCGTGGCGTCGGCAATTCGATAAGGCGCGATCGTGGCGCCGGTGCCGACCTTAATTCCAAGATCAGGGCCGGCCAGCTTGGCGAATACCTCTTCGGCACTCAGATCGTCACCGAGGAAAATGGTCCCGGTGGCGCCGCTCATGTGGCGTATAACCTCAAGAGCCTCGCCTTTATCGGTAGGGACCACGGAAAGCTCGGTCACCGCGCTGCCATGGGTCACCTGCACGCCGTCCCACGTGGCCGGCCCTGACGCTATCTCCGCGAGTACGTGCTTGGCGACGTGCGGCTCGGCCTGGCGCACGTGTACCGCGACGCTGGCAGGCTTGATTTCGAGCAGCACTCCCGGCGCGGTACTCGTGATCATCTCGAGCGCGCTCACGATCCTGGCGTGCAGCGCCCGCGTCTGCTCGTCCAGGCCGTAGATGAACCCGGTGTCGAACTCCGAGCCGTGACTGCCGATCAGGTGCACCTCGGAAGGCAGTCGTGACATCGCGGCCAGTTCGCGCAGGGCCCGGCCCGAGATCACCGCGGCCGTCGTGTCGGGCAAGGAGGCGAGGATCCGAAGGGCGGCCACGGACTCAGGCAATGGCCGCACGGACCTGTGGTCCGGTACGATGGCCGCCAGTGTCCCGTCGTAATCGCAGGCCACCAGCAGCCGGGGCTGACGGGCGAGATGGAGGAGTTCGGACCGCAGGAGAGCGTCGAGCAGGGCCGTCCTGGCCGGCTCGGCGGCGCCCGCCCGGCCATTGACCGCCCCGCCGTGCGGACCGGGATCCGGCTCGCCGCCCAACCCGGCATCGGTCGGCGGCCATGTGGAATTGATACTTTGCACCGAGGTCATCACGGTCTCCAACTAGCTATTGGCGCCGGCTTTGGCTGCGCCGTCCAACCAGCAAGCGACGTGACCGCTCCCGCATTGCGTCTGCGGACTAGCGTCCGCAGACGCAATGCCGGTGTTTGCCTACACTGCCGTACCTCGACAAGTACGCATTAGCGCTAATACACTCTTCAGGACTGGTATTAGTTCGCCAGAAGTAAAATGACTGCTGCTCCGGCGACCGGCTTTTAAATGCCGGCCGCGCGCGCCCGGGATGGCCTGCCGGCTGTGCGGCAGAGCGGCACATGCGGCGGAAGGTCGGACGGCGATGCCACTCAGCAGGGGGGAGCGCGGCACGGCCGGCAGGCCACCATCGGGCGGCGGATCACACCACCGCGATCTTTCGGGCGGGAGCTGCGTCATCGTGCCTCACCAGCTGCGCCACACAGGGAGCCGTCGTTGTCACCCTCTAACTGATATGCATACATGTTATAGTCTGCTGATAGGCATCGGTCAAGAAGTGGCCGGCGGAAGTTTCTGGCACGAGCCGCTACGGGCGAAGGAGGCCGCGCTATGCGGTTGCCGCTGCTGGCGCTTCTAGCCAAGGAGCCCGCTCACGGCTACGAGCTCAAGGGCCAGCTAGAGCGGATCCTCGGCGACGCGTACCCGTCGCCGAACATCGGGCAGATCTACCTGACGCTGCAGCGACTGGAAAAGGCCGGACTGGTACGCGGCGAGGACGTGGTGCAGGCAGGCCGGCCCAATAAGCGGATCTACGAGGTCACTCCGGCTGGCCGCGAAGCGGTGGATGCCTGGCTGGCCGAGCCCAGCGACGGGCCGCGGGTGCGCGATGACTTCTTCATGAAGCTGGCGCTTGCTCCGCTGGCCGGGGTCACCGACCGGCTCGAGCTCATCAACCGGCAGCGCCGGTTTTACCTCACCCAGATGCGGGCGTTGTCCAGGCGTGAAGCCGCCGGTGACGACAACCGCATCGCTGGCTTGCTCGTCGAAGGGGCGATGCTGCATGTGCAGGCAGACTTGGACTGGCTGGAACGGTGCCAGGCGGAGCTGATGTGACCCCTGTGACCCCGCAGGCGAGCGGCTCGGCTGATTCCGGCGAGGCCGGTTCTGCCGAGAGCGCTGAACTGTTGCGCGCGGTGGAGCTCACCAAGAGTTTCCAGACCGACGGCGGCGCGGTGCAGGCGATCAGGGGCATCGACCTGTCTATCCGCCGCGGCGAGTTTGTCGCCGTGATGGGCCCGTCGGGGTCAGGGAAGTCCACGCTTCTGCAGTTGCTCGGCGGGCTGGAGGCGGCTACCAGCGGGCAGATCTGGCTCGATGGCCAGCGGGTGGACGGGCTTAGCCAGACGCGCTGGGCGGTGCTGCGCCGCCGGCATATCGGTTTCGTATTCCAGTTCTTCAACCTGGTGTCGACGATGACGGTGGCAGACAACGTGGAACTCGCGGCGCTGCTCGCCGGGTCGACGCGGCGCAGAGCGCACGAGCGGCGCGAGGAGCTGCTGGCCGAGCTTGGCCTGTCCGCCAAGGCCGGCCTTACCCCGAGCCGGCTGTCCGCTGGCGAGCAGCAGCGAGTGGCGCTGGCCCGGGCGCTGGCGCACCGGCCGAGCCTGCTGCTGGCCGATGAGCCGACCGGCAACCTGGACAGTGCTAACACCATGGGAGTGCTGCGCCTGCTCGCGCGGACCCATGCCCAGGGCCAGACGATTCTGCTGGTCACCCACGACGCACGGGCCGCTGGCGTGGCCGACCGGGTCGTTCACCTCTTCGATGGCATGATCTCCGACGACACCGATTTGCCCGCCGCCCGGCGCCCGCAGCGCGCCGCAGGCAGCGTGCTGGAACTCCACGGCTGACGGTGCGCGCCGTCGGGCGGTGGATTCACGCAGACCTGCGCGCGCGGCGCTATCAGGCGATCGCGATGATCCTGGTGGTGGCCGGCGTGGTCGTGGCGCTGTTGCTGTCCGCCGCGTTGCTGGACGGTGCCACGAACCCGTGGCGGGCGCTGTTCGTGCGTACCAACGGAGCGGATGTCTGGTTCCGCCTGGGTGACAATGCCCCCACCGGCCCGCTCGTCACGCTGCCCGGGGTGACGGGGACGGCCGGACCGTACCAGGCCGCCTCGGCCACGCTGGCGCACGAGTCGGTCCAGGCCCCGGTTCAGCTCTGGTCCATGACACCGCGCCTGCCTGACATCGGCCGGCCGTTGGTACGTGAAGGCCGCTGGCTCACGGCGGCCAGGCCGTGGGGGGTAGTCCTTGAGGACTCATTCGCGCAGGCGCTTCACCTGGCCCCCGGCTCGGTGTTTCAGATCGACGGTCTCGACGGCAGTTCGGTGCGAGCGCTCGTCATCGGCGTCGCCGACAGCTCGAATCAGGGGTTCTATCCAGACCAGACTCCCGGCCTGATGTGGGTGCTGCCCGGGCTGTTCACCCGGGTGGAACCCGTGAGCAAGCACACCGAGGAAGTGGTCGGCCTGCGGTTGGCCACGCCGTCTTCGGCGTACCTGGTGGCGCAGGAGGCGGCGACCCGGCTCGGCGGAGCCCTGACCGGCGCGCAGACGTGGCAGCAGGTGGAGCAGTCGATGAATGGCAGCGACCCGCTGCTCGGATTGCTGCTCGCGCTGTTCGGCTTGGTCGCCCTGGGCGGCGCGCTGCTGGCGATCAGCAACGCCGCCGGCGGGCGCGTGCTGACCGCCGGTTCGGACCTGGCCATGCTCAAGACCTTGGGTTTCACTTGGCGTCAGCTGGTCGGAACGCTGCTCGCCGAGCATGCCGGGCTCGCTCTGGTCGGAGCGGGCGCCGGGGTGCTCGCGGCCCGGTTGCTCACGGCCGTGCTGTCCCGTGAGCTGCCGGTCGGCTCACTCGCGGCGATCGCGCCGCTTCCGGCCGGGTGGGTGCTGGCATTCGTAGCGGGCACGGTCGCCACGGTGCTGCTGGCCACGGTGGTGTCGGGCTGGCGGGCCGGCCGGGTGCGGACGCTGAGCGAAGCGGGTCCGCCTGTTCCCGGTGGCCGGCTGTCGCGGCTGACCAGGGCCGCGTTGCTATCCCGGCTGCCGCCCGCGATGGTGCTCGGCGTCCGGGCCGCGTTTACCCGCCTGCCGCTTGCCGTGCTGACCATTGCCGGAGTGGCGCTTCCGGTCACCATGATCACTATCGGGATTGGCTTCTGGGCGACGCTCGACAATGTTCAGCATAATCCGAGCCAGATCGGCCTGGCGGCCACGCTGACGGTGAGCGCGGGCTCGATGAGCGAGCCGGAGATGCGGCAGATTCTGACCGAGGACCCGGACGTCGTGACGACCTACCAGTCAGTCATGGTCAGTACCCTGCTCCCGGGGGACACGTCCGCCATTACCACGCTCGGAGTCGGACATTCGGCCCGGCCCTATCCGTTCCACGTAGTGCAGGGGCGGCTTTATCGTGCGGCCGGCGAAGCGGTCGCCAGCCAGAGGCTGCTGGACACGTTGCACGAACGGGTGGGCGTGTACATCAGGCTGCCGGTCGGAGGGGTGCCGGTGATCTTCCACATCGTGGGGCGGATCATCGAGCCGGAGTACGGCGGGCAGGTGCTCGCCTACGGTCTTGACACGCTGACCGCGGCCGGGGCCGTTCCGCCGCCGCTGTCCTACAGCCTCATACTGCGCCGCGGGGTCACCCCGGCCGCCGCCACGGCATGGCTGCTCGGTGTCTCCAGCGGCCGCCTTGACGTCGTGCAGGCGGTCAATCCCGCGAACAGCCTTGGCATTGTCCGTCCTATGCTCGTCGGGCTGTTTGTCGTGCTGGCCCTGATCGCGCTCTCCTGTCTGCTCACGGCTTCCGCCGTGGGCCTGCGCGATCATCTCAGGGACGTCGGCGCGCTCCGGGCCATGGGGATGACTCCGCGCCAGGTGATGAGCTCGCTGGTGACCAGGACAACGGTGCTCGCCCTGATCGGCACCGCCGTGGGGATGGTCTGCGGCACCGCGGTGACGCCGCACCTCATCGACGCGGCTGGTCAGGCCTACGGAGTCGGCGCTGGCCTGGGCAGTTCCCCGTCCGCGGGGGCGACGCTGGCGGCCGGAGGCGTCGTCCTGCTGGCGGCGGCGGCCGCCGCCATCATCCCGGCCCGGCGGGCCGCTGAGATGCCGATCGCGATCGCCGTTCGCTGAGGCGGCGCAGGCCGCCGAGGCGGCGTTCCGCTGGCGCTGGCCTGAAACCTGCCCGACACAAGTTGGCGCAGTCGAAACCTTCTCGACACATCCCATTGACGTCTAGCTAACATGTGTGTATAACACGTATACATAACAAGTATGTATGGCGGCGGCGGCTTAGCCCATGAGCGAGCTCATGGCCTGGACGGTGTCAGTCGAGGAAGGTGACCAATGATCAGGAAGAAAGAAACCACGGGGTCCGCGTTCCGCGGCGCCCGTGGAACGCTTGTGCTGGCGGCCGTATTTGCCTTGGCCGTGGCTGGCTGTTCCAGCAGCAGCAGCGCAGGTTCGTCTGGCGGCACGCAGGTGTCAGCGACCGCCAAGCAGACCATTGTCTTCGCCACCCAGGGACTGGGCAGCGAAGGTACCGCGACCCAGGCGGCCGTGAAGGCATTCGAGAAGGCCTACCCGAACATCAAGGTCGACATCTTGTCGCTGTCGCCGGTATCGGATGTGGCCCTGCAGCAGCTGCAGCAGCGCTTTATCGCCGGATCGGGCACCCCGGATGTGATCACCACCGATGTGGTCTGGCCGGCCACGTTCGCCCGGCCGGGCTGGATCGCGAACCTGACCAAGTTCCACCCGGATGCCAGTGAATTCTTCCCCGGCCAGTTTGCCTCTGGCCAGTACAAGGGCCAGCAGTACGCGATCCCCTGGTTCATCAACGCGGAGGGCCTGTACTACCGCACGGACCTGGTGAAGACCCCTCCGACCACCATCTCCGAGCTGGTATCCGACGCGAAGGCGGCGATGAGCAAGGACAAGTCGCTGAAGGAAGGGCTGGCCTTTGAAGGCGACAAGTACGAGGGAGCGGTGACCGCGTTCCAGAGTTTCGGCGGGCAGTTGTCGAGCACCTCACTGGCGAACATCAACAACCCGGCTAACGTGGCCGCGCTCAAGCTGATGTCAGACTCGATCCACACCTACCACATTGCTCCGCAGGCGGTCTCGACCTGGGAGGAAGGCCAGGTGCAGGCAGCCTGGCAATCCGGCCAGACGCCGTTCGCGCTCAACTGGCCTTACCTGTTCCAGCTGTCAGAGGCCAAGGGCTCTAACCTGGCCGGCAAGACCGGCTGGGTTCCGTTCCCCAGCGCCTCCGGCGGCGCCCCGCAGGCTTCGCTAGGCGGCGACGACCTCGCCATTAACGCCAAGAGCACCCACCAGGCCGCCGCCTGGAAGTTCATCCAGTTCCTGTCCAGCACGTCGGCGCAGGTCGCCCGGGCGATCAGCGCGGGTGACCCGCCTGCGGTCCAGACGGCCTACACCCCGGCCCTGCTGTCCGCGGCGCCGTACTACAAGCAGGAGCAGGTCGTGTTCAAGTACGCGACCCCGCGTCCGGTGAGCCCCGTCTACACCGAGATCTCCGCTCAGCTGCAGACCATGATCTCTTCGGTGCTGAGCGGCGAGGAGACGCCATCGGCTGCCCTGGCGGCCACGGCGCCGACCGTGAAGCAATTGCAGCAGACCGCCGGGTGATCCACGGTGACCACCCAGAAACCGGCCGCTACGGCCGGGCCGGCATTGCCGGCCCGGCCGGGCGCCGGCCCCAGACCTGGTCATGCCCGTGTGCCGCGAAACCGGCAGCAGTTCAACCTGCTCGCTCAGGACCGGCGGTTCGGCTACATGCTCGTGGCCCCGGCGGTGATCGTGCTGCTGGCGATCACCGTCTACCCACTGATCTACAACCTGTGGAATTCGTTTCACAACGACGTAGTGACCAGCGGCGTGCCTGCGACGTGGGCCGGACTGGCCAACTACCAGCGGATCTTCACCGACGATCTCTTCACCCCGTCCCTGCTGCGCACCCTCGGCTTCACCGTGGTCTCGGTGACGATCGAGACGCTGATCGGGCTGGGCCTGGCGCTTGCGCTCAACCGTGCCTTCCGCGGCCGCGGGCTGGTGCGGGCGGCGGTCTTCATTCCCTGGGCGGTCCCGACCGTGGTGTCGGCCCAGCTGTGGAAGGACATGTTCGACCCGCAGAACGGCTTCGTCAATTACGCCCTCGGCCTCTTGCACCTGCCGGGAGCGCACACCACCTGGCTGGCCGGCACCTGGACCTCCTGGGCGGCCATCCTGGTGGCCGATGCCTGGCGTAACACTCCGTTCATCGCCATCGTGCTGCTGGCCGGGCTGCAGGTAATACCGCACGACATCTACGAAGCGGCCACGGTGGACGGGGCAAGCCCCTGGCAGACCTTCCGCAGGCTGACCTTGCCGCTGCTCAAGCCCGCCCTGCTGGTCGCGCTGATCTTCAGGACCCTGTCCTCGTTCCTGATCTTCGACGTGGTCTACAACATGACGGGGGGCGGCCCTGGGAGCTCGACGACGGTCCTGTCTTACCTGGACTACCAGGCCTTCCTGACTCAGTTCGACTTCGGCTACGGCGGAGCGGTGTCGGTGGCCCTGGTGGCCTTCGCGCTGGTGATCGCCGCCATGTACGTCCGGGTGTTCCGTATCGAGGAGGCCCTGTGATGAGGCAAAACACTGTGAGGAGGTCGGCATGAGTGCTGTCACGAGTTTCGCCGACCGGGTCCGGCTGGACGGGTGGCGGGCCACTCAAGGCAGGATCGCGAAACGGACCGGGTTCTACCTGCTCATCTCCGTGTTCGTGATCGCCAGCTTGTTCCCGTTCTACTGGATGGTCATCACCTCGCTGAAGACCTCGGCCGATCTCAGCAAGGGAACCACGAGCCTGCTGCCCGCGCACATTTCCTTCGGCAGCTATAAATTCGACATCGCCGAGACGTCCAAGACCGGGGTCAATTTCGGCCAGGCACTGCTCAACAGCCTGATCGTCGCCGCGTCGACTACCGTGGTGACCGTCGTGCTGGCGGTCCTCGCCGGCTACGCCCTATCCAGGACCAGGATCCGGGCCAAGGCGCTCATTCTCGGCTTCATCTTGCTCACCAGCTTCTTTCCGGTCCTGGCCATGGTGGGCCCGCTCTTCCTGGCCTATCGCCACCTTGGCCTGCTCGACAACTACCTGGCGCTGATCATCACCTACCTGGTCTACACGCTGCCGATCGGCACCTGGTTCCTGGCCAACTTCTTCTCCCAGATTCCCCGCCAGCTGGAAGAGGCGGCGGTCGTCGACGGCGCGACCAGGTTGCAGGCGCTGCGCCGGATCATTCTTCCGGTCGCGGTCCCCGGCATCTTCACGGTGGCGATCCTGGCGTTCATCCTCGCCTGGAACGACTTCGCGTTCGCGCTGTCGTTTATATCGAGCCCGGGCAAGTACACCGCGCCACTGGCCATCGTCGCCCTTGGCCACAGTCAGTACCAGGTGTTCTACAACCGAATCGACGCCGCCGTGGTGCTGACTACCCTGCCGGTCGCGCTGATCGTGATCTTCGCGCAGCGGCGTATTATCTCCGGCCTTACCGCCGGCGCGCTCAAGTAGGCGGCGGGAGATGGTCATGGATGCTGAGACGCTCTCACCCCGGCTCCCTGAGCTCGGGTCGGCGTTCCGGTGGCGCCGGAGTTTTCCTGGCCAGAGCGCCGAACTGAGGTACGTTCGGCGCTGGCTGACCGGGGTGCTTCCGGCTGGCCCCGCTCGCGAAGACGTCCTGTCGGTCGCGGTCGAACTCGCCACGAACGCCATCCGGCATACCGCTTCCGGGCTCGGCGGGGAGTTCACCGTGGAGGTGAGCTGGCGCGCCTACCCGGGTACCGTGCGAATTTCCGTGGCCGATGAAGGGGCGCCGCACGGGCCCAGATGGCCGGAAGGACCCTGCCCGGCCGGGGAAAGCGGCATGGGGCTGTACCTGGTGTGCGCCCTGGCCTCGCGAACCGGCGAGAGCGGAGACGCGTACGGCCGCACGGTCTGGGCCGAAGTGCCCGGCAATGCCGGGCCTGCGCGCAGGACTGAGCAATAGTCCTGCGCGCAGGCCCTACCACGGGGAGGTGGGCTGGTGTCAGCCGTAGCCGTTGACCAGGTGACCAAGGTTTACGACGGTGGCGTACTGGCCGTGGACGATGTCAGCCTGGAAGTCGACCCAGGGGAGCTGCTGGTACTCCTCGGGCCTTCCGGGTGCGGCAAGACGACCATTCTCAGGATGATCGCCGGGCTGGAGGATCCGACCGATGGCCAGGTCATGCTCAATGGTCACATTGCCAACGAGTTGCCTCCCCACGAGCGCAACGTCGCCATGGTCTTCCAGGAACTGGCGCTGTACCCGCACCTGTCCGTGCGGGACAATCTCGCCTTTCCGCTGCGGATCTCCGGCCAGGCGGATGAGGCGGTCGTGGAGGACAGAATCCGCGAGATCGCGCATGGGCTCCAGATCTCAGAAACTCTCGACCGCAAGCCGGCCATGCTGTCCGGCGGCCAGCGCCAGCGAGTGGCGATGGGCCGGGCCCTGATCCGCGGTAAGCCGGCGGTCCTGCTCATGGATGAGCCGCTCGCCAGCCTCGACGTCGGCCTCCGCAGCGGCCTGCGGGCCGAGATCGCAGCCCTGATCAGGTCGCTGAAAGTCACGACCATCTATGTCACGCACGATCAAGTCGAGGCCATGTCGCTGGCGGACAGGATCGCGGTGATGCGTGATGGGGTGATCGAGGACATCGGGACTCCCGGCCGCATCTACAGCGACCCAGGCACGGCCTTCGTCGCCGCGTTCCTCGGGTCGCCGCCGATCAACATGGCCTGGGCGACGATCTGGGTGGTGAACGGCGACCGGGTCATTATCGACTTCGGCACTCAGCATCTCGAGCTGGACTGGGCCGACACGCGCTCCGAGCCGCTCACCCCGTATCACGGGCAGCCGGTGATCGTGGGAATCCGGCCGGAGAACCTGATCCCCTACTCCCGGGCCAGCACGGACGGGACTGGCCTTCGCGGCCGGGTCGGTTCGCTTGAGTACCACGGCTACCAGTGGCTGGCCCACCTCGAAGTTGGATTCCGGTCGGTTGACCTGAACCGGGTGAGCGCGCGGCCAGGACGGGGTGCGGCCCGGCCTGATCCTGAGCGCCACCATGGCGAGCACCGCAAAGCCCAGCTGCTGGTGCGGCTCGATTCACCGCGGGGCTGGGCGATCGGTCAGGATGTCACCGTCACCGTCGACGTGCCGCATATCTATGTCTTCACCGCCGACGGAAGGCGCATCGGACCTTGGCAGACGATGGATTTACCGGGCCCGGGCCGTGCGGGGATGGGCGAGAGCTTGGCCGGCGATCTCGGTTCGTGACCGGACGCCGAGCTTGGTCAGGATGTGCGAGACGTGAGTCTGCACGGTGTTGCGCGACAGGAACAACTCGGCGGCGATGTCGGGGTTGGACAGGCCGTCGGCTACCAGATGGGCGATCTTGAGCTCGGTGGCGGTCAGGGCATCCCACCCGAAATCTGGGCGGCGACTGCTGCGGGTGGCCCGACGGATCCCGTACGGCCGGAGCCTCGCGCAGGCGCGGCGGATGTCCCAGGCCGCGCCCAGGCCGTCGTACAGCTTCACCGCTTCGGTGAACGCTGCTCGCGCGGCTGGGAGTTCGGTGCGTTCGGCGTACACTACCGCTGCATTCTCAAGTACCTGGGCACGCTGAAGCGGCAGAAGCGTCGGCGAGAAGGCATCCGCTACCGCCATCAGCGCCGCCGGGTCGGACTGGGCGAGGCCGCGGCAATGGGCGGCTGTGTTCTCGGTCTCCCGCTCCAGCGCGGCGGCATAGGCCGCGGCCGCGACCTCGTTGTGTCCGGCCGCAGTCGCCAGCCGGGTCAGCATGGGCAGCACCGACGCGTTCAGATCGCCGATGGACTTGGCGAGGCCAGGATCCAGATACTCCGCGAGCACTGCCTCCGCCTCGTCGGCCTGACCCGCGCGCTCGGCCGCCAGCGCTCGGGCTAGGAAGACTTCAGCGACCGGCTTTCCCCAGGCGATGTCGGTAACCGGAATGCTCTTGATGGCGGTGAGATGCTCGTCTAGCCCGGCCGGGTCATCGCGGTGCCCGGCTATCAGAGCGGCCAGCGCTCGAGCCAGGACCTTGTGCAGCTCGGGTTCCGGCGCGGCAATGGCGTTCTCCAGCTGGGCACTCGCGTCGTCCCACTGGCCCGCGTCAAAGTAGACAGCCGCCAGGTAGGAACGGATCTCGCCCAACCGTGACGTTCCCACCCGCTCGCCCAGCGCGAGGGTTTGCTGGGCCGTGGAGAGAGCGTCATCGCGGCGATCGAGGGTATCGAGCATCGAGAATCGGTTCATCAGCAGCATCAGGCGCAGGTCGATCGTTTGAGGGTCATCAGCTATGACGTCCAGGGCCTCGTCTATGTCGTCAAGCAACCCGGCGAAATCCCTGCTGTGGTACCTGCGCCACATCAGGCCTTGGAGCGCATACCCGGCGGCGAACTTGTCTCCGATCGCCTGCGCGCTGGCCAGGGCCGAGGTGGCCAGGTCGGTGGCCTGGTCGACGCGTCCCGTGCCGACGAGCGTCATCGCGTACAGCGCCGTCAGCCTGGCGGCATGAACGTCGCTCAGGCCGGGGCGGGCCAGCGCCTGCTCTACCATTGAGGCTGCTTCGGCGGGCCGGGCCGTCCGCATGACCGTATAAGCAACCAGCCAGGCGATCTCCGCGGCTCGATCCGGGTCGTGCGCGCTGGAGAGCAGCTGCCGCCCGACGGTCTCGACCTCGTCGTCGCGCATCAGCAGGAACTCCACCTGCACCAGGACCGTCTCGAGCAGTTCGCGGTCAGGGTCATCGGCAGCCAGTCCGAACAGCGTGGCGCGGAGCAGGTCGGCGGTGACCTTAGGGGCACGGTAGGTCAGGACGGGTGCTGCCTCAGCGAGCCAGTCCCTGACCCAGCGGTCGGTGAGCCCTGGCTCGGCGACGAGCTGGGCGGCGACTCGTTCCGGCGGCGCGCCCGAGTCGGCCAGCACCCGCGCGGCCTGAAGGTGCAATGCCGAGAGCAACGACGCCGGCATGCTCGCGTAGACAGCGTCGCGGATCAGGCCGTGCCTGAACCGTATCCGCGGTCCCGCCTCGGCTGTCACGCCCGCGTCGACGGCTTCGGTGATCGCCTCGATCAGGTCGCTGGCGTCCAGTCCGGTGACCACCTTGAGATCGCTGACCGAGAACTCCTGACCGAGCACCGCCGCCCATCGCAGCACCCCGATCGCGTCCTCGCTCAGCGCCGCTAGTCGTGCGCTGATCACCTCGGCCAGTGACCCCGGCACGGCTACGCCAGCGGCCTGGTCGGTGAACTCCGCGATCCCCTCAATGACCCGCACCCGCTCGCTCCGCACCAGCGCATCGGCCAGCTCCGTGGCGTAGAGCGGATTTCCGCCCGCTTGCCCGGTGAGCTTGGTCAGCTTGCGCCCTGGGCGGCCACCCACCACTTTGCCCACCAGATCGGTGACTTCGAGTGCCGCGAGCGGACCGAGTGTTGCCACGTGCCCGCCGCGTGCGGTCACCCCTCGCCGCAGCTGCGCCAGGTCCTCCCTGGCCGGCGCCTGCCGAAGTGAACCGACTACCAGCATTGGTGCCTGGCGGGCCGCGCGGCTCAGGCGGTTCCACACCAGGACGCTGGCTTCGTCCGCCCATTGCAGGTCCTCGGCGACCACCACGAGCGGGCTCGCGGCGCAGAGCCGGTCAGCCAGCTCAAGCATCCGCTCGACTCCGGCCAGTACCGGGTCGCCGGCGAGCACATGATGGCCTGCGGTTCCGCCGCTTACGCCCGGGGCGCCTGCCTCGCCGGTCGCCGCCAGCCGACCTTGCTGGCCAAAGCAGTCGGCCATCAGCCCGAGGGGAAACTGCTGGCTCAGTTCATCGGCCGTCGCCCAGGCGACCCGGCAGCCGTCCGCCGCGGTCGAGAGCGCATGCCTCAGCAGTGTCGTCTTGCCGATTCCCTGCTCGCCTTCGACCAGGACCGACCCGCCTACCCCGGCGATGACTCCGGCCACCAATCCTCGAAGCAGGCCAAGCTCTTCGCCTCGACCCACGAACCAGTCATCGCCCACGGCACCAATCGTAGTGTTCGGTGTGCTCCGCTACCCATGCGTCGAATGGCCTGTTGTAGGTCGGGTCGCATTTAGTTTTAGGCCGTCAGCGTCTGTGGGAATGGCGTCGGCGCAGGATTGATGTGCTCGGCGGATGCCTCAGAAATCAGCCGCTTGAGCTGGCGGAGGGCATAGTAGGTACGCGACTTGACGGTGCCTTCCGGGATACCGAGCAGCTGAGCGACTTCGGCCACCGACCGGCCGAGGTAGTAGACCTCCACGACGACCCGCCGGTGCTCAGGTGTCAGTTCTGCTAGCGCCGCGCGCACGTCCATGGCCGTCATGGCCTGATCGATGTCGTGCACCGGATTGGCCCGGTCGACCGGCCGGTCCTCGATGATGTCATCGCGTCGCGACTGCATCCGCCACAGGTCGATGCCGACGTTGCGGGCCACCGTGAACAGCCAGGGCCTGATGGTTTCCGCGTGGCCGTCTACAATCTCGGGGTGCCTCCAGGCGCGAACCAGGGTCTCCTGGACGATGTCCTCGGCGCGATGCTTGTCGCCGAGCGTGAGCTTGAGTGCGAACCGCATCAGCGAGGCGCCGTTGATCCGCCACAACTGGTTCATCGACTCGCCGTTTGCCCTAGCCGGGCCCGCAAGAGCGTGTGTGTTCATAGCTACCATCGTGTTCGCTGACCCATAGGCGCGACGCCGGCCAGATCAGTGACCTTGAAGCTGTGAACTCAGTGATAAATCCGGGCACTCAGTGAACTCCGCGACCGCTCAGTGACCTTTATGGCTAGGGCTTTCCATAGCTAGGACTTGTCCTGGTCGCCGACGAACGCGGTCTGGAGGATCCGGAACCCGCGCCTGCTGAGCAGCATGGCCCGGCCGGGCGGGAACTGCCGGGGGCGTACGTTGCCGAGCAGCGGCCCTTCCGACGGCGGACAGGACAGCGCCAGGTCGGGCGTATTGGACTCGCCGAGCCGGCGCAGCACCGGGTCCATCGACGTGCGCATGGAGCCGGCCGCGCCGCGGGCGATCACGACATGCAAGCCGATGTCACCGGCCTGCGGGAGGAAGTCGACCAGGGGCTGCAGCGGGCTGCTGGCGGACGACGCGACCAGGTCGTAATCGTCGATCAGCAGGAACATCTCAGGGCCGCTCCACCAGTCGCGGCGCCGCAACTGCTCGGGCGTGATGTCCTGGCCGGGCACGCGGTCACGCAGTTGGGCGGCGATGTCGGTCACGACCTGGCTGGCGACCGCGGCGGAGACCGCGTAGCCGAGCCGGTATTCGGCCGGCACCGCATCGTAGAGTTCACGGCGCAGGTCGACCAGGAAGACGCGAGCCTCGTCCGGGGTGTAGCAGCGGGTTACCGCCCGGGCGACGAGCCGGAGCAGGTTCGTCTTGCCGCTCTCGGTGTCACCGAGGATGGTCAGGTGCGCGGTTGTCCTGAAGTCGTGCCACACCGGCGCCAGGTCGGTCTCGCTCCAGCCGATGGCCACCTTGAGCTTGCCTTCCGGCGGCGGCAACTCCTCGACACCCAGCTTGTCCGGCAGCATCCGTACCTTGGGAGCGACCGCGCCGGACCAGCAGTCGCCAATGTTGGCGACCAGTGCCGCCAGCCCGTCCTCGCTGTCGGCCGTCTCGCTGCTGCCGTCGATGCGCGGCAGCGCCCCGAGGAACTGCAGCTTGCCGGTGGTCAGCCCGCGTCCCGGCAGTTCAGGCACGTTCTTTGAAGCCCGGATGTCGATAACGGACTCAAGCGGGTCACCCAGCCGGAGCTCCAGCTTGGTCCCTATCTGGTCGCGCACCGAGCTGTGCAGCTCTATCCACCGGTTGGCGCAGACGATGAGGTGCACGCCGTAGTTCAGCATCCGCGGCAGCACCTGCCTGAGCGCGGCTTCCAGCGGTTCGAAGTCGGTCTTGAACGTGGTCCAGCCGTCAATGACGAGAAACACGTCGCCGTGCGGATCCTCGCTGAACTTTCCGGCCGCGCGCTGCTGGCGGTAGGCGGCCATGGTGGCGATGGCGTGCTCCCCGAATCGCCGCTCCCGGCTGGTGACCAGCGCGGTGATCTCGGCGATCGTCCGGTTGACCAGGTCGGTTTCCAGCCTGGTGGCGACGCTGCCCACGTGCGGCAGGTCAGCAATGCTGGCGAGCATGCCGCCGCCGAAGTCCAGGCAGTAGAAGTGTGCCTGCACGGGGGTATGGGTGAGCGCGATACTGGAGATCAGCGTGCGCAGCAATGTGCTCTTGCCGCCCTGGGCCCGGCCGACGATGCCCGCGTGCCCGCCGACACCGGACAAGTCGGCCATCAGCAGGTCGCGAACCTGGTCGAAGGGCCGGTCAACGACACCGATCGGCACCACCAGGCCGCCGCGCCCGGCCCAGTCCACGGGTGCCAGCCCGACGCCGGGGATCGGCTCGAGCGCGGGCATGATCTCATCGAGCGGCGGCGACGCAGGCAGCGGCGGCAGCCACACCTGGTGGGCCGCTGGTCCCTTGCCGGCGATCCGGTCGATCATCATCTCAAGCAGCGTGCCGCCTTCGCCGCCGGCGTCCTGGCCGGCCGGGTCCGTATGGTTGTCGCCCGCGGGCTCATCCGGACTGGCTGCGGCTCCGCCCTGACCAGGTCCGCGGCTCGCGATGTGGTCGGTCACATAGGGAACGACCAGTTGCCTGACCGCCTCGATGCGCTGGCGCTTGGAGGTAGCCGCGCGATACGGGCCCGACACGTACGCGGCCTTGAACCTGATCAGCGTCGAGTTGTCGATCCGCATGTAGCCAGATCCCGGGCGGGCGGGGAGCTCGTAGGCATCGGGGACGCCGATAACGGCGCGTGATTCCATGGAGGAAAATGTGCGCAGGCCTATTCGATACGACAGGTGTGACTCAAGCTGGTGGATCCTGCCATCGTCCAGCCGCTGCGACGCCAGCAGCAAGTGGACGCCCAGTGACCGGCCCAGGCGGCCGATCATCACGAACAGGTCGATGAACTCGCGGTGCGCGGACAGCAGTTCGCTGAACTCGTCGACGACGACGAACAGCGTCGGCAGCGGGTCGAGCGGCGCGCCCTGGGCTCTGGCCTTCTCATAGTCGAGCGCCGAGTTGTAGTTGCCGGCCCGCCGCAGCAGCTCCTGCCGGCGCACGAGCTCTCCCTGCAGGGATTCCTGCATCCTGGCGACCAGCTGCACCTCGTCGGCCAGGTTGGTGATGAGTGCCGAGGTGTGCGGCAGCTGGTCGAGGCCGATGAACGTGGCGCCGCCCTTGAAGTCGACGAGCACGAAATTCAGGGTTTCTGAGGAATGAGTGATCGCCATCGACAAGACCAGGGTGCGCAGCAGTTCGCTCTTGCCCGAGCCGGTAGCGCCGATGAGCACGCCGTGCGGGCCGTTGCCGCCCTGGGCGGGTTCCTTGATGTCCAGCTCGACGACCCCGCCGTCCTCGTCAATGCCGATTGGCACCCTGAGCCGGTCGGCCGCCGTCCTGGCCGCCCAGAGCGGGCGCGGATCGAACGTGCCGACGTCGCCTATGTTGAGCAGCTTGGCCACGTCGAAGTCGGTGGCGAGCGGCTCGGAGATCTCGGTGGTGACGCCGAGCCGGAACGGCGAGACGATCCTGGCGCAGGCCCTGGCGTGCTCGACGCTCAGCACGTCGCCACGGCCGACGCAAGTCCGGATCTCCTTACCTGACCGGTTGGCCTGGACCATGTCGAGGCGAGGACCTTCTGCTCCGGCAGCGTCATCGTCGGCGGTGAAATCCAGCCGCAAGACCCGCTTGGAGTGCCGCCAGCCTACGGTGGCGCCGACGTCGATCAAGACCGCGTTCCGGTACCCGGCCGTGACGAACCGCGTCTCGTCGCTGACGTCGCCGCCATCGAGAATGACGACGACGTAAGGCTCCTCCCGGCTCGGTGCGGCGCCAGGCTCATGCCGGGGACGCTCGGCGAACTCCTCTCCGAACAGGGCGACGACCTCACCGAGCGCCGGCCGCAGGGCGCGAACCGGCCCGGCCGCGTCGGCCTCGCTGGCGTGCTGTGAATGCGGCAGCCACTTGATCCATTCCCAGTCGGCGGCGGTCTGCTCACTGCAGCAGGCCGCGATGCGCAGGTCCTCCGGCGCGTGAAGAACCAGGAGCTGGGTGAGGGCCGCGCGGGCCGCGGACCTGGCCAGGTCAGGATCGCCGGTCAGGAAGATCTGGGCGAAGCTGCGCAGGAAAACCGCCACGGGCTGGTCGGCCACCGTCGCGTGGGCGCTGATGAACCGGCGCAGCGCCCTAGCGCAGAGCGGCTCAAGATCCTCAACCGGCTTGGTCTGCATCGGGTTGATCTTGACCGCGAAGAGCTGTGGTCCGGTTCCGATCCTGATATCGGCGAAGTCTGGGTGCCCAGGGCGCCGCTCCCAGAGCCGCGCGCTCATCGCGACCCACCACAGCGCGGTCGGGTCGGGATGAATCCAGGCGAGCGCCCGGCGCTGCTGAGCCGTCTGCTGCCTGACCTTCTTGCGGGTCTGGCCGAGGTATCTGAGGTAGTCGCGGCGCTCGCCCTTGGTGCGCCGCTTGCGGCTGCTGGTCGTCTTGCCCATCTGGCCGACCATCATCGACATCGTGGTCACCATCATCAGGCCGCCGGCCAGCCAGGTCGTCGCGCCGCTGCCCTTCCCAGGGGTGACGAAGAGCAAGATCATCATGCTCGATCCGAGCGCCATCGGCAGGAAGGTCAGCAGCAGCCCCAGGTTGCCGGTGGGCTCTTCCGGCATCACCGGCGGCTCCTGGAGCGACAGTTCGCCGCTCGGCATTTCAGGTGGCTGCCGTCGAGCCGGACGCCGGAACAAGGTCGTGCTCATATCGCCGGTTTCCCTTTCTGGATCGGCGCCCGCTCTGGGTAACGGGCGGGCTCGCGGCAAAACCGCGACGTTAGCTATACGCGCGCCATGCCGCGAACGCGTCAATCGCGGCAGTGAAGCAGCCAAGCCGGCCCGCGCGTATGGATGAAATGAACGAACATTCGCCAGAGTCGGCCGCCAATGGAAGCGGCGGCCCGCTCACGGATCTCGCGCCGTGGTCCGACGCCAGCGCGGGGGCGGCGCAAGTCAGCGTCACCGAAACCGCCGACCGCTCCGCCGAGCAGGCTCGCCAGCCAGCGATGATGGACGACTTGTGCCGCCTCACCCTGTGCGGGCCCAGCGCCAGCGCAGAGCTAGCGGTACCGGCGCACGTGCCGCTCATCGACTTGCTCCCTGCCCTGGTCGGCCACCTCGGTGACGGCCTCGCCGACGCCGGCCTCGAGCACGGCGGCTGGGTGCTGCAGCGGCTCGGCGACCCGCCGCTGCGGGAAGAGCTCAGCGTGGCGGCCCTTGGCCTGCGCGATGGCGACGTGGTGCACCTGCGGCCCCGGGCCGAGCAGTTGCCGCCGCTCGACTTCGACGATCTCATCGACGGCATTGCCACGGGAATCTCCGCCCGGCCCGATCGCTGGCAGCCCGACATGTCCAGGCGGTTGCTGGCTGGCCTGCTGGCCGTGCCGCTCGCGGCCGGGATCGTCTTGCTGGCCAGTCACCTGGGCGCACGCTCCGATCTGCTTGCGGCCGCCATGGCAGCCGTACTGATCGGCCTCGCGGCCGTTGCCTCGCGCGCCTTCGCCGATCTGCCCGCGGCTAACGTGCTCGGGGCGTCCGCTATCTGCTACGCGGGCCTGGCCGCGGCCGAACTGCCGCTGCTTCGCGGCGACGGCGGAGCCGGCCCGGCGAGTCTGGCGAGCTGGCGCCCGATGCTTCTGGCCTGCGGGGTTGCCGTGGCCGGGGCGGCGATGGCGATCAGCTTGGTCCGTGGCGGACGGCATCCGGCGCTGGTCGCGGTGTGGGTCGCGTCCGCGCTCGTGGCGGTCGGCGGCGCACTGGCCACCTTCGCCAAACTGGATGCCGCCTCGGTGGCCGGGATCCTGCTGGCGCTCATGCTGCCGCTGGGCGGCTGGGTCCCGGTGATCGCGTTCAAGCTGGCGAAGATGCGGCTTGACCCGACGCCGAGCAGCCCTGACGAACTACAGGCCGACCTTGATCCCGTGCCGGGCCAGCACGTGCTTGAGAGCACTCGGATGGCTGACCGGTATATGACCGGCCTGTACAGCGGGCTGGGCGTGGTCATCGCCGGCTGCCTGGCCGCGTTGTCGTTTACCACCGGCTTGCCAGCGCGCGTAGTCGCGATTGACGTGATCGCGCTGCTGATGCTGCACTCGCGGGTGCTCGTGTCGGCCCGGCACCGGCTCGCGATCGTCCTGCCGGCGGTGAGCGGCGCGGCGGCCGTCGTGATCGCAGCCGGGCTCCGGGCCGATGCCCGTTCCTGGCCGACGGTGCTGGCCGCGATGGTGATCGCGGCCGGGCTGATCTTCGCGGCCGAGCGCTCGCTGCCCGGAGCCAAGCTGCTGCCGCACTGGGGCCGGGCTGGTGACCTGCTGCATACGCTCACGGCGGTCGCGCTCATCCCGGCGGTCCTCTGGCTGCTCAACCTCTACCAGTTCGCCAAGACCGGGCGCGGATAGGCGGGCGGTGCGACATGAGATCACGACGTGACCAGGTTCAGGCTCACGCCTACGTAGTCGGGCGCCTGACTTCCGCGCTGGTGCATGGCGAACCTGACTCTCCGGAGAGTCCGCTGCGCCGGACCGGCCTTGGCTCATTCACCGGGCTGCTGCTCGGCACGCTGATGGTCGCGGCGTTCCTGGTCTGGGGCCTCATCTCGACCGGCGGCAAAACACCCGTTTTGACGGCCGGTGAGCTGGTCATGGCCAAGGAGACCGGCGCGCGCTACCTGTACGCCGGTCACGAGCTGAGGCCTGTGCTGAACTGGTCCTCCGCGATGTTGCTGACCGGCGGAAACACGGCGATGACCGTGGTGCCTGCCGCCACCTTGACCGGCATCGCGCAGGGTCAGCCGGTCGGGATCGTCGGCGCGCCCGAGACGATGCCAGCTGCCGGTGCGGCCGGCCAGGGCGCCTGGCTGGTCTGTGCCCTGAGCGCGGGTCACCCGCAAGTATCGCTGACGATCGGAACTTCGACTCCGGTCCGTCCGCCGCCGCCGAACGGCGCGCTGCTCGTGCGGGCCGAGGGCACCGAGTACCTGGTCTGGCACAGTCAGCGGCTGAAGCTGGACGCCTCGTGGATCGCCGGGGCGCTCGGGCTCGGCCGAGCCCCCGTCACCAATGTCAGCCCGGCCTGGCTGAACGCGGTACCGGCTGGCCCGGACCTGCGGCCGATCAACCTGCCAGGACGCGGCGGGCGCGGGCCGGTGATCGGGACGGTGCGCACTACCGTCGGCCAGGTCCTGGTCACCAGCAATGTCGGCAGTCAGAGCGAGTTCTATCTCGCTGAGGCCGGCGCGCTCGTCCCGATTACGGCTGCCCAGGCGGCGATCCTGCTCGGCGATCCGTCTAGCGCGGCGGGGGCACCGGTCCCGGTCAGCCCGGCCGCGATGGTGAACGCCCCCATCACGGCCCAGAAACTGCCGGACACAGTTGACGCGCCATCGGCGCCGCCGCGAGACGACTCGGCCACTCCTGGTGTTCCGTGCATGCGATACCCCGCCGCCGGGGGCGCGCCGCAGTTCGACTTCGCGGAACCGCCACCGGGAGCGCCGCCTGCGCTGACTTCCCCGGGCGTGAGCGGCAACCCGCAGACCGCCAACCTGATCAAGGTGGCTCCCGGCGGCGGGGGACTGGTCCGACCGCAGGCCGCGCCCGGCGTAGGCGGCGACACCCTCTTCCTGGTGACAGATGCCGGAGTCAAGTTCGCGGTGCCGTCGGCCAGCGCCGCTACGGCCCTCGGCTACCGGGCGGGTCGTGCCGTCCCGGTCCCCGCGTCGCTGCTCGGCCTACTGCCGACCGGCCCCGCCCTCGACCTGGCCCCGATGAGGAGGTGAAGGGTCCCCTTTTAAAAAAACACGATCCAAGTTAACCAATCAACTCCGAAAGGGGAGCCAGTCATGCCTGCAGGAAATTCCGCGCCGGTGACTCAGAACGAGATCAACGTGACGCTTCAGGCACAGCAAGCATTCGAGGGAGCGGTCACCGCGCTGACTCAGATCGTGAGCGGAGTCTTCGACTCACAGCAGCAGCTCACGAGCACCGCGATGGTCACTACCGCCGGTCAGCGATTCGGCATGGCGGTCGTGCAGTGGACGCAGGACTTCGAAGACCTCAGGTCCACCCTGAACTGGATGGCCCAGCAGCTCGGCGACACCGCCCTGCAGCTGCAAAGGAGCAACCAGCAGGGCATGGAGATGGCCGCCGCGCTGCCGCAGTTCGGTTCGTCCGGATTCGTCGGCGCTCCGCAGTAAGAGTTTCGCAGTAATCCGCCTACAAGACCGAAGAAAGGAAATCACATGTCAGCCAGCGACAGCCAGATCTATGTCGATTATGGCCAGGTCAACAACGTTCATCAGGCGCTGCAGGACGCCGACATGGCGATCCAGCGGGTGCTGGGTCAGCTTGAGGATGTCATTAACCCTCTCCGCGCGAGCTGGTCAGGTGCCTCGGAAACGGAATACACCACCGTCCAGGCCAGGTGGAACAACGACCTGACCCAGATGAACTCCCTGCTAACCCAGTACGGGTCAACGCTCGACGACATGAGCGTCAACTACGGGACGACCGACAACAACCTCGCGCTTCAGTGGTCCTCGATCACCTGATCCACCGGATCTTTGGCTGTCCGGCGCCTGCGCCGGACAGCCAAAGGAGCACCAGCTCTTCTAGGAGGGATTGAAGATGGCAGACGGCAACGTCACCCAGATCGACACGGCCTACCTGAATAAATTCAAAGGTCAGATCGATCAGCTGCGAAGTGACGTCGAGGTTCAGATCAGGGGAATCGGGCCAAGCAACGACCCGGCTACCACGAACTACATCAATCCAGTAGACAATCTCACCCTGCTCGCAGGTCCGCCGGGATTCGACGCCGGAGTGGCTCTAGCGAACGCGCTCAAGACCACCGGAGGAAGTGTTTACAGTCAGCTTCAGTGGCTCGACAAAGTACTCAAGGACATGAGCGAGGAAATTACCACTACGGTCAGCTCTCTAAATGACACGGAAAGCCTAAATAACGACGCCGTGGACGGCCTGATCAAAGATTTCAAGAACACGATCGGCGACATGAGCAATCCGCCCGGAAGCTCGTCGACGCAAAATCCAAATACGCCACCCGCGAACCCGAATACGCCACCTGCCGGCTGACATATAGCTCGCTCACGCCTCGCCGGGTGCGCGCTAGGAGGAATACCCGTGTCCGCCGTCTCCACTTCCTCAAATAAGAACCTAAACGTCACTTGGGACACCACTTCCCACGGATCTGGGAATTACGACCCCGGTCCTGCGCCCGGGACTTATAACCAGCCTGACCATGCGCCAGCTTGGGGATACAGCAACAACACGCCGGCCGCCACTCCGATAAACGCCCCAGGCGGTGACGACTATACCGCTTGGAACTGGGAGCAAGTGCTTAACGGCGTACTGGGGCTGAAGTTGCCGGATCGGTCATTGATCTCCGGTCTTCGGTGGACGGTGAACGATGGCAGTTACGAAAAGGGCACCCTCTTTCAGATCTTCTCAATCTCGGGAAGATCGGGTCTGCCGGATTTTTTTGTATATCTAAATCCTGCCCTGCAGGAAACGGGCGGGCCATGGGACGAGTATTATAACACCCCGGTACAGCAGCTTTATCAGGTAGTTTCCTCGACACCGCCGAACTATACGACGATCGCTCTCGATCCGCGGACGTTTGGTTCTGTGGCGGCCGCATTTGATGGCGTCCAGGATTTTTACCTGAACGCGATGGGCTACTTCTACACCGCCGGCCAAGACTTGAAGGACGAGGCCTCGCAGTTCCAGGCCAAGCAGCTCTGGCTGACCTCGATTCAAGAGACACTTGACACCAACGCCCGGTCATTGATAAACACGCTCACCGCCTCCTACCTGACTACGGCCGGGATAGTCAAGCCGGTGACTGCGCCCGCGCTATCGCAGGTTTCCTCGTCGGGCGACGGTAATTTGAACAATAGCGATCTCAATACCGGTGGCGGATTGGGTGATCTTAACGGCCTAGGCGACGGCCTGAATAGTCTCGGGAATGGCCTGGGTAACCTCGGCAACGACCTTGGTAGCGGACTGAATGATCTAGGGGGCGGTTTCGGCAATCTGGGCTTGGGTCTTGGTGATGGGCTGAATAATCTCGGAGGTGGCTTCGGCAACCTAGGCCTCGGCGTAGGTGATGGTCTCAATTCACTCAGTAGCCTAGGGGGGCTCAATGGTCTTCAGGGACTTAACGGTACCGGTGGACTCAACGGCCCAGTCGATCTTAGCGGCCCAGGCAATCTTAATGGCCTCGGCAATCTTAGTGACCTCGGCGGTCTCAATGGCACGGGAGGTCTTAATGGCCTCGGCGGGCTCAATAGTCCGGCTGCGGGGCTAGGCAGTCTCAATGGCCTCGGCGAACCCGTGCCGGGCCAGTTGCAAACGGCGCTGGCCGACAGCCAGGCCGAACGGAAGGCGCTGGAGAAGGCGCTCGCGCTGGCTCCGAGTTCTGGTCCGCTGCACAACGAGCTCGAAATGGCGCTGGCCGACAACAGCATGGTGCAAGCCGCGCTGCGCAGCGCGCTGGCCGGCGAGACTCCGGCCGGCACAGCGCTGCAGATGGCACTGGGCGACGACGGCAATGTGCAGTCGTTGCTGAACAAGGCGCTGGCCAGCGGGCAGGTGCCGAAAACGGGTCCGTTGCGGACCGCGCTCCAGCAGGCCTCGGGTGAGAATGCCCACACCAGGGCGGCCCTGCGGCACGCACTCGGCAGCGCGGTACCGGGCGGGGATTTCGTGCATACCGCGCTGGCCGAGAACGGCAAGATGCAGAACGCGATCCGGCATCTGCTGGCCAGCGGGCAGATACCGAAGACAGGCCCCTTGCACAATGCGCTGGAGGCGGCGCTGGCCAAGAGCCAGCAAGCGCAGCATTCGCTGGACCGGGCGCTGGCCAGCGGGGGCACGCCGAGCCTGGGCTCGATCCAGACGGCACTGGCCGACAACCGGGCCGTGCAGCATGACCTGACGACGGCCATTGGCAGCGGCCAGGTCCCGGCTACCGGGCCGCTGCGCGGCGAGCTGCAGACGGTGCTGGGGGAGAGCCGGGGCCTGGGCTCGGCCCTGCGGCACGCGCTGACCAGCGTCGGCGTGCCGGCTGAGCCGGTTCCGGTGACGGGGCTAGGGCTGCCGACGGGGCCAGGGTCGGCCGGACTGCCTGGGCTGGGCGGTCTGACCGCTCCTGTGACTGGCGGCGGTTTTGGCGGCCTGGGCGGTGTCGGCGGCGGTGCTGGCAGCGGGCCGGCGTTCACTGGCGGTGTCGGGAACGGACCGCTGGCCGGGCCGGCCGCCGGCGGCGGGTTGCCGAGCCTGACTGGCGGAGCGTCGGCGCCGTCGGCATCGAGCGGCCGGTTTGTCGCGCCGTCTGGCGGAAGTGCCCAGGTCGCGCAGGCGGCGGGTGGTAGCGGCACCAGCGCGGTGCCGTTCTTCCCGCCGATGGCCGGCGGTGGCATGGGCATGGGCGGCCAGCAGCAGGGCAATCAGGAGCGGGAGCGGACGACCTGGCTGGCCGAGGATGAGGACATCTGGGGTACCGCCCCCACTCTCGGGCCTGCCTCCATCGGCCGCGACTTCACCGACTTCGGCGAGGACACCGACGACTACGCCGAGCCGCCCGCCGGATCCGGGCACACCCAGCACAGGCAAGGGGCGTATTGATGGCGCACTACCAGTCAACCGACTCGCTATCCGTCACGACCGATGTGCCCTTGTCCGGAACCGGCACGAGCACGCCAGAACCAACGGCCGGCAATGACGACTACTCCGCCTGGCCGTGGGAGTCGGTACTGGCCACCGTGCTGAACATTCCTATCCCCGATCGCAGCGAGGTTACCGGCCAGTCATGGCTGACGATCAGCCACGACGGCCAGCCAGGTCCGGGCTCGCATCTGATCTGGACGGCCGGCTGGAACACAAGCCAGAACTCTGGCGCCACCTCCATCCAGATCTACCTCAACCCGGCTCTGTATACGGCCGGCGGCCCCTGGGACCGCTTTCTGAATACCCCGCCGCAGGCGCTGTCCGCGGCGTCATCGCATCAGTACAACGGGCTGCCGCTGGTCCCGCCGAGCTTCGACGCGGCCAGTCTCTCGGTGTCCAGCGTCACTGACTTCTGGCAGTCGGCGGCGCAGGACCTCGGCCAGATGTACTCCGACGCGACCTCCGGGTCCATCGTCGGATTCCAGGGCAACCTGGCTAGCGTGGCGGCCGACTTGCTTAATCATCTGAAGACGGTCGCAGTCAACCTGCACGAGCAGCTGACCGTGCCGGTCCGGTACAGCGATTCCATCACCACGGCCGGCGGATCGGCCGTGACCTTCCTGACCGACCTGCTATCGGCCTATTCATCCTGGACCCAGCTTGTCTCGCATTCGCCGCTCGGCGCGATCGTGACCGTTCTCGAACAGATCGCGACACCGGACGGGAACGGCGGTTACGTGATTGCGGACCCGCAGAACACGCCGTTCGGGGACCTCACCGTTGACTCGACCTGGCCGGTGGTCGAACAACTGGCGAAGAATCTGTGGACGAGCACGCTAACCGGCGTCCCTGATGGTTTCGCTGGCCTCGACCTGCTCGGCCGTAGCGCGCTGAGCAGGCTGGTCACTCAGTTCACCACCACGACGAACGATCTGGTGCCAGTGATCGGGCCCGGGACGCCGCCCATCCAGCCGAATCCGGTGGATCCGACACTTAATAACAACAATCCAAATAAAAAAGGTCCCAACGACCTTCACGTCAACATTCCGCCGACCGGCGGGAATGGTCCGACGGATCCTGGCGCCCAGCCACCTGGCCCTGGTGCCCCGCCACCGACTTTCGGCGGTCAGCCACCTAACTCTGGCGCTAACCTGCCGCCGAACCTGTTGCTGGTCACGTCGCCCGGTCCGGGCGGGCTGAACGGTCCGGGCGGTCTGAATGGTCCGGGCGACGTCAGCGGTCATTTCGGTGTCGTGGATGCCTCCGGCGGACCAGTTCAGGTCCCGCCCGGCGGCGATCAGAATCCCATTGGTCTTACCGCGATTAGCACTCTTGCCCTGAGCCGTCCGAACTTGCCCGGGCCGGGCGGCAGCATCTCTGCCGACGGCGCGAACTTCGGCGTACCCGCTCCCGATCCCACCGGATTGTCGTCGCGCGTAGATCTAGGTTCACCGGCTAACGGGTCATCCAGTGACCTGTCGACGGGTCTGCGGGAACCCGGTTTCACCGGCGCGATCGGACGGCCCGGGGCGACCGGCAACGATGAGGACCGACGGCGCAAGCGGGCCGAGCGAGGCAAGAAGCCTGGCCTCACGGTACCCCTGACGGCGCCGAACGCCGGGTTCTCGCTCGGTCGCGGTCCGGGCGGCGTCGTACTCGAGCGATCGGGCGTACCGGCAATCGTGGCCAGGCCGCCCGCAGTGACCTCCAGCGTGATCGGCCTGAAGTCGGGACAAGTACCCGGCGGGCCAACCTCCGGCCAGGTTGGGTTGTCGGTTGATGGCACGCCGTCGGCCACGCCAACCGCACCCCCAGTTAGCGCCCGGGCACCAGGTGAAGTCGGCACTGTCGTGACCGGAGATGGCACCGTGCTCGCGCCGCGGATGCCGGGCGCCAGTGGGGTGATGGGGGAAGGCGGCGAAGGCGGGCCGGGGATGACGCCGATGGGCGGCATGGGCGGCGCCGGCGGCGCGGGATCTGGGTTCGGCCGCGTTGAGCGGCAGCGACTCGCCTACCTCCCGGAAGAAGCGCGGTACTGGGGCACCGAGCCGGATATCAATTCGCTTGGCAGCCCGGCCTCCGACGATGACAGCTTCACCGAGGAAGACTTCGACGCCGTTCCTCGCCGGATCGCCGGCATCGGCGCCCGGAACGAAACCGAGCAGACGCAAAACGCGATGACAGATTGGAGAACACCGTGAGCGCGCAGCCGCACGAGTCCTTTGAGGAAGCAGTCAACGAACTACGCCGCTCTCAGGATCGCCTGCGATCAATCCGCAAGGACATGCAGAGCAAGGCAACCAAGGTTACCTCGAAAGACGGCATGATCACGGTCACCCTGGACGGAAAAAGCGAGGTCACATCCATCGCGTTCAACACCGCTAAATTCCGCCGGATGGCACCAGCGGAATTGGGTGCCGTGCTCGTGGAAGTCATAAGCAAGGCCCGGAGCGAAAGCCGCGCCAGAGCGGTCGACGCCTACCGGTCGATGTTTCCCGCCGGGATGGACATCGACGCCATCCTGGCAGGCAAATTCAGCGTGGACAAGATGTTCGATGACGCGGTACGCCGGGCGGACGCGATCATGGCCGATGGCAAGCCAGGTCCTGTCCCGGCGACTCGTTAAGGAAGGGATCAAAGATGGCAAACCTCGAAGTTGACCCCAATAAGCTGGCCAAGGACGGCGATGGGTTCAACAATCTGGCCTCCGTGGCCTATTCGATCTACGGCTCCCTGTCCAGGGCAGTGTCGCTGATCTCCTTTCCTGACGACGACGACGAAGTCAGCAAGCTGTTCAGCGAGCAGTGGAATTCACTCGTCAACGGCGCTAAGGGAATGTTGCTAGGATTCCGCGACGGCATGACCGGCGTAGCCAGCAACGTCTTCGACACCGCCGCCCTGTACCAAAAGTCGAACGATGTCAACACCGAGTCCGTAACCCCGCCCCCAACCCTGCACAGGTAGAAGTCCCGACCGCCGCCCGGCGGCCAGGTGCCTGGCCGCCGGGCGTTCAGGTACCGGAGCCACCACGCATCCGGCCGGGCCAGGAACATCGACCCCAGGTACAAGTCCGGGTTATACAACGGCTCCGGCAGCCCGCTCCGCTTGATCAGCAGCCGCAGATCCGCCTCAGCCGCCGACCTGACCCCATCGGCAACCTCGTCGAGTACTGCCCGGAGCCTGCCAGATTCTCGCGTCGGGCCGACCGGCATCCTGGCGGTCCGGTGGATGCGGACAAACTCACCCGCCATGCTCGCAGCCGCCTGCGACAAAACGGACCCGGCATTTAGCAGTTCCAGGTCAGCGATGCTGTCACATCCGCGGACCCGACCGCAGCGCTGGCCCAGCGCTGCTGCTATGGCGACAGCGGGACACCCCGCCGGGCCTAGCTTTTAAGCGCCAAGGTGTGGGGGGCCGGCATCGAACTTCCCGACGGTGGTGCTGTTACTGAAAGTGAACGTCCGGCCCGGCGCTGAGGTCTGGATGATCGGATTGCCAGCCACAGGATTGGGCTGGCCGGTCGAGAAATGGTTACCGTTCTTCATCGTCAAGGTAATGGTGAACGATATACGGGGCCGGGCCGAAGTCGCACTGCCCGTGGCCGCGCTCGCGCTGCCCGCAGCCGTGCCGACTAGCGCGACGCCAGCCATCAGCGCGACGCCGGTCTGGACGAACCTGTTCATCTGATTCATCTGATTCATGATCCAGCAATGACCTGTGCCGGATCCACGAAGTCTGACAGGAAGAATGACCGGAAGAGTTTCCAGAAAATAGCTGTATATCAGGATATAACTCACACAGAATCCCGGTTCTGGCCGACCCGCTGGCGTTGGCCAACGGCCGCTGCGATGCGGGCGGGCGCCGGGGCAGCAATGCGCCGGGGCGCCTCCGGCCAGACGAGCCCGGCCGGAGCGGTCCGGCCGGGCAGGGCTGCTATCTGACATTCCTTGTCGTCACCGGGGTTGGCCATGGAGCGAAGCAGCCCGGTCGGCGTGATCGCTAGGCGTCTGGCCAGGTGATGTGGTCGGTGGTGATGGTGGGTTGGTGGGTGAGGTGGGTGAGTTGGGTGGCGAGGTTTCGGGGGGTGTGGGGGTTGGGGGTGGTGGTGATGAGGAGGGGTTTGGTGTGGAGGTTGTGTTCGGTGAGGAGGAGGGCGAGGTCGTCGGGGGTGATGGGGTGGTTGCCGGTCCAGGCG